>DATAMY010000106.1:0-4103 GCA_036266535.1 Usitatibacter sp. | reverse complement strand
CCGCAGCCACACGCTCGCCAACATGCGCGATCACCTCGAGACCCTTCGGCTGCTCCAGGACGACCTTGCACGCGGCTCGTTCTCCCAGGCCGCCGAAACCGCCGAATCGAGGCTGGGACTCAGCTCGCTCGAGCTGCACGGGGCGCACGAGGTGGCGGGCTACATGCCGGCCGCCATGCAGGCGATGGGCCTCGAGATGCACAAGGCCGCGAGCCGCTTCGCGATCGACGCGGCCGATGCCGGGGCGACGGGCGACAATCGCAAGGCGCTGGCGAGCCTTGCCGATCTCACCGCGCGCTGCGTCGCGTGCCACGCGGCGTACAAGCTGCGCTAGCGCGGGGTGCATGGCAGCCAACGCGCAGGACGTCCTCGACTTCTGGTTCGGCGCCGGCGCGGCGCGCGGCAAGGCGCGCGCCGAGTGGTACCGGAAGAATCCCGCGTTCGACGAGGAGATCCGGCACCGCTTCGGCTCCGTGATGGATGCGGCGGCGAGGCGGGAGCTCGACTCGTGGCGTGCCGCGCCGCAAGCGATGATCGCGCTCGTGGTCGTGCTCGACCAGTTCTCGCGCAACCTCTTCCGCGACGACGCGCGCGCGTTCGCGCAGGATGCGTACGCGCGGGAGTGCGCCCGTGAAGCGCTCGCCCGCGGCGACGAGGCGACGCTCCTGCCCGTCGAGCGCCAGTTCCTCTACATGCCCTTCGAGCACAGCGAGAGCCTCGCCGACCAGGCGCTCGCCCTCGATCGCATGGCGAGCCTCGACGGATTTCCCGAGACGAAGGGGCTGCTGGACTATGCGCGGCGCCACGAGGCGATCATCCGGCGCTTCGGCCGGTTCCCGCACCGCAACGCCGCCCTCGGGCGGCCCAGCACGCCGGAGGAGATCGAGTTCCTCGGGGAGCCGGGCTCGCGCTTCTGACGTTATTTCTTGCGCGCCGTGGCGGCGACCGCCTTCTTCTTCTTGCGCGGGCGCGTCTTGCCGTAGCTGCCCTTGAACACCTTGCCCTTGAAGCTGCGCTTGTCGCCCTTGCCCATGCCAAAGCCTCCGCGAAGGAAAGGTCGATTATCGCCTACCCGCGGGGCGGCGGCGGGGCGGGCGGCGCCGGCGGGGCGGGGGGCGCCGGCGGGGCGGGCAGGGCGCCTGGCGCAATGGGCATCGGAACCGCGGGCGGCGCGATTCCGTGGCCTCGCTCGCGCACCTTGTATCCCTCGGGGAGCTTGAAGAGGTCGGCGGCGGGCTCGGCGCGCTTCACCGAAGCGAGGCGGTAGATCGACTCGCCGCTGCGCGGATCGTTGTAGCGCGAGAGCACCGTCACGTGCAGGTCCGGGGAGGTCCACGTCTCGCGCGTGATGTTGATCGGATTCTTGTTGCCGATCCGCCCCGCGGGAATCGTCCACACGGTGGAGACCCCTTCGGCCCTCACGCCCTCGATGTCCTTCGCCGCGAGCTTGCTCGTCGTGTGCTGCGCGCCTTCGGGCGGTCCGCGGAAATGCAGCGAATGCTCGCCGGGAAAGGGCGCGACGAGCGGCAGGCCCTCCATGGCGCCCGGAGGAATGGGCATCACCGGCGGGAGGGGCGCAACCGGCGGGAGCGGCAGGTCGCCCTCTCCGTCGTCGCCCCGCACGACGCGAACGCGCACTTCTTCCCGCGTGCCTGGCTTGCCGTCCGCATCCACGACGATGCGGCGCTCGCGCTCGACCCGCGCCTCGGGCGTGCCCGATTCGCGCTGCGCCCGGGGTGCGCGTTCCTCATGCCCCTTGGAGACCACGGCCACCTTCGAGCGCGGCAGCATCGTGTAGGAGACGTGCGCGACGGGATCGTTGATGTAGACGGAGCGAAGCTCGCCCTTGCGGTACGTTTCCTGGCGCGTGCGCCCCTCGCTATCGCGATAGACCCGGCTGCGGTTCTCATGGCTGATCACGTTGCCGTCCGAAAGCGTCTGGCGCGATTCGCTCACCGCCTCCGCGGAATACGGCGCTCCCTTCACCACCGAGCCACGGCCCATGGCGTCGGAGAACGCGATGGCGAGCGAGCCCTGCAGCTCCTCGGTGAACTCGTGGGCCCAGTCGCGCATCCGCGCCCCGTATTCCCGCCACTCGCGGGCGGTGTCCTGCGCGGATTGCGCATCGGCGAGCCTGTCGTCCGCGTCCGGGAAGACGTAATAGTCGACGTCGATCGCGGCCGGCGTGGGGGGGGTCGGTCCGGCGAGGACGGGCATCGCGATCGCGGCGGCGATGAGGGCGGCTGTGCGAAGCGTCTTCATGGAGGATCCTTTTCGTTCGGTCAGTTGAGCAGGCGCACGGCGAGCGGCTCGCCGCGCGCGGAATAGAGCATCTGCGCGCGCACGGGCTCCCCGGCGCGGTCGGGCGCCACCGGCAGCCCCCAGTCGGCGAGCAGCGCGCGCGGGAACTCGGTGGTGACGATGCGCGCGCCGTCTTCCTTCGCGATCCGGTCGAGCGGGCGCAATGCGACGAAAGGAGCGTCGCTGTCGCCGTCCAGGGAGCGCGGCGGCGCGACGGTGACGAGGCCGTCGCCCTCGGGCACCGGGCCGCGCAGGATCCAGCTCGCGAGCGCGATGGTGGCCGCGAGGGCAAGCGGCGGCATCCACCAGAGGCGCGGGCGGTGCGAGCCGGGCCGTGCCTTGCGGAACCGGGCCACGAGCCTGCCTTCGAGGGCCCCGGGCGCCCGCGCGCCGGCGAGCCCCGCGCGCAACGCATCGAGCTTGAGGTCGAGCAGCGTTTCCTGCCCGGGATCGAGGACGCTTTCTTCTGTCTTCACGAGACGGCCTCCTTCGCGCCGGCGTAGGGCGCGAGGCTGAGGGCAAGCCGCGCGCGGGCGCGCGAAAGGCGCGAGCGCACGGTGCCGATGTCGATGCCGCAGATCTGCGCGGCCTCGGCGTACGAAAGCTCCGAGAGCTCGCAGAGCACGAGGACGTCCCGATAGTGGGGCGCGAGGGCGGCGATGGCCCGGCGTACGTGCTCTGCGGTTTCCGCTCTCAGGACCGTGTCGAGCGGCGTGCGCGCCTCGACCTGCGCTTCATGGGGATTCGCGTCGTCGGCCAGTTCGGCGGGGTCGGTCGCGTCCTCGCGCTCGCCGCGGGCCTTGCGGGCGAGGTTGCGCGCCACGCCGCAGAGCCACGCGCCCAGGGCGCCGCGCGCCGGGTCGTACTGGTCGGGGTGGGAGATGAAATGCAGGAAGGCGTCCTGGGTCACGTCGGCGGCGAGCGCGGCCGAGCCCCCGTAGAGCAGCGCCAGCCGGTACACGCGGTCGCTGTGGCGCCGGTAGAGCTGGACGAAGGCGGCTTCCTCGCCGCGCCGCATCCTCTCGACGAGCGCCCGTTCCGGCTGGAGGTCCTCCGGGGGCATGGCCATGGGTTCGGGTTCGTTTACCCTATTGCCGCGAGGCCGCCGGAAAGTTCCAGAAGGGGGACTGTCCCCCTTTTGCCTCTTTTCTACTCAGCGTCGGGCTGCTTCGAGGGGTGGGCGGCGTCGAACGCGGGATGGGCGAGGCACGCCGCATTGATCGCGCGGATGCGCGGGTACGGGTCCATGGGCAGCTTCACGCGGCCGGCGTTGGCCACCTGCGGGACGATGCAGATGTCGGCAAGGCCCGGCGTGTCGCCGAAGGCATAGCTTCCCGAGCGCTCGGCGAGCCGCTTCTCGATCGCTTCGAAGCCCACGCGGATCCAGTGCGCATACCAATCGTTGCGCCTGGCTTCGTCGGCGCCTAGGTTGCCCTCGAGGTATTGCAGCACGCGCAGGTTGTCGATGGGGTGGATGTCGCATGCGATCGCCTGCGCGATGGAACGCACCCAGGCGCGGTCCACGGGGTTGGACGGCAGGAGCGGCGGCGACGGATGCGTCTCGTCCAGGTACTCGATGATCGCGAGCGACTGCGTGAGGGTCGCGCCGCCATCGAGCAACGTAGGCACGAGGCCCTGCGGATTCACGCCCAGGTAGGCCCCCTCGCGCTGCGCGCCCCTGCGCAGGTGGACGAAGCGGCGTTCGGCCGCGATCGCCTTGAGGTTCAGCGCGATGCGCACGCGATACGCCGCCGAAGACCGGAAATAATCGTAGAGGATCATGGCGGGGCATCATATCCTTA
>DATAMY010000105.1:0-5999 GCA_036266535.1 Usitatibacter sp. | reverse complement strand
GCTTCCCGTCGATGCGCGCGTGACCGCGGTGCTCGAGCGCCGGCGCGCCGTCTTCGAGTCCCTCGGCTGCGTCGTCGAGGACGCGCATCCGGACCTTCGCGGCGCGGACGAGGTGTTCCAGGTGCTGCGCGCGCTCGCCTTCGCGCAGCGCTACGGCCCGCTCCTCGCGAAGCACCGCTCGCGGATGAAGGACACGGTCGTCTGGAACATCGAGGAGGGCATGAAGCTGGACGGCCCGCGCATCGGCCGCGCGATGGCGCTCCGCTCGGACCTCTACCGCCGCATGCGGGAGTTCATGGAGCGCTACGAGTTCCTGTGCCTCCCGGTGAACCAGGTGCCGCCGTTTCCCGCGACCGAGCCCTACGTCGGCGCGATCAACGGCGTGAAGCTCGCGACCTACATCGACTGGATGAAGACCGCCTACTACGTGACCGTCACGAGCCACCCGGCGATCTCGGTGCCCGCGGGATTCACGAGCGACGATCCGCCGTTGCCCGTGGGGCTGCAGGTCGTCGGGCGCTATCGCGAGGACTTCGCCGTCCTGCAGATGGCGCACGCCTTCGAGCGCGAGACGAAGGTGGGCGCGCGGCGCCCGCCCCTTTAAAAAAGCGCCGCGGTTTCCCGCGGCGCGCCCTGCACTCCCGGGAAGCGTCCTACTGCGGGGTCATCACGAAGACCGCGGACGTGCCGTTGTCGAGGCCGATGCCCACGATCTGGCCGAGATTGTTCATGCCCGCGACGTAGGTGAGCGTCCAGCCCGCGCCCGTCACCGGGTCGAGGAGCGACTGCAGGTCGTAGACGCCGCCGTCGCGCCAGATCACGTTCCGCGTGGAAAGGACGTTCCAGGTGCCCGGCGTCGCGTACGAGCTCGTGCCGAGGATCTGGCCCAGGTTGTTGATCGAGTGCGCCGAGCCGTAGTTGTCGCCCGGAAGGAGCGGCAGCTCGATCGCCGTATGGGCGGCGTCGTCGTTCCACAGGATCGGACGGCTTCCGAAGGGCGGATGGCTTTCACCTACCGCCTGGCCCGCGTCGTTGATGCCCAGGCCCAGGCTGGACAGGTCCGAACCGAAGACGCCGAGGTCGACGATCGAGTGCTTCGCGTCGTTGTTCCAGAAGACGGCGTGCTGGCCGATCTGGTCGTTCTGCCCGTAGCCGGCGGCCTGGCCCAGCTGGTTGAACGCCTGCGGCACCGCGCCGGAGAACTTGCTGTTGACGCCGCCCGGAAGGATCGGGAGGTCGGTCTCGCGGTAGCGCGTCGGATCCTTCGGGTCCTGCACCCAGATCGCGCCGTGCCAGCCGGAAACGCCGCCGGAGAGGCTCTTGGTGTAGTAGCCGCCGATGTAGCCGTTCTCGCCGATGAAGAGGGCGTGCGTGTTGCCGCCGTTGTTCGGGAAGAAGTTGTTGAGGCCCGACGCCGCGGTCACCCAGCTCTGGGGGCGGCCGTTGCCGGTGTCGCCGTCGCCTACCGCGACGCCCAGGGAATTGATGTACGCCGCGTCGCTGAACGTGCCGCCGGCGAGGCGGCCGAGGTTCTTCGCCGTGCCCCCTACCCAGACGACGGCCGTTCCGTCGCAGGAGCCGGCGACGGAGGAAACGTCGTTGATCGAGGCCGGCGCGCAGTTGCCCGGTGCCACGGGCGCGATGCTGTAGGTCGCCTGCGCGGACGCCGTTCCGGCGAACGCGATGAGGACGCCGGCGAAGGCGAGGGCCGCGGCGAGGGTCTTGCGAGGGCTTTTCATGGAATCTCCTGGGTCGTTGGGGGGCCGGAGGACTTCCTTCCCCCGGCACGGCGCCAAAGATACCCCAGGATCTGGAGAAATTGGGAAAAATATCCCAAAATATATGTCCACCCGGAGGGAATAACTGCCGCCCTGGCTCCGTTGCGCCACCCCTGAAACTCCGGTTCGGGCGGCGAGTCAACCCGTTCCAAGGCAACCTCCAGGAGACGGCGCATGAACCAGGAACAGGTGATCGAGCTGCTGCTGCAAGCCCTCGAGCATGAGCGCGGCGGCATCAAGGTGTACGAGACGGCGCTCCAGTGCGTCCAGAACGACGACCTCAAGGAGGAGTTCCAGAAGTACCTCGGCCAGACGCGCAACCACGTGGACGTGCTGACCGAGCTCTGCGGCGCGCTCGAGATCGATCCCAACGTCCAGACGCCCGGCCGGGAGGTGGTCCGGATGATGGGCAATTCGCTCGTCGAGGCGATGAAGAAGGCCAAGTCGGCCGGCAACCCGGACGCGGCCGAGATCGTCGCGTGCGAGTGCGTGACGCTCGCCGAGACCAAGGACCACATGAACTGGGAGCTGATCGGCCAGCTCGCGCAGAACGGCAAGGGCGACGGCGTCGAGGCGCTGAAGGAGGCCTATGACGAGGTCGAGGACCAGGAAGACGAGCACCTCTACCACTCGCGCGGCTGGACCCGCGAGCTCTGGATCCAGTGCCTCGGCATGAAGGCGGTGCTTCCGCCGCCGGAGGAGCGGAAGCACGTGAAGACCGCGATCGGCGCGGCCCGGGCGGAGCAGGGGCGGAAGTCGAGCTAGCGGAGCGCCTTCGCCTCAGTCCTGGACGGCGCGCACCACGTAGCCGCCCGATTTCTCGTCCCGCTCCAGGTCGAGCAGGTGGCGGGCGCGCGCCTCTTCCAGGAGCTGGTTGAACGAGCGGAAGCCGTAGAAGCTCTCGTTGAACCCGGGCTTCCGGCGCTTGAGCGTCTGCTTCACCATCGAGCCCCAGATCGTCTCGTCCTCGCCGCGCTCGTCGGCCAGGGCTTCGACCGTCTCGAGGACCAGGTCGATGGCTTCCTGTTGCTTGTCTTCCGCCGCGCCATTGTCTCCCCGGCTCTCTGCCGTTCCCTCCGTACCGCGAGGCGAGCCCCCGGGAGAGGGAGCGCTCTTCGGGGCCGGCTTCTTCCGGGCCGGACGGCGCGCCTTCTGTTCGCGCACGAGATCGTCGTAGTAGATGAACTCGTCGCACGCGGCGACCAGCAGGTCCGAGGTGGACTTCTTCACGCCCACGCCGATCACGGTCTTGTCGTTCTCGCGCAGCTTGCTCACGAGCGGGGAGAAGTCCGAGTCTCCGCTCACGATCACGAACGTGTCGACGTGCGACTTGGTGTAGCAGAGGTCGAGCGCGTCGACCACCATGCGGATGTCCGCCGAGTTCTTGCCGGACTGGCGCAGGTGCGGGATCTCGATCAGCTCGAACGAGGCCTGGTGCATGGGCGCCTTGAACTCCTTGTAGCGCTCCCAGTCGCAATAGGCCTTCTTCACGACGATGCTGCCCTTGAGGAGCAGGCGCTCGAGCACCTTGCTGATGTCGAACTGCGCGTATTTCGCCTCGCGCACGCCGAGTGCCACGTTCTCGAAGTCGCAGAAGACGGCCATGCTCTTGGTGTCGTGGGAAGGGGTCATGGCATCCTGATCGTGTAGAAGAGCGGCGTGTTGTTCGCCCGGTGGGTGAGCTCGACCCCGGCCTTCGTGGCCCAGGGAATCACCTGGCGGTGGAGCGGCAGCACCGGAACCTCGCGCGCGAGGATCGCGACCGCCTGGCGAATCATATCCTGCCGCTTGCCCGCGTCCATCTCGGACTCGATCCGGTCGGAGAGGGCATCGAGCTCCGGGATGCGGAAATCGCCGAAGTTGGAGTCGCCCGCACCCTGGGCGTCGCGGCCGTGGAGCACCGGCTTCAACGTGAAGATGGGATCGGTCGCCGCCCCGCCCCAGCCCACCATGAACGCGGAGACGTCGAGGCGCTCGCACCTGCGGAAATAGAGCGCCTTGGGGCTCGTCTCGACCGACACGCGCACGCCCACCTTCGCCCACATGGACGCCAGCGCGATGCAGATCTTCTCGTCGTTCACGTAGCGGTCGTTCGGGCAGTGGAGCGTGAAGCCGAAACCCTGCGGGTAGCCCGCCTCGGCGAGAAGCCGGCGCGCCGCCGCCGGATCGAAGGGCAGCCGCTCGTCCTTCACGCCGGGCGCGTCCGCCAACGAGGGGAAGGGGATGCCGGTCGGCGTGGCGAGCCCGCGCATGACTTGCCGGCGCAGCGCCTCGATGTCGATCGACTGGTAGAGCGCCAGGCGCACGCGCCGGTCCTTGAAGGGATTGCGTCCCTTCACGTCCGAATAGAGAAGCTCGCCCCGCGCCTGGTCGAAGCCGATGAGGATCACGCGGTTCTCCTCGCCGGCCCACACGCGCACCGCGGGGTTCGTCCGCAGCTTCGGCACGTCCTGCACCGGCGGATCGAGCACGAAGTCCGTCTCGCCCGACTGGAGCGCCGCGATGCGGGTCGAGGGATTGGCGATCGGCCGGAACTCGATCGCGTCGACGTTCCCGGTGTAGAGGCCCGCGCCGATGCCCCACCAATCCGGATTCTTCCGGTAGACGGACTTCACTCCCGCCTCGCTCGACACGAGGATGTACGCGCCCGTCCCCATCGCGTGCCGCGACGAATAGGTCTCCTCGTGATGCGCGAAGTCCTGCGTCTTCGTCGTGCGGTGCTTCTCGCACCAGGCGCGGCTCATGATGAGGATGTTGGTGACGTTGGAGGCCATCACCGGGTTCGGCGCGGGCGTCGTGAACTCCACCGTGTAGTCGTCGATGCGTTTCGCGGTGCCGGCCTGGTTGGCGTAGAGCTTGAAGCTCGAGCCGGAGGTCTTCGCCCGCTCGAAGGAAAAGACCACGTCGTCCGCGGTGAAGGGCGTTCCGTCCTGGAATCTCACGCCCTGCCGCAGCCTGAAGACCCACGTCCGCGGCCCCGTGCTCTTCCATTCCGTCGCGAGCGACGGCGCGAGGCGCAGATGCTCGTCGTAGCGCACGAGCGACTCGTAGACCATGAGGTTCGCGATGTTGGTGAAGAGCTCGGCCTCCGCGTGCGGGTCCTGCGTGGAGGCGTCCGTCTGCGCGGACCAGCGCAGCGTCTTCGCGGGGACGGCCACGGCGGCCGCGACCAGCACGAGCGCGGCGATCGCGCGGATCCCCCTCACCATCGGCAGGTCCCCTCCCCGAATTCGTTGGCGATGAGCGGAATCGCGGCCGCGAGGCCGAGCGCCTGGTAGGCCGTGCGGCAATCGGGCTTCCGCGCGTTCTCGATCGCCGTTTCCATCTTCGATTTCTTCGGCGGCACGGGCGGCATCGGGAACGGCAGCAGCGCGCGCTGGCCGGAGCCCGCGCGCGTGAGCTCGCCCGCGCGCCGGCGCACGGCGTCCAGGTCCAGGCTGGGTGCCGCGGGGCGCGTCGGATCGTAATCGGCAGGCGGCGGCTCGCCACGCCTGAAGGGCGAATCCGTTCCGCCGCGTCGGGGGGCCGGGGCGAGATCCGGCGCCGTTCCGGGCGACGCCGCGGGCTCCGGTGGCAACGCGGGCTGCGTGGGCGATGGCGTGGCCGCCGCGGGCGGAGGCGCCGCCGGAACGCTCGAGGGGACCGGGGGAGCCGACTCGACCGGCGCCGCCGGCGCTGCGGGAACCGGAGGCGCGGCGACAACGGGAGGCGACTCGCTCCGCGTCTCCGGCACCGGAATGGCGGGAAGCTCGACGGGTGGCTCGACGGCAGGCGCCGGCGCGGGCAGGGGCGGCGCCTCGATCTTCGGCGTCTCGAGCGGCGCACGCTCGATCGGCGCGGGCAGCGGCGGCACGGGAGCGGTCACCGGTGCGGGCACGATGGGCTGGACGACCGGCGCTTCGATCTTCGGTACCTCGATCTTCGGCGTCTCGGACGGTGCGCGTTCGACCACGGGCGGCTCGACCGCCACGGGCGGCGATGGCGCAGGCGGCTCGACTACCGGGGGCGCCGGCGGCGTGGCGAGCTGCGGCGCCGGCTCCTCCGCGGGCGTGGCGATCGGCGTTTGCGGCGGGATCGGCACGTCCGGGAGCGGCACCATCTCGACGTCCGGCTCCGGCGGCGTCACGCGGTCGATGAGGGGCGGCACCACGAACGGCGCTTCCTTGGGCGCCGCATCGGGCGCCACAAGCGGCGCCTCGACCTTCGGCGCCTCCACCTTCG
>DATAMY010000104.1:0-14948 GCA_036266535.1 Usitatibacter sp. | reverse complement strand
CGAGCCGCCGCCGCGATCGAACGGCTTCTCGAGGTCGAGCTCGACGATGGGGATCAGGCGGCTGAACGGCTCCGGGAGGCCCACGTCCTTCACGAACGACTGCAGGTACGGAAGGCTGTACTCGATCGCGAGCCCCACCTTGAGCGCGTCCGGGTGCTGCTCCACGGAAGGGTTGCCGTCTTCGTCGACCGTCGTCGTGCTCTTCCGCGTCGGCATCGCGACGCCGAGCGAGCCCGTCACGGCCAAGGGCTTCAGGAAGCGCACGCCGTCCGGCAGGTCGCCGAAGCCCTTGCCCACGAAGAGGGCCGGGGTCACCCTGCTGAAGCTCTCGGCGCCCACGCGCTTCGCTCCCGTGTTGCCGATGTCCCAGTCCACGCCCACCGACGCGATGCTCTCGTGCTCGTCGTCCTTGTGGAACTGGTATTTCGCGCCGGCCGCCCAATTGTCGAGGCCGCGCACGGTGCCTTCGCCGCTCTTCAGCCGCAGGTAGCTCGCCCCCGCCTCGACACCGAAGTTCGGCGTGATGCGCTTGGCGATATCGATCGATGCCGACGATTGCTCGACCGCCGGGGCTCCGTCGTCGCCGGCGACGTTGCGGCGGGCAAGTGTCGGGAGCGAGAGCTCATCCGCGACGAACGGGTCGTCGGTCGCGAGGGTCGCGGGGAAGAAGCGCTTGCCCGCGAAGCCGTGGGCGAGCGCGGTCCCGGGAATCGCCACGCACGCGGCGGCGGCCAGGAGGATTCGGATCGAGCTCTTCATTGTTCTCTCGTTGCATTCCGGAAATCGCATGCGAGCGTCGCGGTGCGCGCGGCGCATCGCGTCTCGACGGGAACGACGGGTTCAGCCGTGCGCGAAGGCGGGCGGCGCGCGGCTTTCCGGAAGCCGGACCTCGAGGCCGTGCGGGAGCGCCGCGCAGTGCGGCTCGACGGCGACGAAGCCGGTGGAGAACGTGAAGGGCGGCGGCTCCGGCGTCCGATGGAACGCGCCGTAGAACGCCATGATGCAGAGCGGGCAGTGCGTGCCGGTCCCGCCGTGGTGATCGCCGGGCTCCGAGGGTGCGTTGGGCGTCTCCTCGGGGGCGACCATCATGCCCGCCATGTGGCAGAGCGGCATCGCCTCGTCCGCCGCCTGCGCATGCGCGACGGAGATGACCGGCCAAAGCGCCGCCCACGCCACTCCGAGGAGGGCGATCCAGGCGGTCACGCGGCGGCGAGCCATGGGGCGCATTATCGATGCAGACAGCCGTCGTCCGCCACTTATTCCCCAAACCGGGGACAGACCCCCATTATCAAAGGGCGCAACCGGCCATTTCGCGCTATGGAAATGGTGGTCTGTCCCCGGTTCAGCGGCGGACGCCCGGGGATTCGAGCGGCAGGCCCTGGCCGCGCCAGGCGAGGTAGAGCTCGAGCGCCACGAGGTCGGACGAATCGTAGGGCGGCATCTCGGCGCGCACGCCGTTGAAGCACGCGCGGAGGCGCCGCTGCAGCGAGCCGGGGCGTTGCCACTCGAGGCGGTACGCGGGCCAGCCGGTGGGATGCCCCTGGCTGATGGGCTCGGCGAGGAGCGTCTTTCCCCAGCTCACGTCATGGCACGAGGTGCACGCCATGTCGAGCTGGCCGATGCGCTTGAAGTAGAGATCGCGGCCCTTCTCCCAGGTCGCGCGCGCCGGACCCTCGATGCGCGCCTCGAGCGGCATCCCGCGCGATTGCAGCGCGACGTAGGCCGTGAGCCCGAGGAGATCGTCGGATTCGGCGGGAAGCGGCGCGCGGCCGGCCGCCTCGACGCAAGCCTCGATGCGCTGTCCCAAGTCCACCACGCGGCCCAGCGCCGGATCGAAGCGTGGATAGCGCGCCGCGACGCCTTTCATCGAAGCGGCCGCATCCCCGTGGCATCCGGAGCACGAGCGCGCGTTGCGCGCCTCGGCCCAGAGCGCGCGTCCGCGGTCCACCCAAAGCGCCATGGGATTCGCGAAGTCGTCGGCCTGCAGCGCTCGGACGTCCGCGCTCTGGAATTCGCTGCCGTTTTTCAGGGGCGACGGACGCGCGGGCTCCGCGGCATGAACCGCGAGCGGAAGGGCGATGGCGAGGGCGAGCCAGTTTCGCACTTGCTCACCCGACCTTCACGTCCGCCGCGACCTTCCCCTCCTGTCCCCGATCGTCCTTCCACTCCACGACGAGAGGCCCGCTTTCGTGGGCGACCACGTAGAAGACGAAGTACGGGTTCGCCGCGATTCCCGATCCCAGCTCCGCGCGGAACACCTCTCGCCCGCCATACGTGCACGCGAGCTTGTCGACGATGTTCATCGGGATCACCTTGCCGTCGTAGTCGCGGCGGAACCCGGTCTCCATCGGATGCTGCACGATGACCCGCACCGCGAAGGGCTGCCCGCGCTTCACCGTCGGCGGGACGTCGAGGCGCCCGAGCATCGTCACAGCGAGGCCTCGTCGATGCAGGCGGCGCTCGCCACCGCCACGGGTCTCTTCACGATCCGGAAGCGATTGCCCGAAAGCGCCGCGACCACGGTGAGCTTCTGCGTGCCCGCGAGCCGGATCCGCGTGCTCACTTCCGCGCGCCCGGACCACGGCCCGAGGTGGAACGACGCCACGGCGGGCCGCGGGTTCCTCTCCGCGATCACGTGGACCGCCGTCACGTGGTCCAGCTCGTTCATGGGGCTCGCGACCCTCACCGTGAGCGGGACCGAGTGCCCGTTCTCGGCGATCTGCGGGAGCTCGATCTCGATGCCGCCTTGCTCGGGCGTGACGCCGCTCGTGATCGCGTTCACGAAGGGATCGATGTCGTGCACTTCCTGCGCGGCGGCGCCGATCGGCACGATGGCCGCGGCGCCGGCGGCGAGGAAGTCGCGGCGCCTCATCGAAGCGTCGAGAGCCAGGCCACGAGGTCCTCGACCTGCTGCCCCGTAAGCACGGGCCTCCCGCGGTACTCCGGCGCCACGCGCGCGAGTCCCTCGGTGCGGTGGAAGGCGGGCATGGCCGCGTCCGGATTCAAGCGCGGCATGTCGGCGATGCGAAGGCGGATTTGCCCGGGCGTGAGGCGCGCCCCCACGCCCGCGAGCGAGGGGCCGACGTTCCCCGCGGTTCCAACGCCCGGCGCCGCGTGGCAGAGCACGCAATGGCCGCCCTCGCGCGAGACGAAGACCTCGCGGCCGCGCGCGGCATCGCCGGCCGCCGCGAGGGGAGTTTCGAGGGAGTCAGCGATGGGTGTCGAAGCTGCGCAGCCGGTCACGATGAGGGACAGGAGAACGAGGACGGTTTTCAATGGCTGGATCCCCGCCTACGCGGGGATGACGAACCTTTGCTGACCATCATTCCCGCGTAGGCGGGAATCCAGCCCTATCATCAAACCTTCAGCTCCAATTCCTTCATCGGGAGCGAGCGCACGCGCTTTCCCGTCGCCGCGAAGGCCGCATTCAGCACCGAGGGGACGAGGCAGAGCGCGCCCGGCTCGCCGTGGCCGCCCCAGAAGCCGCCGGTGGGCACGAGCACCGTCTCCACCTTCGGCATCGACGGGAGCTTCGTGAGCGGGAAGTCGTGGAAGTTCGACTGCACGATCCGCCCGTCCTTCACGGTGTTCGCCTGGAAAAGCTGGCCCAGGTTGAACGCGACGTTGCCCTCCGCCTGCGCGCGGCACGCGTCCGGATTCACGACGTAGCCCGAGTCGATCGCGAAGACGACCCGGTGGACCTGCAGCGCGTTGTCCTTCACGGACACCTCGGCCACCATCGCGGTGTAGCTTCCGAAGCCGTCAGAGACGGCGACGCCGCGGAACACCCCCGCGGGAAGCGGCGAACCCCAGCTCGCGGCCTTGGCGACGGCCTCCAGCACGCCGCGGTTCTTGTCGCCGGGCTTCAGCATCGCAAGGCGGAATTCCACCGGGTCCTTCCCCGCCGCGTGCGCCACCTCGTCCAGGAAGCATTCGCGGTAGTACGCGTTCTGCAGGCCCGGCGCGCGCCAGAAGCCCACGGGCACGTGGCCGTTGCGCATCGCGTAGTCGCACTGCTGGTTCGGGATGGTGTACGGCGCGTCGTGGAAGGTGCGGACGGCGCTGAAGTCGATGCCGTCCTTGATGGCCTCCGGACGCAGGAGCGCCAGGATCGAGGGGCACGCGATCGTCGACTGGAGCGCGACCAGATTTCCCTGCGCGTCGAGGCCCGCCTTCAGGCGCACGAGGGACGCCGGGCGGTAGAACCCGTGCTGGATGTCCTCCTCGCGCGACCAGATCATCTTCACGGGCTTCCCCGGGAAGCGCTTCGCGATGAGGACGCCCTGCTTCACGTAGTCCTGCGCGGCGCCGCGCCGTCCGAATCCGCCGCCGAGGAGCGGCTTGTGCACCTCGACCTTCGCGAGCGGAAGCCCCGAGGTCTCCGCCGCGGTGGCGAGGGAGGCCTCCGCGTTCTGCGTGGAGGTCCACACCTCGAGCGTGCCGTCGCTCTTGAACCACGCGGTGCAGTTGTTGGGCTCCATCTGCGCGTGGTTGAGGTACGGCGAATCGTATTCCGCCTCGATCACCTTCGCGGCGGAACCGAGCGCCGCGGAGGTGTCGCCGATCTTCCGGGCGCTCGCGAGGTCCTTCGCATCCAACGACTCGCGGAACATCGCCGCGATGGTCTCGCTCGACGCATCGCCGTACTTGCCCGTGTCCCACTCGATCTTGAGCTTCTTCGCGGCCTGGTTCGCGCGCCACCAGTTGTCCGCGACGACGGCGACGAAGTCGTCCTCCTTCACGATCCCCTTCACGCCGCGCATCTTCTCGGCATCCGAGGCGTCGACGCTCTTCACCGTGCCGAGGAAGACCGGGCACTGGACGATGGACGCCATCAGCATGCCGGGGAGCTGCACGTCCACGCCGAAGACCGGCATGCCACGCACCTTGTCCGGGATGTCCAGGCGCGCGACCGACTGCCCCGCGATGGTCCAGTCCTTGGCGTCCTTGAGCGGTACGTCGGTGGGCGCCTGCATCTTGCCCGCGCGCGCTGCGAGCTTTCCGTAGCTCGTGCGCCGCTTCGAGGGGCCGTGGGTCACGACGCCGTTCGCGACGGTGCATTCGGCGACGGGAACCTGCCATTCGTCCGCCGCGGTGGAGACGAGCATCATGCGGGCAGCGGCTCCGGACTTGCGCAGGTATTCCTCCGAGGTGCGGATCGCGGCGCTTCCGCCGGTGGACATCGAGCCCCAGATGCGCTTCCGGCGCACGTGCTCGTTGGGCGACGCGAACTCGGTGGAGACCTTGTGCCAGTCGCAGTCGAGCTCCTCGGCCACGAGCTGCGCGAGGCCGGTCATGCTGCCCTGCCCCATCTCGGAGCGCGCGATGCGGATCACGACGCGGTCGTCCGGGTGGATCACG
Source organism: Usitatibacter sp. (assembly GCA_036266535.1). GTDB lineage: Bacteria > Pseudomonadota > Gammaproteobacteria > Burkholderiales > Usitatibacteraceae > Usitatibacter. The sequence continues at coordinate 9,587 of DATAMY010000104.1, read as the reverse complement.
ATCCAGTGGGTGACTTCGAGACCGGAGTCTCCGTTGCCGAACGCGGCCGCGGCGGGAAGGGAGAACTCGAGCGCGAGGGCTCCGCCGGCGGCGGCGGTGGCCTTCAGGAATTCACGGCGATTGATGGAGAGGGTCATGGCGGCCTCCTCAGACTTTCTGGCCGTTGGGCGCGAGCGCCGGGACGATCGCGGCGGCAACCTGCTCGCCGGCGGCGGCATGGATCGCGGTCCTCACCCGCGCGTACGTCCCGCAGCGGCAGAGGTTGGTGACCGCCGCGTCGATGTCCGCGTCCGAGGGCCTCGGATTCTTCGCGAGGAGCGCGGTCGCCGACAGGATCATGCCGGTCTGGCAGTAGCCGCACTGGGGCACGGCGTGCTCGATCCACGCCATCTGCACCTTGCTGAGCCCCGGCTTCGCGAGCCCTTCGATGGTCGTCACCTTCTTGCCCGCCATCGCGCTCACCGGCGTGGAGCACGAGCGAACCGGTTGGCCATCGACCAGCACCGTGCAGGCGCCGCAGACGCCGATGCCGCAGCCGTATTTGGTGCCGGCGAGCTTCAGCTCGTCGCGGAGGACCCAGAGGAGCGGCATCTCGGGCTCGACGTCCACGGTATGGACGCGGCCGTTCACGTTCAGCTTGGTCATGGGAAGTTCTTTCCGATGGGGGCGGAGGGGAAGGACGATTCTGCGATCAAGCGTTCGCGAATGCAATGTGTCGCCATGTGTCGCCGGGCGGCGTCAGCCGCGACTTGCCGGAGCGCCGGTGAACCGGCGCGATTACCCCGGCCCGTGCCCGAACATGTACCGCGTGGCGCCGGGCATGTTCGGCCCGCGCGTGACGGTGAGCTGCGACCAGTCGCCCTTCTCGATCGCGGTGCGGAGCACGCTCTCGTACTGCGCGACGAGCTGGGCATCGTGCGGAGAGCTCGAGTAGTAGTAGAGGTACTCGGGGAGGGTCTGCGCATCGCAGTGCGAGTTGTAGGCGCAGGCCTGGAGGAGCTGCGGCGTATCCGAGCCGCACGGATAGCCGTACTCGCAGGCGAGCACCTGCCACGCGTTGTAGAAGGCGCGCGGCTCGACGGCGTTTCCGTCCGTGCCCACGTGCATGCTGATGTCCGGCCAGGTGTTGGAGAGAAGCCGCCCCGCGGTCATCATCGCGGCCGGGTCCTTCGTCCCGATGGCGTCCTCCAGCGTGGAGATCTGCGACTCGGAGAGCGTCGCGGTGCGCCACTGGCCGGCGCGGCGCTCCGCCCAGATCTGGCTCTCGACCGACGCGGCCTTCGCCTTCGGGTCGCCCGCGTCCGCCGCCTGGCCCAGCATCTTGTCCAGGTCCGCCTGCGTGACCGTGAGGCCCTCGAACCCCTGGCAATGGTCCACGGCGGTCGTTTCGAACGCCGCGATGCGCTTGTCGCGCTGCGGATCGTCCGGCGCGAGGGCGGCGAGGAATTCCTGGCGGCGCTGGTCGACGGGCTTCACGTTCGGGCCCCGCCGGTACGGCCGGTCCGTGACCGTCGCGCACTCGCGCAGGATGTCGTACATCACGTAGAGGCCCTCTCCCGTGGCGCCCTCCGGCGAACCGTGCAGCCGATCGTAGAGCGCCCTATAGGACCGGGCGGCGAGGTACTCGTTGTAGAGCGACGGCCGCGCGGCGACGTGCGGGTGCACCAACGGCGTGTTGGCTCCGCCCGGACGCGCGAGCGCGAGCGGGAAGCCGCGCGCGGTGAGCGGCGGCTTCGCCGCGGACGAGCCCGCCGAAGCCGAGGCGCCCGGGCGAAGCTCCGACGGATCCACCGGCTTCCCCAGGAGGTAGGCGGCGGCCACGATGACCAGGAGGGCCGCGAAGAAGGCGACGATGCGAGCGTTCATTTCGCTTCCGAAAGGACGAATTCCGCGCCGCGCTCCGCGATCATGTAGGTGGGGGCATTGGTGTTGCCGGAGGTGATGCGCGGCATGATCGATGCATCGATAACGCGCAAGCCCTCGATTCCGTGCACGCGCAGGCGATCGTCCACCACCGCGGCCGCGTCGCTTCCCATCCGGCAGGTCCCCACGGGGTGGAAGATGGTGGTTCCGAGGTCCCCCGCCGCCTTCACGAGCGCCGCATCCGACTCGACCTCCGGCCCCGGGCGCCATTCCGACGGCGCGTACTTCGCGAGCGCGGGCTGCGCCATGATCTTCCTCGTGAACCGCATCGAGTCCGCCGCCACCCGCTGATCCTCCGGCGTCGTCAAGTAATTGAGGCGGATCTCGGGCGCCTCGGCGGGATCGCTCCCCTTGATCCGCACCCAGCCGCGCGAGGTGGGGCGCAGGTTGCAGACCGACGGCGTGATCGCGGGAAAGGGATGGAGCCGATCGCCGAACTTCTCGAGCGAGAGGGGCTGCACGTGCCACTCGATGTTGGGCGTCGCCTCCGCCGGATCGCTCTTCGCGAAGGCGCCCAGCTGCGAAGGCGGCATCGTGAGCGGCCCCGTGCGGAAGAGGAAATACTCGATCGCCATCGCGGCCTTGCCGAAGACGCTCCCCGCCCGCTCGTTCAACGTCGGGCCCTTCACCTTCCACATCATGCGGATCTGGAGATGGTCGTGGAGGTTCTCGCCCACGCCGGCGAGCTCGTGGACGATGGGGATGCCGTACTTGTGGAGGAGCGCGCCGGAACCGATGCCGGAAAGCTGCAGGAGCTGGGGCGAGCCGATGCTGCCCGCGGCGAGGATCACCGCGCGGCGGGCCGTGGCCACGCCCTCGCCGATCCCCTCCACCACGAGGTCCACGCCCGTCGCGCGCTTCACGCCGTCGCGCTCCTCGACCAGGATCTTCCGCGCGTGGGCCTTCGTGATCACCTGCAGGTTCTTGCGGCCCATCGCGGGGCGCAGCCATGCCTTGGTCGCGCTCCAGCGCTCGCCGCGGCGCTGGTTCATGTGGAAGTAGGCGTTCCCGAAGTTGTCGCCGCGGTTGAACTCCTCGACCTTCGGGACCCCCGCCTCCTCGGCGGCCTCGCGCCACGCATCGAGGATCTCCCAGCGCACGCGCGGCGCCTCGACGCAGAGCTCGCCTTCGCACCCGTGGTGCTCGTTGGCGCCCCCGAAATGCCGCTCCGCGCGCTTGAAGTACGGCAGCACCTCGTCCCACGACCAGCCGCGATTGCCGAGCGCCGCCCAGTGGTCGTAGTCCACCTTCTGGCCGCGCATGTAGACCATGGCGTTGATCGAGGAGCAGCCGCCCAGCACCTTGCCTCGCGCGTAGCCGAGCGTCCGGCCGTTCAACCCCGGCTCCGGGTCCGTCCGGAAGCACCAGTCGGTGCGCGGGTTGCCGATGGAGTAGAGGTACCCCACCGGGATGTCGATCATGAACCAGTCGTCCTTGCCGCCTGCCTCGAGCAGCAGCACGCTCTTCGTGCCGTCCTTCGTGAGGCGGTTGGCGAGCACGCAGCCGGCGCTTCCCGCGCCCACCACGATGTAGTCGAATTCGCCGAATCGGGACATGGAACGACGATGCTAGCACTCCGCTCAGCGGGCGGCGCGCTGCGCGAGCGGGTAGTCGTAGCGGATGAACCCCTTGAATCGGCCGACGCGGTCGTAGAGCGCGCGCGCCGTCGCGTTGTGGTCCTGCGTGTGCCAGTAGCAGCGCGTGGCGTTCGCCTCGCGCGCGGCTTGCGCCACCGCCTCGATGAGCGCTCGCGCGATGCCGTGCCCGCGCGCCTCGGGAGCCACGAAAAGATCCTGGAGATAGCACACGCGGTCCGCCCACGCGCTTCCATGGAAGAGGTAGTGCGCGATGCCCAGCAGCTCGCCGTCGACCTTGGCTCCAATGCCGAAGACGTCGCCGCGGGCGAGGATGCGGGCCCACGCCGCGTCGTACTCCGCGGGCGAGGTCGGAGTCTCGTAGAACGCCTTGTAGCCGCGAGCCAGGGGCTCCCACGCGGCCCGGTCGTCGGGGCCAAGCTGTGCGATCTGGAGCGATTTCATGGTCCCGATTCTATACGGCGCGACGCGGCGATAATGTCGCCATGGCGCGCCTCGCGATCCTCGTCCTCCTCCTCGCCCTCGCCGGCTGCGCGTCCGGGCCGCGGCAGGCGGGCGTGCCGACGCGCTGGCGTCCGTCGCCCAACTTCGACGAGCGCCGCCCGACGCTGGTCGTGATCCACCACACGAGCGACCCAACCGCGGAGGAGGCGCTGCGGGTCCTCACCGACCGGGCGCGCGAGGTGAGCGCGCATTACCTCGTCGCACGCGACGGCACGGTCTTCCAGCTCGTGGACGAGGCAAAGCGCGCCTGGCACGCGGGGGTCTCGCGCTGGGGCGGCTCGCCGGACGTGAACTCGCGCTCCATCGGGATCGAGCTCGACAACACCGGGGACGAGCCGTTTTCGGATCGACAGGTCGCCGCGCTCCTGGCGCTTCTCGGCGACCTGAAGGCGCGCTACGGCATTCCCACCGCCAACTTCGTGGGCCATGCCGACGTGGCGCCGGGCAGGAAGGTCGATCCGAGCCGGTATTTTCCGTGGCACACGCTTTCGGTCTACGGATTCGGCCTCTGGTGCGAGCCGCCGCTGGCCGACGCGCCGCCCGCGTTCGACCCGCTCCTCGCGCTGCAGGCGCTGGGCTACGACGTGGCCGATCCCGTCGCGGCGATCCGCGCGTTCGACCTGCACTACGGGGAGGAAGACGTGGCGCCGGAGATGACGCCGCACGCGAAGGCGATGTTGGCGTGCCTGGTCGCGAAGGCCCGGAGCGCTACCGACTGACGAAGGACGCGACGCTCGGCTGGGGGCCGTGGAAGAACGTGAATGCGGACCAGTCGTGGCTCTTCACGGCTTGCAGGAGATACGTCTGGTAAAGCGCGGCCTGTTGGGAGGCCTGCGGCGGCATCGCGTAGTAGTACAGGTACTCCGGCAATGTCGTAGCCTCACAACGGCCTTGCATCGCGCAGCCCGTCACCACGGTCCTGGAGTCGGCGCCGCACGCGGCGCCCAGATCGCAGGCGATCAGCTGCGCGGCGCTGTACATGGCCGAGAAATCGGCGGGCCGCTCGTCCGCGCCCACGCGAAGGCTCAGATTCGCCATCGGGAACCCGAATATCCGCACTGCGCCCATCAGCGCATCCGGATCCCCTGATTCCATCGAGCGCTTGATCGTGTCGATTTCCGCGTCCGTGATCGCGACACGGTTCTCGACGCGGAACCGGCCATCCTCATCCCGCGCTCGAGCGAGGAGATCCTTGAAGACGACGTCCGCCGCGGCCTTCGGGTCGCCCGCGGCAGCTGCCGCTGCAAGAAGCTCGTGGATGTCCTTGTCGGTCACCTTTACGTCGCGCAGGCCCTCGCAGCGGTCGACGTTCATCGCGGCGAAAGCGGCGATGCGCTTGTCGCGCAGCGGATCCTTGGGCGAGAGCGAGGCGGCGAAGCGGGCCACGGCTTCCTCGCCGCCCACGCGGCGCGTGGTGGAGGCGTCGCGGCCGGTGACCGCCGCACACCCGTCGAGGATCTTGGCGAGAATCCAGTTTTCCTCAGGCGATCGCGGATCGGCCGCCTTCAGCCGGTCGTAGATCGGTTTGAACGCCTTCGCAAAGGTGTACTCCTGCATGGCCGGCGAAAGCCTCGGGGCGGGCGCGGCCGAGCTGGAGCGAGCGCTCGCGACGCGAGGCGAAATGGAGAGCACCGCATCGGCCCCGAGCCGCGCGCCGGGCCGCCCCTGCAGGACGTGATCGCGCTCCATTTCCGCCGAAGCATCCGGGCGCAGCTCGCGGCCGCCGCGAACGATCATGACGCCCGCCATGACCGCGACGATGAGTCCCAGCACCACGATGCCTCGCTTCACGCCCGGTCCTCCCGCGCAAGGAGTCCCATGCTAGCGCAACCGGCGCCCCGGGGCAGCGTCCGCGAGCGCGATCCACACCGGCGCGTGGTCGCTCGGCTTCTCGCGCCCGCGATGCTGGTGGTCCACCTCCGCCGCCTCCAGCCGGGGCACCAGGCCGGGCGAGAGCAGCAGGAAATCCATCCGGAAGCCGGCGTTCCGGGCATACGCGCGGGCGTTCACCCAGAACGTGTAGACCTTCTCGTCCGGATGGAGATGGCGCGTGGCGTCGATCCAGCCCTGCGCGAGGAGCTTCCCGTAGCGCTCGCGGGTCTCCGGCCGCATCACCGCGTCCTCGCGCCACAGCCACGCGTTGTAGATGTCGCGGTCGGTTGGGACCACGTTGAAATCGCCCGCGAGGATCGCGGGGCGCCCGGATTTCAGCAGCGCCTCCCCGTGCGCGAGGAGCCGGTCGAACCATGCGAGCTTGTAGTCGAAGCGCGGGCCGGGCTGCGGGTTTCCGTTGGGCAGATAGACCGAGGCGATGGTGAGGTCGCCCACGCGCGACTCGAGATAGCGCGCCTCGCGATCCTCGTCGTCGCCGGGTAGCCCGCGGCGCACCTCGCACGGCTTCTCGCCGCGGGCGAGGATCGCCACGCCGTGGTGCGAGCGCTGCCCGTGCCAGATCGCGGGATACCCGGCGCGCTCCAACGCGGCGCCCGGGAAGGTCGCATCCCCCGTCTTGATCTCCTGGAGGCACGCCACGTCCGGCGACGACTCGGAGAGCCACTCGATGAGCCGCGGGAGCCGCCCGTTCACGCCGTTCACGTTGTACGTGGCGATCTTCACCGGGAAAGCTTCGGTCAGCCCGCGGGAAGTCTTCCGGCGATGCGCCGCGCCTCGTACGCCTTGAGATGCGTGTAGGCCGATGAAAGCAGGGCGTCGTCGATCTTGTGGGCTCGGGCGCGCGCGAGCATCCAGCCCACGATGTGGTCCGCCTCGACCTGGCCGCCGGACTCGAGGTCGCGCAGCATCGAGGCGCTCCAGAGGCCCTCCGGGTCGGTGAGGCGCGTGCGGCCGAATTCCAGGGCCTTCGCGCGCGGCGGATGGCCCTCCCGCCGGGCGATCTCCGCGTTGGCGGCGAACGCGCGCTCCATCGCTTCCCGCCCGCCCGGTGCCGCCAAGATCTCGCGGACGTTCGCGCGGAAGAGGCATGTCGTGGTCGCGAGCGCGCAGAGGAAGACGATCTTCTCCCACAGGTCCTGCTCGATGTCCTCCGAGAGCGTGAAGTCGATCGGGCTCTTCCCGAACTCGGCGGCGAGCGCCTCCGCGCGGGGGCTCCGGCTGCCGTCGCGTTCGCCGAAGAGGACGCGCTGCAGCTTGTCGCCGTGGACGACCACGCCGTCCTTCCGGAGGGTGGCGTTGATCTGGCACGTGCCGCCCATCACGCTCGCGCGGCCGAACCGGGCGTCCAGCCGCTCGAAATGCGCGATGCCGTTCAGGAGCGGCACCACCGCGCACGCGCGGGCCGATCCCATGGCCGGTGCGATCGCATCCATCGCCGAATCGAGGTCGTACGCCTTGCAGGTGAAGAGGATCGCGTCGTAATCCGGCCGCACGTCCTCCGCGAGGACGGTCTTCGCCGCGAGCTGGAGATTTCCGAGCGGGCTTTCGATGCGTAGGCCCTCGCGCGCGATCTGCTCGCGCCGGCGCGGCCGCACGAGGAACGTCGCGTCCACGCCCGCCGCGGCGAGCCGGCCGCCGAAGTAGCCGCCGATGCCGCCCGCGCCGAGGACGAGGATCCTCATCCGGTCCTCATGCGCTCACCAGCCCGTGCGGCGGGGCATGCGGTCCGGATCCGTATTGAAATCGAACGCGTTGGTGAGGTCGTTCACCGCGGCGTCGCGCGGGCCCAGAGGTGCGAGGCCCCAGCGCTTCTCGATAAAGCGCAGGATCGAGGTCGTGTCGTACGGCGTGTGGTCGACGAACCCGCGCCTGGCATACGGGGAAACGATCACGGCGGGCACGCGCGTTCCGGGGCCCCAGCGATCGACCACCGGCGGCGCGACGTGGTCCCAGCGCCCGCCGTTCTCGTCGTAGGTCACGATGATCGCCGTGCTCTTCCACTGCGGGCTCGCCATGATCGCCTCGATGATCTTGGCGATGTGCTGCTGGCCGGACATGACGTCGGCGTAGCCGGGGTGCTCGTTCAGGGGCCCGATCGGCTTCACGAAGGAGACCGCGGGAAGGTTTCCCTCCTTCACCGCCTTCCAGAACTCCTCCTCGTCGAGGAGGTGCTTCTTCTTCGCTTCCGTGCCGTCGGCATACGCGGCGAAGTACGCGAAGGGCTGGTGGTGGTACTGGAAGACCGGGTGCGGATGTCCCGCGAGCGCATCGTTCCACCCGCCCGAGTACCACGCCCAGGAGATCCCCTTCTCCGAGAGCCGTTCGCCGATCGTGGGAAGCGTCTGGCTGGGCATGAGCCGCGACGGATCCTTGATGCTCGCCGGATGCGGCGTGTTCACCGTGTAGCTCGTGTTCACGACGTAGCCGTCCGGCGTCACCGCGCCGTCCTTCACCAGCATGCCCTTGTCGTCCAGCACCGCGCGGATCGCCGGGGGCGCGTCCTTCCATTCCGGCGTGCACGCGCAGACGAGCCAGAAGTGGTTGAGGAACGAGCCGCCGAAGGCGCCCATGAAGAAATCGTCCGCGAGCGTGAACCGCTTCGCGATCTTCCCGAGCGGATAGTCGCTCGCGTCGTAATAGCTCATGACGAGGCCGCCCGCCTGGGTCCACGCGACGAAGCGGTCGTTCTTCCCGCCGTCGATCTGGTGCTGGTTCTGGTAGAAGAGGTGGATCGGGTTCCCCGCCTTCTCGGTGGGCGGGACGTACTTCGCGAGGTCGAAGGGCGCGTTGGGGAGATCCTTCGGGATTCGGGGATCGGGCTTGTTGTCCGGTCCGATCGACGGGGGGAGCACCGCGTAGACGTTCCCGTTCTTGTCGCTTTGCGGAAGCGCGTTGGCCGCGTTCGCGAGCCCGTTCGCGCCCGGGAACTTGCCGAAGAGCCCGTCGAAGCTCCAGTTCTCCTGGAAGAGGACCACCACGTGGTCGATCCGCTCGATGCCGCGCGAATCGAGCGGCGCCGGCGCCTGCGCCGCGCACGCGGCGGCGAGCAGGACGACGAAGAGGGCTGCGGTACGCTTCATTGTCGTTCCTCCCTGTGGAAACCGGGGACAGACCACATTTTCCATTGCGCGTAACCAGAAATTTACGCGCAGCAATTACGCCCAATGATAAATGTGGTCTGTCCCCGGTTTAGCGTGCTTCGGCGAAGCCGCGCTTCTTCACGAGCGCGTCGATGTCCTTGAGCGTCGCGAGGAGCTCCTTCATGCGGCCGAGGGGCCATGCGTTCGGGCCGTCAGAGAGCGCCTTCGCCGGATCCGGGTGCGTCTCCATGAAGACGCCCGCGACGCCGGTCGCGACCGCGGCGCGCGCGAGCACCGGCACGAATTCCCGCTGTCCGCCCGAGGATGTTCCCTGCCCGCCCGGAAGCTGCACCGAATGCGTCGCATCGAAGACGACGGGGCAGCGGGTCTCGCGCATGATGGCGAGCGAGCGCATGTCCGAGACGAGGTTGTTGTAGCCGAACGAGGCGCCGCGCTCGCACACCATGATGTTGTCCTGGCCGCTCGCCTCGCGCGCCTTCTCGACCACGTTCTTCATGTCGCCGGGCGCCAGGAACTGCCCCTTCTTGATGTTCACGGGCTTCCCGGCCGCCGCGACCGCGTGGATGAAATC
>DATAMY010000103.1:0-6181 GCA_036266535.1 Usitatibacter sp. | reverse complement strand
GAGACCGTGGCGCGCGCGTTGCAGCGCGAATCCGAGGAATTCTCGAGGGACCCGAAGGCGCGCGAGCGGCTCACCGCTGCCGGCATCGAGCCCGCCTCGACCTGCGGCGCGGCGTTCTCCCGCCAGATCGAGAACGAGGCGGCCGCGTTCACGCGCACCGTACGCCGCCTCGACCTCAAGGTGGATTGAGCTTATGGCGGCCACCAGCGGCGCTGGCCTGGCGGTCAAGGCGCTCTTCTTCGACGTTTTCGGCACGCTCGTCGATTGGCGCGGCGGAATCGCCCGCGAGGCGAAGGAATTCCTCTCGCCGCGCGGCATCGAGCTCGATTGGCTCGCCTTCGCCGATGCCTGGCGCGGCGAGTACCAGCCCGCGATGGAAGAGGTGCGCTCGGGCCGGATCGCCTTCGCGCGCCTTGACGTCATCCACCGCGGCATGCTGGACCGCATCGCGCCGAAATTCGCCCTGGACGGGCTGGGCGACGCGGATCGCGAAGCGCTCACCCTCGCGTGGCACAGGCTGGACGCGTGGCCGGACGTGAAGCGCGGCCTCGCCCGGCTCCACGCAAAGTACCTGCTCGCCCCCGTATCCAACGGCAACATCTCGCTGATGGTGGATCTCGCGCGGCGAAACGGCTTTCCCTGGGACGCGATCCTCGGGGCGGAGATCGCCGGGGATTACAAGCCGAAACCGCGTGTTTACCTCGGGGCAGCCGAGGCGCTCGCCCTCGCACCGGGCGAATGCATGATGATCGCCGCCCACAGCTCCGACCTTGCGGCGGCCGCGGGCTGCGGGCTTCGCACCGGGCACGTCGCGCGCCCGAACGAGAAGGGTGCGGGACGCGGCGAGGCGGCGCCCACGGTTCCAGTAGATGCCGCGGCCGGGTCGCTCGAAGCACTGGCCGGGCTGCTGGGCGCGTGAATCGAAAGACAAAGGCACTGGAGGAGAAAAATGAATTGTTGGACCAGCCGGCTGGCCGCGTTCGCGGCCGTTCTCGCATCCGCTGCCATGGCCGCGGATCTTCCCTCCTCGAAGGAGGGCGATTGGATCGCACCCGAGTTCCGGTTCCATACGGGCGAGGTCCTGAAGGACGTGCGCATGCACTACGTGACGTTCGGCGATCCGAAGAACGACGCGATCCTCGTCCTTCACGGCACCGGCGGCTCCTCGCAATCGATGCTCACGCCTGGATTCGCGGGGCTGCTCTTCGGCCCGGGACAGCCGCTGGACGCCAGCCGCTACTACATCATCGTGACCGACGCGCTGGGCGCCGGCAAGTCCGCGAAGCCCTCGGACGGGTTGCGCGCGAAGTTTCCCCGATACGACTACGACGACATGGTCGAGGGACAGCACCGGCTTCTCATCGAGCACCTCGGCGTGAAGCACCTGCGCATGGTCATCGGCAACTCGATGGGCGGAATGCAGGCCTGGATGTGGGCGGGGCGATATCCCGGCTATGTCGACATCGCGGTGCCCATGGCGTGCCTTCCGACGGCGATGTCGGGCCGCAACTGGATCATGCGGCGCCTGCTGGTCGATTCGATTCGCGGCGACCCCGGCTACCTGGGCGGCGAGTACAAGGAGCAGCCGCACGGGTTCAAGATGGCGGCCGCGTTCTACGGCTACGCGATGGCGGGCGGCAACCAGGCGCTCTACAAGGCGGCGCCCACGAGCGAGTCGGGCGACAAGCTCGTGAACGGGCGGCTCGCCGCGCCGTTCAAGGCCGACGCGAACGACTTCGTGTACCAATGGGAATCGTCGTACGACTACGATCCTTCCCCGGGGCTGGAGCGCATCACCGCGACGGTGCTCGCCATCAACGCCGCCGACGACGAGCGCAACCCGCCGGAGCTGGGCATCCTCGACCGCGAGATCCAGCGGGTGAAGAACGGCCGTGTGCTGCTCATCCCCGCGAGCCCGGAAACTTCGGGCCATCTCACGACGGGCTCGGCCCGGTTCTACAAGGACGAGCTTGCGCGGGTCCTGCGCGAGGCACCGCGCCTCTAGGCCTCAGTGCTTGCGCGCGGGAGCCGCGTGCGTGAGGTTATGGAGCAGCGCGTCGTCGAAGGCCGGGATGTCGTCCGGCTTGCGGCTGGTGACGAGCCTTCCGTCCACCACCACCTGCTCGTCGCTCCACTTTGCTCCGGCGTTGCGAAGGTCGTTCTGCAGCGTGGGCCAGCTCGTCATGCGCTTGCCCTTGGCGATGCCCGCGTCGATGAGCGTCCACGGGCCGTGGCAGATGGCGGCGATGGGCTTGTCGGTGCCGCCGAAGTCGCGGATGAAGCCGATCGCCTCCTGGCTGAGGCGCAGCATGTCGGGGTTGGCGACGCCCCCGGGCAGCACCAGCGCGTCGAACTGGTCGGGCTTGGCGTCGCGCACGTCCATCTCGACGGTGAACCGTTCGCCGGGCGTGAGGTGGTTGAAGCCCTGGATCTTGTCGCCCTTCTTCTTGGGCGCGAGCAGCGTGACCTTCGCGCCATGCCGCTCGAGGAACTCGCGCGGCTTCGTGTACTCGACCTGCTCGACGCCGTCCGTAAGAAGCATCGCGACGTGCCTTCCCTGGAGGGAAGCGCTTTCTCGGGTATCCATATGCCTTGCTCCTGTGGGTGAGCCAACGGAAAGAAATCGGACTGCGGGGCGGCGCCCCGGGTTCCGCTAGAAGCGCGGGCCGCCCGACTTGAGCCGCTCGAGCGCGCGCCGCCTCGCGAAGACGGGGACGTAGATCTTGATGCGCGCATCGGCCTCGGCCGCGGCCGCCGCGAGGTCGCGGATGGCTTGCTCGCTCGACGCCGGTGGGATGGGCATGAGGCCCATCCTCGGGCACTCTCGCGCATTGTTCAAGGCGCGCGGGGCAAAATCCGACTCGTCCGACGCGCGGCGTGACGCGCAAGCTACAAGCGCCGTCGCGAAGCGGCGAATCCCTGCGCCTCACGCGCTCGTCGGGGGCGCCCGCCGTCGTCTCGCGCGATGCGACGTAGCGCTCGAGGGCCGCCACGTCCATGGGGCCGGCCGCCCGATCGGCGCCACGCCGCAGCAGGCCGTAGCCTTCGCTCCCATCGACGAGGAAATCGTTGACCACGATCCGGTATCGCCCCTCCGCGGCCACCTCGCGCCCGTCGATGCGCGCGGAATGGGGGACGATTCGATGTCCCCGGGGGCATGCAGCGTCCCACTCGTATTCGAAGCCGCGCGAGACGGCGAGGAGCCGGGGACGGTCCGCGGGAGCCGAAGGGCGCCATTGCTGCTCGAGGAACCGCAGGAGCTGGGCGCCGGTGATCGTCACCGCGACCAGCGTGTTGCCGAAAGGCTGGGTCGCATGGAGGTCGCCGAAGGTGACGGCGTCATGATCTTCCCTGCGCCCGGCAAGGGGCGCGCGCAAGCCGCCGGCATTGACGAACGCCACCTGGGCGCCGGCCCCGCGCATCGCCTCGAGCTGGGCATCGGCCACGAACTGGCCCAGGCTGCTTTGGCCCGCGGCATTCGGAAGGGCAGTGAGCTCGCCGTGGATGACGCCGATTTTTCTCCGCGTGTAGGGCGCCGCCTTGGCGATGACGCCTTCGACGTAGCGTTGCAGGGAGCGGTCGGGCGCGAAGCGGCCCGGGTCGACCGCCACCAGGCTCGCCTCGGCCCACGCGACGCCTCGCGTCACGCGGTCGAGCGTGAGGTCGACCGTCGCGACCATCCGGCCGTACGACGAAGCGCTGGTCACGAGGCGCCCGCGGATGCGGCAGGCATACGCCTCGTGCGTGTGGCCGCTCACGACGAGATCGATCGCCGGATCCAGCCGCCGGACGATGTCGACGATCGGCCCCTCGAAACCGGCGCACCCGGGATCGTCGTGCCGGCCGGGCAGGTGCCCGCCCTCGTGGATGAGGAGGACGATCGCTTCGATCCCCGCGTCGCGTAGCGCGGGCACGAGCGCATTCACGCTCGCCGCCTCGTCGCGGAATTCCAGGCCCCTCACGCCGGAGGCCGCGACCGCCTGGGGCGTGGAGCGCAGGACCGCGCCCACGAACGCAACCCGGATGCCTTCGTATTCGCGGATCTCGTAGGCGGGCAGGAAGGGCTTCCCGGTCGCCGAATCGAAGACGTTCGCCGCGAGCCAGCGGAAGCGCGCGGCGCGTTGCAGCCGCAACAGCTCGTCGCGCCCATGGTCGAACTCATGGTTGCCTGCCGCCGACAGCTCGAGCCCCGCATCGGAAAGCGCCCTCACCGCCGGCTCGTCCCTGAAGAGCGAGGAGGGCAGCGGACTTGCGCCGATGAGATCGCCCGCGGCGACGACCGTCGCGTGGGCGTGGCCGCGCTCGAGCTCGCGGATTGCGCCTGCCAGGAGAGCCGCAGTCTCGATGTGGCCGTGGAAATCGTTGAAGGCGATGAGGCGCACCAGGACGTTGCGCGAGGCGGGAGCACCCGATGCGCACGCGGTGAGGAGCAGGAGGAGGGCGGCGAGAAAGCGAGCCCGCATCCACCCTCAACGCCCGAGCCCGGTCGCCGTGCACGGCGCCGCGAGTGCGCTAGAAGACGCCGCCGGTCGAAGCGGCAACGCGGTCGCGCAGCGCGAGCAGCCGCGGCCCGATGTCCTGGACGATGCGTTGCCGAGTGATGTCGAAGATCGGTCCGCTGCAGTTCAACGCGAGGATGCGCGCGCGATCGCGCGAGACCATGGGCGTGCCCACCGCCCACACGTCCTTGTTCCATTCGCCCACCGACAGGCAGAACCCGTGCTTCTCGTAGTCGCGAACGGAGCGCTCGACGCCGTCGCGGATGTCGTTCCACTGGTTTCGCGCCATGTCCTTGCGATAGAGGGCGAGGCGCGCCTCGCGCTCGCGCGAATCGAGCGCGGCGAGGTAGGCGCGGCCCATGGCGGTCCAGCCGTGCGGAACGCGGGAGCCCACCTCCATGCTCATGCGGAACATCTGGCCCGCGCCCTGGCAGATCTCGAGGAACACCATGTGCATGCTGGAAGGGTCGGGCGCTCCGAGGGAGACCGTGGCGCTCAAGCCATCGGCCAGCTCCTGCATGAGGGGGCGGGCCACGTTGCGCACGTCGAGCGTGCCCAGGTAGGCGTTGCCCAGCGCCAGCACGCCCACGGAAAGCGCGTAGCGCCCGGTGGCCGGCGAGTAGGTGAGGTAGCCCATCTGGGTGAGCGTGAAGGTGAGCCGGCTCACCGTGGCCTTCGGCAGCCCCGTGCGCGTCGCGATCTCGGAATTGCCGAGCTCGCGGTCCTTTCGCGAAAACGAGCGCAGGATCTCGAGGCCGCGCGCGAGCGCCGTCACGAACTGCCGGTCGTCCCGCGCGGCTTCGGTCCGGGTCGCGGTCGCGGCGGAGCGGGTCATCGCGGGACCACGATCACTTTTCCGAGCACTTCCCGCCGGGCCATCCGCTCGAGCGCCTTCGGCACCTCGGCAAGGCCGATCTTCTCGGTGATCGCGGGGCGCACGACGCCTTCGCGGATCCAGCGCGCGAGGTCGGCCATGTTGGCGGCGTGCTTCGCGGGCTCGCGGCGCGTCCAGTCGCCCCAGTAGACGCCCACGATGGAGCGCTCCTTGAGGAGCGCGAGGTTCAGCGCGAGCTTCGGGATGTCGCCCGCGGCGAAACCGATCACGAGGAGCCGCCCGCGCCAGGCCGCCGCGCGGAACGCTGGCTCCGTGTACGGCCCGCCCACGGGATCGAACACGACGTCCACGCCGCGCTTGCCCGTGATCGCATCGAGGCGAACGCGCAGGTCCTCGGTCGCATAGTTCACCGTGTGGTCCGCACCGTGCGCGCGGCATAGCTCGAGCTTCCGGTCGCTCGAGGCGCACGCGATCACCGTGGCGCCGATCGCCTTGCCGCATTCGATGGCCGCGATCCCCGTCCCGCCGGAGGCGCCCAGCACCGCGAGCGTCTCGCCGGGCGCGAGGAGGCCGCAGTCGCGAAGGGCATGGAGCGCGGTGCCGTAGGTGAGCCCGAACGCCGCGCCGTCCTCGAAGCCGATGCCGTCGGGGAGCTTCATGAGCCGTGCCGTGTCGACGGCGCAGAGCTCCGCGAAGCCGCCGTGGCCGGCGAAG
Organism: Usitatibacter sp.; assembly: GCA_036266535.1. Lineage (GTDB taxonomy): Bacteria > Pseudomonadota > Gammaproteobacteria > Burkholderiales > Usitatibacteraceae > Usitatibacter. Next base: position 133 of record DATAMY010000103.1, on the reverse strand, counting down.
CCGAACACGCGGTCGCCGGGCGAGAAGCCCTGCACGGCGCTCCCGACGCTACGCACCACGCCGCAGAGCTCGGTGCCCGGGATGAACGGGACCGGCGGCTTCACCTGGTAGAGGCCGCGCGCCATGAGCACGT
>DATAMY010000102.1:0-11343 GCA_036266535.1 Usitatibacter sp. | reverse complement strand
GTCCGGGTACTGGAAGAATCCCGAGGCGACGGCGGCGACGCTGCGCGACGGCTGGCTCTGGACGGGCGACGTCGGCGCCTTCGACGCCGACGGCTTCCTCACCCTCAAGGACCGCAGCAAGGACCTCATCGTGAGCGGCGGCTCCAACATCTATCCGCGCGAGGTGGAGGAAGTGCTGCTGCGCGACCCCCGGGTGGCGGATGCGGCGGTGATCGGCCGGCCCGATCCGGAATGGGGAGAAGCGGTCGTGGCCTTCGTGGTCGCGCGCGGGCCGGCCCCGGATCCCGCGGAGCTCGACCGCCTGTGCCTCGCCCACATCGCGCGCTTCAAGCGGCCGCGCGAGTACCGCTTCGTCGAGCGCCTGCCGCGGAACCATTACGGCAAGGTAGTGAAAGGCGAGTTGCGCGCCATCATCGCCGGCGAGGCCGCGCGGGCCGTACGATAGGGCGATGATCTTCCCCGGCTTCAGCTCGCGGCGCGTGCGCACCTCCGGCACGGAGATCCACGCGGTGGTGGGGCCGCGCCGCGACGCTCCCGCGGTCCTCCTCCTGCACGGCTACCCGCAGACGCACGCCATGTGGCACAAGGTGGCGCCGCGCCTGGCCGATCGCTACAACGTGGTCGCCTCCGACCTGCGCGGCTACGGGGATTCCGGCAAGCCCGCGAGCGCCGCGGACCATGCGCCCTACGCCAAGCGAGCGATGGCGGCGGACCAGGTCGAGCTCATGGAAAAGCTCGGGTTCGGGCGCTTCCTCCTCGTGGGGCACGACCGCGGCGGCCGCGTCGCGCACCGCCTGTGCGTGGACCACCCGGATCGCGTGGCGAAGGTGGCGGTCCTCGACATCGCGCCGACGCTCGCCATGTACGAGCAGACGGACGAGGCGTTCGCGCGCGCGTATTGGCACTGGTTCTTCCTGATCCTTCCCGAGCCCGTTCCGGAGCGGATGATCGCGAACGGGATCGACCTCATCCTCCCGGCGAAGATGGGCTCCGGGGCCGCGGGCCTCTCGCCGTTCGCGCCGGACGCATGGGCCGAGTACGTGCGCTGCTTCACGCCCGAGATGGTCCACGCGAGCTGCGAGGACTACCGCGCCGCGGCGTCGATCGACCTGGAGCACGACCGCGCCGACCGGCAGGAGGGCCGGCGCGTTCGCGCGCCGCTTCTCGCGCTCTGGGGCGCCAAGGGCGTGGTCGAGCGCTGCTTCGAGCCTCTCGACGAATGGCGCCGCGTGGCCGATGATGTGCGGGGCCGCGCGCTCCCCGCGGGCCATTACCTTCCCGAAGAAGTGCCCGACCTCGTGGTCGAGGAACTGGAGAGGTTTTTCGCATGAAATCGAAGAAGGAAAAGGCAAGCCACCGCATCGCCGTGATCGCCGGCGACGGCATCGGCAAGGAAGTCGTTCCGGAGGGCCAGCGGGTCCTCGAGGCGGCGGCGCGGAAGTTCGGCTTCGCGCTCCGATGGGACGAGAAGCCGTGGAGCTGCGAGCACTACCAGAAGCACGGCCGCATGATGCCGGAGGATGGCCTGGTACAGATCCGCGGGCACGACGCGATCTTCCTGGGCGCGGTGGGCTTTCCGACGGTCCCGGACCACGTGTCGCTCTGGGGCCTCCTCATTCCCATCCGGCGCGAGTTCCAGCTCTACGTGAACCTCCGGCCGGTGCGGCTCATGCCCGGGGTGGCGAGCCCGCTCGCGGGACGCAAGCCCGGCGACATCGACTTCTGGGTCGTGCGCGAGAACAACGAGGGCGAGTACTCCTCGGTGGGCGGGCGCATGTACGGCGGCACGGAGCAGGAGTTCGTGACCCAGCTCTCGATCTTCTCCAAGCGCGGCACGGACCGGATCCTGCGCTTCGCGTTCGAGCTCGCGAAGCGGCGCGCGAAGAAGCACGTGACCTCGGCCACCAAGTCCAACGGCATCGCGATCACGATGCCGTACTGGGACGAGCGCTTCAAGGCGATCGCCGGCGAATACCCGGGCATCCGCACGTCGCAGTACCACATCGACATCCTCACCGCGCACTTCGTGCAGCATCCGGACTGGTTCGACGTCGTGGTGGGCTCCAACCTCTTCGGCGACATCCTCTCGGACCTCGGGCCCGCGTGCACGGGAACCATCGGCATCGCGCCCTCGGCGAACCTCAATCCCGAGCGCGAGTTCCCCTCGTGCTTCGAGCCGGTCCACGGGAGCGCCCCGGACATCTACGGCAAGAAGATCGCGAACCCGATCGGCCAGATCTGGTCCGGCGCGATGATGCTCGAGCACCTCGGCCACAAGGAGGCGGGCGACGCGGTGGTGCGCGCGATCGAGACGGTGCTGAAGGACGGCCCGCGCACGCGCGACCTCGGCGGGAAGGCGGGCACCGAGGAGGTCGGCAAGGCGATCGCGGAAGCGCTCTAGCGCCCGCTTGCTGCGGCGCATCATGCGGCGCCCCCGGCCGCTCTGACATAATCGATAGCTCGCGCACGGAACGAATTACACGATGAAGATCGGCCATCCGAAGGATTTCTGGGGCGGGGTGATTTTCGCGACGCTGGGCCTCCTCTTCGCCCTCATCGCACGCGGCGTGCCCGGCGTCGATTTCATGCAGGGCTACACGATGGGCACGCCCGCGCGGATGGGACCGGGCTTCTTCCCGTTCTGGCTGGGCGTGATCCTCTTCGCGCTGGGCGCGAGCATCGCGATCGCCGGCTTCCGGAAGGCCCACGGCGAGGGAGGCCTCGAGCGCTTCCACTGGAAGGAGCTCTTCTTCGTGCTGGCGTCGATCGCGCTCTTCGGCATCCTGCTGAAGCCGATCGGGATGCTGCTCGCGGGAATGATGCTCATCGTGGGCGCGAGCCTCGGGAGCCACAGCTTCAACCTGCGCTCCGCGGTCCTCATCGCGCTCTTCCTCGTGATCTTCTGCGCGCTCGTGTTCGTGGCGGGCCTGAAGCTCCCGATCCCGCTCTGCCCGGACATCGACGCCCTGCAGTCGTTCACCGTCTGCCGCGCCTGAGGAGCATCCATGGAACTCGTGCAAAACCTGATGATGGGCTTCGGCGTGGCGCTCACGTGGTCGAACATCATGTACTGCCTGATCGGCTGCCTCCTGGGAACGCTGATCGGCGTGCTGCCCGGCATCGGCCCGGTCGCGACGATCGCGATGCTGCTGCCCGCGACCTTCGCGCTGCACCCGGTCTCCGCGCTCATCATGCTGGCCGGCATCTACTACGGCGCGCAGTACGGCGGATCGACCACGTCGATCCTCGTGAACCTGCCCGGGGAGGTGTCCTCGGTGGTCACCTGCCTCGACGGCTACCAGATGGCGCGCAAGGGCCAGGCCGGCAAGGCGCTGGGGATCGCCGCGCTGGGCTCGTTCTTCGCGGGCTCGGTCGCGACGATGCTGATCGCGGGATTCGCGCCCCCGCTCGCGGAGCTCGCGTTGAAGTTCGGCCCGTCCGACTATTTCTCCCTGATGGTGCTGGGCCTCATCGCGGCGGTGGTCCTCGCGCACGGCTCGCTCATCAAGGCGATCGCGATGATCATCCTGGGACTCCTCCTGGGCCTCATCGGCACGGACGTGAACTCCGGCGTCGCGCGCTACAGCTTCAACATGCCCGAGTTGATCGACGGCATCGGGATCGGCACGGTCGCGATGGGCGTCTTCGGGTTCTCGGAGATCATCCGCAACCTCGAGCAGGGCGCGGACCGCGAGATCTTCACCAAGGGCGTGACGGGGCTCCTCCCGAACTGGCAGGACATCAAGCAATCGTCCGGTGCGGTGCTCCGCGGGACGATCCTCGGCTCCGCGCTGGGCATCCTGCCCGGCGGCGGCCCGATCCTGGGGTCGTTCTCCGCCTACACGCTCGAGAAGAAGCTCGCGAAGGATCCGTCCCGCTTCGGCAAGGGCGCGATCGAGGGCGTGGCGGCGCCGGAATCCGCCAACAACGCCGCGGCGCAGACCTCCTTCATCCCGCTCCTCACGCTGGGCATCCCGAGCACGCCGACGATGGCCCTCATGATCGGCGCGATGATCATCCACGGCATCCAGCCCGGCCCGCAGATCATGACGGCGCGCCCGGACCTCTTCTGGGGAATGATCGCGAGCATGTGGGTGGGGAACCTCATGCTGGTGATCCTGAACCTCCCGATGATCGGGATCTGGGTGAAGCTCCTCACCGTGAAGTACGACTACCTCTTCCCGGCGATCCTCATCTTCTGCTGCGTGGGCGTGTACTCGATCAACAACGCGCCCATGGACGTGCTGCTCGCGGGCCTCTTCGGCTTCATCGGCTACGTCTTCATCAAGTTCGACATGGAGCCCGCGCCGCTGCTGCTGGGATACGTGTTGGGGCCCATGATGGAGGAGAACCTGCGGCGCGCCCTCCTCCTGTCGCGCGGCGACCCCAAGGTCTTCTTCACGCGCCCGATCAGCTTGACGCTCCTCATCATCGCGGCGCTCCTCCTCGTGCTCGTGATGGCGCCCTCGATCGCGAAGAAGCGCGAGGAAGTGTTCGTCGCGGAGGGCTAAAGCCCTAGCCGAAGGCGGCCTCGAGCCCGTCGAGGCCCTTCACCACCGCGTCCGGGCGCACGCCCAGCCGCTCGACGGGCGCCCCGGAGCGGTTCACCCAGAACGCCCGGAAGCCGAAGGACTTGGCCCCCGCGGCGTCCCATCCGTTCGACGATACGAACCCCACGACCGGGCGCGGGACGCCGAGCGCCTCCTCCGCGATGCGGTAGACCGACGGATCCGGCTTGAACCGGCGCGCCGGGTGCACGCTCAGCACGCCCCCGCGAAAGCGCTCGCGAAGGCCGTTGTGCTCGACCACCGCCATCAGCATGTCCGGGTGCCCGTTGGAGAGGATCGCGAGGGGCCGCGAGGCCGCCAGCTTCTCGAGCACCGCCGGCACCTCCGGAAACGGGGAGAGCCGCCGGTACTCGTCGATGAGGGCGCGGTGCGTTCCTTCGTCCGCGGCGAGACCCAGCGCCTCGCACGCCCACTCGAGCGAGGCGCGCGTCACGCGGTCGAAGTCCTCGTAGCGGCCCATGAGCGTGCGCAGCCACGTGTACTCGAGCTGCTTCGTGCGCCATGCGGCGGAGAGCGCGGCGCCCTTGCCGGGGAAGAGCGCCTCCGCGCGCCGCGAGACGGAGTGCACGTCGAAGAGCGTTCCATAGGCGTCGAACACGAGCGCCGCGACTTCGGCCGTCATGGGGGTCTCCCTTTTCGCCGATGCTACCATTGCGGCTCCCCGCTTTCCTCGCCCCGGGCAACGCGCAAATGTTCAGCTGGAACTTCCCGTATCCGTCGCAACGCATGCCCGTCCTCGCGAAGAACGTGGTCGCGACCTCGCAGCCGTTGGCCGCCCAGGCGGGCCTCTCGATGCTCGCCAGGGGCGGGAACGCCGTGGACGCCGGGCTCGCCGCGGCGATCACGCTCACCGTGGTCGAGCCCACCTCGAACGGCATCGGCTCGGACGCGTTCGCGATCCTCTGGGACGGCCAGCGCCTGGTGGGCCTCAACGCCTCGGGCCGCTCGCCCTCGGGATGGACGACGGAGCGCTTCGCCGCCCGCAAGTCCATGCCCACGCTCGGGTGGGATTCGGTCACGGTCCCGGGCTGCGTCTCCGCCTGGGTCGCGCTCTCGCGGCGCTACGGGAAGCTCCCGTTCGAGGCGCTCTTCGAGCCGGCCGTGCGCTACGCGCGCGAAAGCTACATGGTCTCGCCCATCACGGCGATGAGCTGGGCGCGCCAGGCGCCGAGCTTCAAGGACATGTCGGAGTTCTGCTGGACGTTCCTCCCCAAGGACCGCGCGCCCTTCCCGGGCGAGCGCTTCTACTGCCCGCAGCAGGCCGAGACGCTCGAGGACATCGCCGCGACCAAGGGCGAGAGCTTCTACCGCGGCGCGCTCGCGGAGCGGATCGCGCTCGCCAGCCGCTCGGACGAGGGCGCGATGACCGAGGACGACCTCGCGCAGCACAAGTGCGACTGGGTCGATCCGATCTCGGTCGAATACCGCGGCTACCGGCTCCACGAGATGCCTCCGAATGGCCAGGGCATCGCCGCGTTGATCGCGCTCGGGATCCTCCGCCACCACGACGTGGCCGCGCTCCCGGCGGATTCCGCGGACAGCCTCCACCTGCAGATCGAGGCGATGAAGCTCGCCTTCGCGGATACCTGGCGGCACGTGACCGATCCCGCCGCGATGGAGGTCACCCCCGCGCAGATGCTGGACGACGCGTACCTCGCCTCGCGCGCGAACGCGATCGACATGAAGCGCGCCGCGGATCCCGTGGCCGGAATCCCCGCGGGCGGCGGCACGATCTACCTCACCGCCGCGGACGAGCGCGGCATGATGCTCTCGTTCATCCAGTCCAACTACATGGGCTTCGGCTCGGGCGTCGTGGTCCCCGGGACCGGCATCAGCATGCAGAACCGCGGCGCCGGCTTCACGTTGAAGCGCGGCCACCCGAACGACGTGGGCCCGCGCAAACGCCCGTTCCAGACGATCATCCCGGGATTCCTCACCCGCGACGGCCAGCCGGTCATGAGCTTCGGCGTGATGGGCGGCAACATGCAGCCGCAGGGCCACCTGCAGATGATCGTGCGGTTGGTGGACTACAACCAGAACCCGCAGGCGTGCTCGGACGCGCCGCGCTGGATCGTGAACCCGGACTTCAGCGTGAGCGTCGAGGACGTGGTGCCGGCCGCGGTGAAGGAGGAGCTCGCCCGGCGCGGCCACCGCCTCGTGCCCTCGGACCGGCCGCAGTTCGGGTTCGGCGGCGCGCAGCTCATCCACCGCCTGGACGACGGCTACTGCGCCGCCTCCGACCACCGCAAGGACGGCTGCGCCATCGGCTACTGAGGCGCGGTTTCCCGGCGGGCGGGAGAGGGTCGACGCGGGCGCCGGGACCGCGTTAACATGCGTGAATCGGCGTCCCCCCGCTCATTCACGCCCACCGCCCTCCGTGAACGCCCCGGCCGATTCCCCCGCACCCGCCTGCCCGGCCGGCCGCATCCTCGCGGCCGCGGGAAGCGCGGCGGACGCACGGCGCCTCGCCGACGTGCTGGCCGGCGAGGCCTGCAGGGTCGAGACGGTCTTCGGCGAGGGGGCGGCGCTCGCGCGCGTGCGGGAATCGCCCCCGGACCTGGTTCTCCTCGATGCGGACCCTCTGGGCCTCGACGCCCTGGGGATCTGCCGTGCGCTGCGGGCGGATCCTGCGCTCGCCGCCCTCCCGGTCGTGCTCGTGGCGGCCGCGCCGGACCGCGAGGCGCGCCTCCTCGCGCTCGAGGCCGGCGCGGACGACTTCCTCTCGCCGCTCGATCCGCCCGAGCTCCTCGCGCGCGTGCGCTCGCTCCTCCGATTGCGCCGCCTCTACGCGGAGCAGGCCGCCCACCTGGAGAAGCTCCAGCGCCTGAAGCGCTTCTTCTCGCCGCAGCTGGCGGAGTCGATCCTCGCCGGCGGCGCGGACGACGCGCTCCGGAGCCACCGCCGCGAGATCACGGTCGCGTTCCTCGACCTGCGGGGCTTCACGGCCTTCGCCGAGCGCGCCGATCCGGAGGAGGTCATGCGGGCGCTCTCGGAATTCCACCGTGCGATGGGTCGCCGCGTGCTCGAGTTCCAGGGCACGCTCGAGCGCTTCACGGGCGACGGCCTCATGGTCTTCTTCAACGATCCGGTGCCGATCGCGCAGCCCGCGCGCCGCGCGGTCGAGATGGCATTCGCGATGCAGCGGGACGCGCGGAAGCTCGCCGTCCAGTGGAAGCGCCGCGGCTACGAGCTCGCCCTGGGCATCGGCATCGCGCAAGGCGTGGCCACCGTGGGGGCGATCGGGTTCGAGGCGCGCATCGACTACGGCGCCATCGGCACGGTGACCAACCTCGCGAGCCGCCTTTGCGGCCTGGCCCCGCCGGGCGCCATCCTCGCCTGCGGGCGCGTGCGCGCCGAGGCCGGGCACTTGTGGGCGGTGGACGACCTGGGCGAGGTGGCCCTCCACGGGTTCACGCGGCCGGTCGCCGCCTTCCGGCTCGCGGCGCCGCGCCGCGCGGAGTCGCTCGCGTGAAGCGCTCGAATGTGCGCGCGCGCATCCGCCAGCTCTGCTGCCTGGGGCTCCCGGCCGAGCTCCTGGTGGGGCCGCTCCTCGCGGCGCTGCGCGATCTCGTCCCCGGCGACTCGGCCGCGTTCTTCTGGGTGGACGGCCGCGGCGGTATGACCAACCTCTACGCCGAGCGCATCCTGCCGCCGGAATGGATGGCGCACTACTTCGAGCGCTATTACGAGGCCGCGGGCGCGTCCTTCCGCAAGGCGTTCCGGGAACGCGCCGCCGCGCCGGAGGGCGTCGTCGCGTCGACCGCGGACGCGAAGCTGCGGAGGACCGGCTACTACAACGAGATCCTGCGGCGGCTGGACGCGCACCACGTCCTCTACGGCATCGCGCGGGTGGACGCCGCGCCGCTGGGCCAGGTCTCGCTCTACCGCCCGCGCGCCGCACCCGCGTTCGGCGCCCGCGAGCGCGCCGACCTCGCGAGCGTGATGCGCTACGTGTCGCACGGCGTCGCGATGGGGCGCGGCCTGCCGCGCTCCGAGCTGGCGCTGCGCGACGCGGAGGAGGAGGCGATGCTCGTGGTGGACCGCGCGGGCCGCATCGTCCACGGCTCGGAGCGGGCGCGGCGGCTCCTCTTCCTCGCGACGCACCCGGAGATCGGGCCCGCGAGCGTGGGCGGGCGGCGCACGGACCGCGCGGCGCAGGCGCTTCGGGCGCTCTGCGCGCGGCTCGAGGCCATCGAGCGCGGGGAGGAATCGGCGGCGCCTTCGATCACGCTCGACGCGCGCTGGGGCCGGCACGTGATGCGCGCCTATTGGCTGGACGACGACCGCTCCTCGCGCGCGGCGTTGGTCGGCGTGCGCATCCAGCGGCGGGAGCCCATGATCCTGGGGTTCGTGGAAGCGATGGGGCGGCTCGCGCTCTCGCCGCAGCAGCGCGAGATCGCGCTCCTCATCGCGCAGGGCCGCAGCAACCCGGAGATCGCGGAAGGGCTCGGCGTCTCCGGCAACACCGTGGCCTACCACGTGAAGCAGCTCTTCCTGAAGCTCGACGTCCACGACCGCGCCGGAGCGGTCGAGCGCATCGCCTCCGGCGCGGCGGAAGCCCGCGCGTAGCGGGTCTCCGCGCGAGCGACCCGGGGCGGTCGCGGAGTGAAGGACGGGCATCTCGAGGATGCTCGTGTGTTTCTCCTTTGGATCGGCCTCGGACGCAAATTAGCGCTGCTTTCGGTGATCTGGGATAATTATCCCAAGAATGCTTTTTTTTTGCGACGGGCCGGAATAACCTGCCGGCGCGCAAAAAAAAGGGGCCCGAAGGCCCCTCCCAGTTGGTGCTTGCTTACTTCGTGAACGCCGCGGTCGTGCTGAGGTTGGCGGTCATGGTGACCGTGCACTGCGGGGCCGTGCCGGTGCAGGCGCCGCTCCAGCCGACGAAGGCCTTCCCGACGGGAGGCGTCGCCGTGAGCGTCACCGCGGCGCTCGCGCTGTACTTCGCGGAGCAGGCCGAGCCGCAGTTGAGCGCGCGGTCCACGCCGTCCGGTGTCGCCGTGACGGTGCCCGTATTGCTGCGGCCGACGGACAAGGTGTAGCTCGTCGCCGCGGCACCGCCGCCGCCCAGCCCACCACCGCCACCACCGCCGCCGCCGCCACCGCCACCGGCCGCGGCCACTGTGACGAAGGTCGCCGTCGCCGAGCTCTCCGCGTCCAGCGTCACGCTGCACGTCGTCGCGGCACCGGCGCACGCCCCGGTCCAGCCGGAGAACGTGTTGCCGGAGTTGGGCTTGGCGGTGAGCGCCACCGTGGTGCCGGGCGCATAGACGCCGTAGCACTTGTTGCCGCAGCTGATCACCTTGTCGTCCGAGGACACGCCGCCGCCACCCACCACGTTCACGGTGAGCGCGTTCACGACGAGGTTGGCCGCCACGTTCTGCGCGCCGATCGCGTCGCCCAGCTCGCCGGGGCTCGGCGCCGTGCAGGTGCCGTCCGCGCAGAGGGCCTCGTGGGTGATCGGGTCGTAGACACCGGCGTACTTGTAGTACTCGTAGCGACGGACCACGGCGTGGTGGCCGTTCCCGACGTTCCCCTGGTTCGCGAGCTTGCCGCGCTGCTTCTTGTTTCCCGCGAGGAGCGGCGGATCGGCCTGCAGGAGCGACCAGGCGGTCTCGAGCTCCGCCGGGTCCTGGGGCACGAGCGCCGGGTTGTCGCCGACGAGGTCGTCCACGTTCTGGACCGCGGCGACCGCCTCCGTCTTGTAGACCTTGACCCATTGCGCGTCGCCGTACACGACCGGCTGCGGGGGCGGCGGGGCCTGGACTTCCGCCACGACGACCGGCGGGAGGCCGGGGTTGGCGGGCGGCACGGCGGTCCACACGGGCGCCGGCAGCGAGACCGACGCGTCCGAATACATCAGCTGCCCCGCGTTGTTCGGATCCGGCACCAGCCAGCGATAGATGATGCTCGTCGGGTTCACGAAATTGGTGCTGATGCCGAAATGCTCGCACCCGGAGGCCTGGTACGCGCCGCCGGGCATGCCGAGCGTCCAGCACGAATCGCCGGGCACGGTCGTCATCGTGGGCGGGACGGGCGTGCACGACTTGAACTGGCCGGCGGCCGCGTCGTACGGAGATTCCCAGCGGACGAACACGCCGCCGGGGAAGTCGGTCGCCGTGCCGAAGCCGTAGCGGATCACGCCGGCGTTGAAGTTGGACGGGAAGATGCGCGTGAGCTGCGAGCTCGACACGCCGTGCACCTCCATCTCGAACCCGCACGCCTGCTGCCCCGTGTTGTTGAGCACGTCGAAGTTCTGGTAGCTGCCGGCCATGACGACCGCCTGCGCGTGCGCGCCGATGCTGAAGGTCGCGAGGACCGTGGCCGCGAGCGCGCCGATCGTGAAGGTCCGCCGAAGGCCGCTTTTTGCGGCCGGATGCTTCGTTTCCATTTCGCCTCTCCTGGGGTGTGGGGGATCAACCGGAGGCGAAATTAGCACCGCTGGGCGTGATTTGGGATATTTTTCCCAGATTTATATTTTTGCCGGGGCCCGGAATAAAGCCGCGGGCCGGCCGATCCTCCTCGCTCAGGCGCCCAGCGTGGGCACCCGTGGAATGCGGGCCAGGTCCCAGCCCCGGGCCGCCTCCGCCAGCATCGCGGGGGCGGAGTCCGGCAAGACGGCGGACTGGCCGAGGAAGGCCAGGGCGCGCGCGATCGCCTCGGGGGCGTTCGCCCGCTCGAGCGCCGGCGCGCCGTGTCGCTTGGAGAGCTTTTCGCCCTGGGGGTCGATCGCCACGGGGAAATGGAGGTAGCGGGGGGTCGGGAGGCCCAAGGC
>DATAMY010000101.1:0-3008 GCA_036266535.1 Usitatibacter sp. | reverse complement strand
GTCGTTGATGACCTTGAAGCGGTCGAGGTCGAGGAACATGACGGCGAACTGGGCGCCGTTGCGCCGCGCCTGGACGAGCGATTGCGATATGCGGTCGCGGATCAGCGCCCGATTGGGGAGCTTGGTGAGCTCGTCGTGGTTGGCGAGGAAATCGATGCGCGCCTCGGCCTCGCGGTAGGGCGTGATGTCGTGGACGACGCCCGCCATGAGGGTCGCGCGGCCGGACTCGTCCCACAGGGCCTGGCCCCGCGCGTGGAACCACCGGTACGGCCCCGCCTTCGAGCGCTTGCGGTAATCGACGACGTAGGGGATGCGCCGCTTGAGGTGGTCGATCCAGGCGCTGCGCACGGCCGCGCGGTCGTCGGGGTGGAGGAGCCGCACCCACGACTGCTGCGTGTCCTCGATCTCGTCCGAGGCGTAGCCCAGCCGCTCCTTGAAGAGCGGCGGAAGGGTGAGGCTTCCGCGGACGAGGTCCGCCTCCCACACGTCGCCCGTCGATGCGGCGAGCTCGAAACGCACGTCGTGCCCGTGCTGCACCCGTTGCCGCGAAACCATGTTTCGAATTGCCGAATCAAAAAGTGCGGAAGCATGCCACGGGCACCGCGTCGCCGGCGGTCATCTTCGCCACGTTTTCGGACGTTTCCGGGCGGCGCGCATTTGGTACGATGCGCGGATGGCGACCGCGCTGCCGCCGCTCTGGCGCAACCGCGACTACATGCTCCTCTGGGGCGGTCAGCTCGCATCCACGCTCGGAACGACGGCTTCCCAGGTCGTGGTCCCGCTGCTCGTGCTCGCTATCACGAACTCGCCCGAGGCCGCGGGCGTGGCCGGCGCGCTGAGGTCGCTCCCCTACCTCGTCTTCAGCCTTCCGGTGGGCGCGCTCATCGACCGGTGGGACCGCAAGAAGGTCATGGTCCGCTGCGACGCGGGGCGCGCCGTCGCCGTCGCGACGATTCCCCTCGCGATGGCCTTCGACGCGCTCACCCTCTGGCAGATCTACGCGGTGTCCCTCGTCGAAGGAAGCCTCTTCGTCTTCTTCAACATCGCCGAGGTGGCGGCGCTCCCGCGGGTCGTCGCGCGGCCGCAGCTTCCGCAGGCCGCGGCGCAGAACGAGGCGGGCTTCTTCTCGGCGAATATCGTGGGCCCCCCGATCGGGACGGTGCTCTTCCAGGCGGCGGGGCACGCGGCGCCTTTCGCCGCGAACGCGATCACCTACCTCGTCTCGCTCGTGTCGCTCCTTCGCATCGAGACGCCGTTCCACACCGAGCGCGCGCACAAGGCGCTCGACCTTCGCGCCGAGGTGATGGAGGGGCTGCGCTGGATGTGGGCCAATCCCCTGATCCGCTTCATGGCGATCCTCACCGGCGGCGTGAACTTCATCAATGCCGCCACGCCGCTCGTGCTCATCGTGCTCTCGAAGCGGCTGGGCGCCGACGACGCGGCGATCGGCACCGTCTTCAGCGCGATCGGCGTGGGAGGCGTGCTGGGCTCGCTCGTCGGCGGGCGGCTCGCCCGGCGCTTCACCTTCGGGCAGATGATCGTCGCCCTCATCTGGCTGGAGGCGATCCTCTTCCCGCTCTACGCGGCGATGCCGTCATTCCTCCTGCTCGCGCTCGTGGCGGGCGCCATCTACTTCCTGGGGCCCGTGTACAACGTGGTGCAGTTCAGCTACCGCGTGGCCCTCATCCCGGATCACCTGCAGGGCCGCGTGAACAGCGTCTTTCGCCTCCTCGCGTTCGGGTTCATGCCGGCGGGCGCCGCGGTCTCGGGCATCCTTCTCGAGCGCCTCGGCGCCGTCCCTGCGGTGCTGCTGCTCTCGGCATGGCTCGCCGCGTTCGCGCTCGCGACCACGTTCAACCGCCACGTGCGCGAGGCCGCGCCGCTCTAATTGCCGGTGTGCGGAGTGACGGCGAGGATGCGCCCCTCGCGGGGCTCGGCGACGTACGCCGTGCCCCCGTCGCCTGCCACGACGCCGCGTGCGCCCATCGCAGTGGGGATCACATCGAGCCGGATGAGGGCTCCCGAGTCCTCGACGCGCGCGATCGTGAGGGTGCCGGCCTTCGCGGCCGCGGCGAAAAGCGTCCGGCGCGCGGGCGAGTAGTCGATGTTGTCGAGCCCTTCGCCCGTGTCGATGGAACCCACCACGGCACCGCCATGCTGGATGTCCATGGCGACGACGCGGCTCGAGCACGCCGCGAAGAGGAAGCCGCGCGCCGTATCGAGCGCGAGCCCGCGGGGCTCGTCGCATCCCGACTTCCAGCGGGAGACGACGCGGTGGTCGCGCAGACCCACCGCCAGGGTTTCGGCCGTCTCGCGCAGGTTCGTGAAGAAAAGGCCTCGCCCCTCGTCGGCAGCGTATCCCTCGGGCGAGCCGCCCAGGGCGACCTTCGCCTTCTCGCGGAGCGCATACGGATTCGAGGCGTCGAGGACCGTGAGCGCGCCGTCCGACGAGGGGATTCCCAGCGGCGGCGCCCCGCGTGTGATCCAGAGCTCCCGGGTCGAGGCCACGTAGCAGATGCCGTCGGGCGCGCCCGCCCACCCCGCGGAGATCGGCGCGATGCGAAAGCTGGGGCCGCGTTCGTGCGTCGCCGAGTCGATCACGTGGATGCTGGAATCGGCACGGCTTCCCACGAAGACGACGTGGTCGCCGATCGTGGCGGAGGAGGGGCCCAGGCGTCCGCGCCGTCCCCCGAGGGTGAATTCGGCGCTGGGGAATCCCTTCAGCGTCGTCACGGCTGCGCTCAGCCCGTCGATCACGACGACGCTTTCCAGGTTGCCCGCGGGCACCCAAAGCTGGTGCCGGCCAGGATCCCAGGCGAAGTAATCGAGGGTTACCAGGCCCTCCGTATCCGTGAGCGGGATCGCACGGACGTCGAACCGCGGCGGGGCGCTCGTTGCCGCGAGGGAAAAGACGCATCCGAGAAACGCGAGGAAACCGCGAATGGCGCACATGTTGCCTCCAAGTCGGCCGCGCGGGGAGCGCGGGATGCCTCAGGACTTGGACTGTG
>DATAMY010000100.1:0-28377 GCA_036266535.1 Usitatibacter sp. | reverse complement strand
CGGACATGGGCATCCTCCTCGCGTTCATGTTCTTCCTCAACATGTTGGGGGCGCTCTTCCTGCTCCCCTCGCTCGCCGCCTTCCTGCTGCACGGGACGGCGCCGGCATCCCGCGCACGATAGGATCGCGCATGGCCCGTGCCTTCCTCGTCTGCGGCGCGCTGGCGATGGCGCTCGCGGTCGCCGCCGGCGCCTTCGCGGCGCATGCCGCGCGCGGCGCGCCGCACCCGGACGCGGCGCAACTCCTGCGCACCGCGGTGCTCTACCACCTGGTGCACGGGCTCGCGATCGTCGCGGTGGGGCTCATCGCGCGGTGGGGCACGTCCACGTGGCTTGCGGCGGCCGGGGTGCTCTTCCTCGGGGGAATCGCGCTCTTCTGCGGCTCGCTCTGGTTCCTCGCGATGACGGGCCGCTCCGCCGGTCCGCTCGCCCCGGCGGGCGGCCTCGCCTTCATCGTGGGCTGGCTCTGTCTCGCGGTGCACGCGCTGCGCGCACCGTAGGCGAGGGCCGCTTACAGCGTCGAGTTGTGGTCGGTCGTGCAGGATCCGTTCAGCGGCACGAGGTTCGTGCCCAGGTTGTTGCCGGCCGTGTTCGCGATCGCGGCGCCCGGGCAGTCCATGAAGATGCCGTCCAGGCCATTGTTCCGCGCCTCGTTCCCCACGATGATCGCGCCTTCGCCCGCGACGATGCCCGATCCGTGGTTGCGCCCGACGGTGTTCCCGGCGAGGCTCGCGCCGATGTCGACGAGCATCCCGATGCCGCCGTTCTCGTCCGCGCGGCTCGACGTGACGACAGGGCGCTGGCCCAGCTCGATGCCGTTGTTGGTGTTGAGCGTCGCGTTCACGTGGTCGACGGAAACGCCGGTCGAGTTGGGGAAGTAGACGCCGTTCCCGAAGTTGGTGACCGCGCCGTTCCGGACGACCACGCCGCGGAACCCGGGAAAGGGAACGGACACCGTCTCCTGGACGCCCGTGCCGCTGCCGCTCCCCGTGATCACGAAGCCGTTGAGATCCAGCGTCACGAAGCTCGCCGCGATCACGATGCAGTCGCCGGACGCGACGAGGTTCTTGTTGAGGACGTAGGAGCCGGGCTGCGAGATCGTCTGGCACGCCGAGATGTTCTGCGGGGCGGCGAGGGCCACGGCGGGTGAAACGAGCAATGCGGCGAGCGCGGAACGCATGCGAACGGTCACGTTCATGGAGTCTCCGGGGATGGGGATGGCAGCCGCACGATACTGCGGCGCCGCACACCGGCCCTGCGGAAAATGCCGTGTTGCGCGTGCGGAGGATTCGGCACATCGCGCACGAGGCGGTAAGGCATACACGCCTGGATTCCCGACGGCTCGGGAATGACGGTCGCGGGAGGTCAGGCGCGGACCTCGACCGTATCTCCGACCCGGATCGTGCCGGTCTTCGCCATCACCCAGTTCATGCCGAACATGATCCCGAACTCGGCATGCTCGCGGTACGCGGCGAGGGTGGCGAGCGGCTCGGGACCCACGACCTCGCCGGTCGATTGGTCCGTCGTGGTCACCTGGCAGCGCCCGCACGGCTTCGCCGCGCGGAAGACCGCCTCGCCGATCGCGATCTCCTTCCACGCGTCCTCGTCGTAGGCGCGCCCGCCCGTGACGACCACGTTCGGGCGGAACCGGTTCATGGGGAGCGCGCGCCCGCCTTTCGCGACCAGGCGCGCGTTGAGGTCCGCCAGGGACGATTCGGACGTCGCGAGGCACGCATACCCGTCCGCGAAGCCCACGAGCTTTCCCGGTCCGGCGTAGAGCGCGTTGGACGTGCGGCGCGTGGACTCCGGCATCCGCACGAGGCGGCAGGCGATGTCCAGGTATTCCGAGAGCCACGCGTCGGCGTCCCGCGAAGGGGCGAGCGCATCGCATTCGCTGGACCACACGCGCACGCGGATCGGCTCGCCGGCATCGGGGGCGAGCGGCACGTGGAGGGGCGCCATGTCCGGCGCGGAGAGCTCGAGCGCGCCGTCCTCGAGCGCCGTCCACACCGTCGCCATCCGCGGAAGCATGCGCTGCGAGACGAATTCGCCCGCGGCATCGACGACCATCCAGCGGCGGTCGTGCTCGAGGCCGCGCTCGGTCGTCCGCGCCTCGGGCAGCTCCACGCCCTTGAGTCCCTTCACGGGATAGATGTGGAGCGCTGCGACGGTGAGGGGCATGGCCGGGGCGGCGTTGTCTTGGCGGGCCCGTAAGGGTACCTTACCCGGAACGACGCAGGGCAAAAGGGGGGAACCATGGCGCTGTGGGACAAACTGACCGGCGAGCTGGTCGACATCGTCGAGTGGCTGGACGACACCAACGACACGCTCGCCTACCGCTTCGAGCGCTACCAGAACGAGATCAAGTACGGCGCGAAGCTCGTGGTGCGCGAGGGGCAGATGGCCGTGTTCGTGAACGAGGGCCAGCTCGCGGACGTGTACAAGCCGGGCACCTTCACGCTCACGACCCAGAACATGCCCGTCCTCGCGACCCTCAAGGGCTGGAAATACGGGTTCGAGAGTCCCTTCAAGGCCGAGGTGTACTTCATCTCCACGCGCAAGTTCACCGACCTCAAGTGGGGCACGCCGGGGCCGGCGATGATGCGCGACAGCGATTTCGGCATGGTGCGCGTCACGGCCTTCGGCCTCTATTCCATCCGCGCGAAGGACGGCGGCATCATCGTCCGCGACCTGGTGGGCACCGAAGGCCGCTTCTCCGTGGCGCAGGTCGAGGAGAACCTGCGGGGCAAGATCGGGCTGCGCATCAAGGAAGTGCTGCCCGGCCTGGGCATTCCCGTGATCGAGATGTCGGCGAAGGTGGTGGAGATCGCCACGCGCTTGAGGGACAAGCTCGCGCCGGACTTCGACGCGATGGGCCTCGAGCTCGCCGAGGTCCAGGTGCAGGACATCGGGCTCCCGGAGGAAGTCGAGAAGGCGATCGACGCGCGCGGCGCCATGGCCGCGGTGGGGAACCTGCAGGCGTACACGCAGTACGAGAGCGCATCGTCCATCCGGGACGCCGCGAGGAATCCGGGGGGCGCCGCGGGCGCGGGCGTGGGCCTGGGCGCGGGAATCGCGATGGGCGCCCAGATGATGAACAGCGTGGGCGCGGGAGCCGCGGCCGCGATGCCGCCGCCAGTGCCGGGCGGGGTCGCCTTCCACGTGGCCGTGGGGGCTAACCAGGCGGGTCCCTTCGACCTCGCCGCGCTTCGCCAGCAGGCCGCGTCCGGCCAGCTCACGCGCGCGTCCCTCGTGTGGAGGAACGGCATGGCGCAGTGGGTCAAGGCGGGCGACGTCCAGGAGCTGGCGCCGCTCTTCGCCGACGTCCCGCCGCCCGTGCCCCAATAGCGTTTCGGGCGCGCATGGAAGCGGTCGAGCAGAAGGAGTTCATCCGCACCTATCCCTGCACGTCCTGCGGGGCGAAGCTCTCGTTCGCGCCCGGCACGCACACGCTCAAGTGCGGCCATTGCGGCACGGAGAACTCGATCGCCGGCGCGGACGGCGCGGTCGAAGACCTGGACTACGAGGCGCAGCTAAAGGCGCTCGAGGGCTCCGCGGAGACGGTCGAGGAGCAGCACGTTCGCTGCGACAAGTGCGGCGCCGCGCAGACCCTCGCTTCGGGCGTCTTCGCCTCGCACTGCGCCTTCTGCGGCGCCGCGATCACCGCCCAGGGCTACGCGAACCGCCGCATCAAGCCGCAGGCGATGGTGCCTTTCAAGCTGGACGCTTCCGGCGCGCAGCAGTCGTTCCGCCGCTGGATCCGCTCGCGGTGGCTCGCACCCCTCGACCTCGCGCGCTACGCGCAGACGGATGCGGCGCTCGTGGGCGTGTACCTCCCGTTCTGGATCTACGATTGCCGCACGTCGACCGACTACGACGGCCAGCGCGGCACGCGGCACGACAAGACCACCAGCTGGGCGGAGGTTTCGGGGCACATCGACCACTTCCACGACGACGTGACGGTGCTCGCGTCGACGTCGCTGCCGCCCACGCTCGGCGCCTCGGCCTGGCGCTGGGATACGCGCGGGCTCGTGGCCTACCGCCCGGAGTACGTGTCCGGCTTCCGCGCGGAGGCCTACCAGATCGGGCTGAAGGACGGCTTCACGCAGGCGCGCCGGATGATAGACGACCGGATCCGCAACATGATCCGGCGCGAGATCGGCGGCGACGAGCAGCGGATCGACTCCGTCGACACGCGCTACAGCGACGTGGGATTCAAGCACGCGCTGATGCCGGTGTGGATCTCGGCGTACCGCTACCGCGAGCGCACCTTCCGCTTCCTCGTGAACGGCCAGACGTCCGAGGTCGTGGGGGAAAGTCCGATCGCGTGGTGGAAGGTGGCGATCCTCGTCGCGATCGGGGTGTTCTTCCTCTACCTCGTGCTCAGGAACTAGAAGCTGAATTCGTCATTCCCGACGCCTCGGGAATGACGGAGTTCCTCACACCGCCTTCAGCATCTGCTCGCCGCCGGAGACCTCGAACTTGCCCGGGGCTTCGACGTTCAACGCCTTCACGACGCCGTCGTCGACCACCATCGCGAAGCGCTGGCAGCGCATGCCGAGCCCGCGGGCGTTGAGATCCAGCTCGAGGCCCAGCTTCTTCGTGTACTCGGCGCTCCCGTCCGCCATGAAGCGGATCTTGCCCGTGGCTTTCTGGTCGCGCGACCACGCGCCCATCACGAACGGATCGTTCACGGCGAAGCACCAGATCTCGTCCACGCCCTTCTTCTTCAGCGCGTCGAAGTTCTGCAGGTAGCTGGGCACGTGCTTCGCGGAGCAGGTCGGCGTGAAGGCGCCGGGGAGCCCGAAGATCACGATCTTCTTGCCCTTCACCTGGTCCTGCACCTTGAAGGTGTTGGGCCCGACCGTGCAGCCGTTGCCCTCGACCTCGATGAACTCCTGGATGGTGCCCTCGGGCAGGCGATCGCCAACTTTGATGGTCATGTCACTCTCCTTTTTGTTCGTCCGGGAAATCAGGCGGCCACGGCGGCGGCGCGCCGGAATGCGGCGAGGGCGAGGCCGGCCGCGATGAACGCGCCGCCCAGCCCCCGGTTCACCCAGCCCAGCCGCGCCGGGTCGTTCATCACGCGCAGCACCTTCGCGGCGAGCGCGGTGTAGCCCATCATCACCACGATGTCGACCGAGAAGGTGGTCGCGGCGAAGATCGCGTACTGCATCGCCTGGGGGCGGTCGACGTCGATGAATTGCGGCAGGATCGCGGCGAAGAAGATGATGCCCTTCGGATTCGTGAGGTTCACGAGGAAGCCCCGCAGGAAGACCTCGCCCGCGGTGCGCGCGCGATCGTCGCCGTCCACTTCGAAGCTCGCCGGACGCGAGCGCCATGTCGCCACGCCCAGGTAGAGAAGGTAGGCCACGCCCAGCCATTTCACCGCCGTGAAAAGCGTCTCCGAGGCGAGGAGGATAGTGCCCAGCCCCACCGCGACGCCGCCCAGCAGGATCGCGTTGGCGACCTGCATGCCGACGCCGTTCCAGAGGCCCAGGCGGAAGCCGTGGCGAAGGCCGCTGGAGAGGCTCGAGAAGACGCCCGGCCCCGGCGTGAGCGAAAGCACGATCGTCGTGACGAAGTAGGTGATCCAGACGGTGAGCGCCATCAGTGTCCCCGCTCGATCGCCCGCCTCGCGATCCGGTCGACGAGGGCGGGGGCGAGAAGCTTCAGCCAAAGGCCCATTCTACCGCGCGCCGTCATGACGACTTCCCGCTCCCGGCGCTCGATCGCCCGGACGATGCGGCGAGCGCATTCCGCGGCGCTCATCACCTCGCCCTCGCGCACCGGGCTCACGAGGATCGGGAGGCCGTCCGGCCCGGTGGCGTTCTCGCGGATGCCGGTCGCGACGAAGCCGGGGTAGATCATCGTGACCGACACGCCGGAGCCCTCGAGCTCGATCCTGAGCGAATCGAAGAAGCCCGTCATCGCGTGCTTGCTCGCGGCATAGCCCGTGCGCGTGGGCACGCCGCTGCGTCCCGCGAGGCTGGAGACGCCCACGAGGCGGCCGTGCGATTGGCGCAGGTACGGGAGCGCGTGGCGCGTGCAGTACACCGCGCCCATGTAGTTCACCTGCATGATCCGCTCGAGCACGGACAGGTCGCGGATCTCCTCGAACCGCGCCCACATGCTCATGCCGGCGTTGTTCACGAGCGTGTCGACGCGGCCGAACGCGAGCACCGCCCCCGCGACGACCGCCTGGCAATCGCGCTCGACCGCGACGTCGGCCTTCACCGTCACGACCGCGGCGCCGGCCGCGCGGCATTGCGCGGCGACCGCCTCGAGCTCCGGCAGGTTGCGCGCGGCGAGCACGAGCTTCGCACCCTTCGCCGCGAGCTGCCGCGCGAGCTCCGCGCCGATGCCCTTCGACGCCCCGGTGACGACGACGACGCTATCCTTCATGAAACGCCGTCATTACCGCTCCGTTCGTCATTCCCGCTCTATCCGTCATTCCCGCTCTATCCGTCATTCCCGCTCTATCCGTCATTCCCGCTCTATCCGTCATTCCCGCTCTATCCGTCATTCCCGCTCTATCCGTCATTCCCGCGTAGGCGGGAATCCAGCCCTTCGATCACCCGCAAATCTCCGGAAAGAGATCGTTCCATCCGGGATTTCGCTCCTCGATCAGCCGGATCTTCCACGCGCGGTTCCATTTCTTGAGACGCTTTTCGCGGGTGATGGCCGACTCCGCATTGTCGTGCATTTCATACCAGGCAAGGATCTTGACGCCGTAGTCCTTCGTGAACCCGTCCGCGACGCTTTCTCGGTGCTCCCAGGCGCGCTTCGGCAGGTCGGATGTCACACCGATGTAGAGAGTGCCATTCCGCTTCGACGCCATGATGTAGACGGCGAAATTCCTTTCCATGGTGAAGGCCCAGGTGTTGCGATGAAGCGCTTAACGATTTGGGCTGGATTCCCGCCTACGCGGGAATGACGGAATGGATAGCAGGGAATGACGGAATGGATAGCAGGGAATGACGGAGTGGATAGGCGGGAATGACGGGGCTATTTGTCCGTCTTCGGATCGGGAATGTGGTTGAAGGCGATGTGGAGGCCGCCGCGGTCGCGCGCCTTGTGCGCGCTCGCGAAGTACACCGCCTGCTTGCCGAAGCGCGCGTTGAGGAGATCGAGCGCGGAGTAGAGCGCCTTGGACTTCCCCTCGGAGGCGAAGAGCGAGCCCGTGTGCGCCGATTCGCTCACCAGGTCCGAGTAAGCCATGCCGACCCGCAGGATGGTGCGGCGGTCGCGCGGGCGGCCCGCCCAGAGCTTCTGGAGCGCATGGAGGAACGTGACGGTGTCCTGCGTGTCGACCAAGCGCATCTCCGAGCGCCAATGGGTGCCGTCGAGATACTTGAGGTCGACCGAGAGGCGGCCCGCGTAGTAGCCGGCCTTCCTGAGCCGCATCGCGGCCTTCTGGGTGAGGCGATCGAGCACGGCGAACGCATCTTCGGCATTGCGCCGCTCCGGCCCCAGCACGCTCGAATGCGAGATCGACCCGGTCTCGTCCTCCAGCGCATGCTGCGGCTCCCCGCGGATGCGCGAGTGCATGATCTCGCCGCCCACCCCTCCCCAGATCGAGCAGAGCTCCTCCTTCGAGCGCGCGGCGAGGTCGCGCACCGTGCGGATCCCGTGCTTCGCGAGGCGCTTCTCCATCTGGGCGCCCACGCCGGAGAGCGCGCGCACGGGAAGGTCGAAGAGGCGCTCCGGAAGCTCCGCCTTCTCGATGAGGACGAGGCCGTCCGGCTTCACCATGTCCGAGGCGGTCTTCGCGATGAAAGTGTTGGGGCCGATGCCGATGGAGGTGCGCAGGTGCGCGCCCACCTGCGTGCCGATCGTCGACTTCACCTTGCGGGCGAGCTCGAGCGCGCGCGCGGGCTCCCGCCAGCGTCCGGTGAGCTCGCAGTCCATCTCGTCGATCGAGAGCACCGCGCGCACCGGAACGACCGAGTCGACCGCGGCCACCGCGCGGTGGTGGTAGTCGATGTAGAGCTCGTGGCGCGCGATCACGAACTCGATCCCGGGGCACAGGCGCCGCGCCTCCGCCACTTTCGTCCCCGTCTTCACGCCGAAGGTCTTCGCCTCGACGCTCGCCGCGATGCAGACGGTGGTGTCCGCGAGCATGGGAACGACGCCGAGCGCTCGCCCGCGCAGGCGCGGCTCCACTTCCTGCTCCACCGAGGCGAAGTAGGAGTTGAAATCGACGAGGAGCGACGCGAGCGTCATCCGGGCCGCCCCGCCGCGCTCACGCGCGCGGCATAGTGATCGGGCGGTCCGTGGCTTCCATGAACTTGCGGCGGAAGACCAGCGGGTCTGCGATGCTCGGGATGGGCTCGAGCGCGCCGCCCGTGCCGGAGACGAGGATCGTGCCGAAGTTGAGCATGCGGCCCCAGAAGGACTGCTCCACGCGCAGCGCCTCGACCTGGCCCAGGTTGATCTCGACCGTGTCGCGCTTGATGAAGCCGAACTTGGCGATCACGCGCTTGTTGGTGATGGCGAGCTCGGTGGAGTGGACCTTGATCCACGCCGCGAGGAGGAAGAAGAGGCCGATCACCGCCACGAGGAGGATCACGCCCAGCGCGACCAGCCCCGCCTGCGACCACCACGAGACGTGCGCGCGGTGCACGACCGTCTCGCCGGGGATGAGGGAATCGTCGATGTAGGACACGCTAGCCCAGCCCCGTCGCGTCGACGAAGGCGTGCGCGAGCGCCTGCAGGCCGCGCGCGTCCTCGTCCGTGAAGCGGGCGAGGCGCGGGCTGTCGACGTCGAGCACGCCGATCACGCGCCCGTGGTGGAGGACCGGCACGACGACCTCGCTCCGCGAGGCCGCGTCGCAGGCGATGTGGCCGGGGAACGCGTTCACGTCCGGGACCACGATGCTCCTCGCGTCCCGCGCGGCCGTGCCGCAGACGCCCTTGCCGAGCGCGATGCGCACGCACGCAGGCTTGCCCTGGAAGGGCCCCAGGACCAGCTCGCCGCCCTTCAGCCAGTAGAAACCGGCCCAGTTGAGGTCCGGGAGCGAGTGGAAGACGAGGGCCGCGAGGTTGGCGGCGTTGGCGGTGGAGTCGCGCTCGCCCGCGAGGAGCGCGCGCGCCTGGCCGAGGAGCTCCTCGTAGAGGGCCGGCCGGGACTCTGGCAGGGTGCGCGGGATGGCGTACATGGGGGCTCGATCGCTTCCGCGATTGTACCCCGGCCAGCCCCCGGCCCGGCTCCCGGAAAGAAGGCCCGCGCGGCTCGCGCCCGCGGGCCGGGTGCTCCGCGCGAACGGTCAGGTGGCGGGCGCCGTGGTCTTGTTGTTGTGCTTCTTGCGCGCGATCTTGCGGCTCTGCTTGTTCTGCGCCTTGGCGAGCTTCGCGCGCTCGCGGGCGGTGACCTTGCCGTCCGCTTTCGCCTTGTCTTCCTGGGCCTGCACCTTCGCCTGGCCGCGCTCGAGGTTGGCGGCCTCCTTCGGCGTGAGCTGGCCGGATTGCACGCCCTGCTGGATGCGGGCTTCCTGGTTCGCCTGGCGCTGGTCCACGCGCGGCGTGTTCACCTGCGCGGCGGCCGGCAGGGCGATCGCGGCGACGATCGCCGCCAAAGAAACGAGCTTCATGGGGAACTCCTTGTCGGTTGTTGGAATGCGGTGGCCTACGCATCATTCAACGGAACTCCGCGGCGGCCGTTGACGTCGTTATAATCCGCCCCTCCCCCGACGCGGCCGCTTTCCGCCGCGGCCGCCGCGGGTCACCGCCGCCATGCTCCTTCACGCCGCCTCCGCGAATCCCCCGGAGCCCCCACCGGGCGCCGCCCCGCCCGTGGCGCGCCGCAAGCCCCGTACGCTCGTCCGTTTCGGCGACCGGCGCGTGGATCCCTATTTCTGGCTCCGGGAGAAGTCGGATCCGGAGGTCATCGCCTACCTGGAGGCGGAGAACCGCTACACGAGCGCCGCGATGCGGCCGCTCGAGCGCTTCCGTGGCGCGCTGTACGCGGAAATGCTCGCCCGCATCCAGGAGACGGACGAGAGCGTGCCGTACCCCCTGCACGGCTACTGGTATTACCAGCGCGAGGTGAAGGGCCTCCAGTACCCGATCTACTGCCGGCGCAAGGGCTCGATGCAGGCGCCGGAGGAGGTGCTGATCGACGAGAACGAGCTCGCGAAGGGCCGCGCGTACACGGCGCTCGGCATGTTCGATGTGAGCCCGGACGGCTCGAAGCTCGCGTACACCGTCGACTTCACGGGCTTCCGCCAGTACACGCTCCACGTGAAGGACCTCGGGACCGGCCGCCTCACGCGCGACACCGCCGTGCGCGTCACGTCCACCGCATGGGCCGCGGACAGCCGCACGCTCTTCTACGTGGAGGAGCACGAGACCACGAAGAGGAGCCACCGGCTGCGCCGCCTCGCCCTGGGCGGGGAGGACGAGGTCGTCTACGAGGAGCCGGACGAGCTCTACGACATCGGCGTGTGCGACTCGAGGAGCCAGGCGTTCATCGTGCTCGCGATCGTGAGCAAGGACACCTCCGAGATCCGCGTGATTCCGTCGGCCGAGCCCCGGGCCCCGCTTCGCACGCTCGTCCCCCGGAGGAAGGGCATCGAGTACTACGTCGAGCACCGCGGCGGCGAGTTCTTCATCCGCGCGAACGACCGCGGCCGCAACTTCCGCCTCGTGCGGGCACCCGTGGACGATCCCTCGCCGCGCAGCTGGAAGCAGGTGATCGCGCATCGGCCCATGGTGATGCTGGAGGAGGTCGCCGTCTTCCGCGACTTCTGGGTGGCGGTCGAGCGGGACCGCGGCCTCGTGAAGCTGCGGATCACCGATTTCGCGAGCGGGAAAGGCCGCAACGTCCCGTTCGACGAGGCGGTGTACTGCGCGTATCCCGGCACGAACGAGGAGTTCGGGACGGACCGCTTCCGCTTCGTCTACGAAAGCCTCGTGACGCCCCGCTCGGTGTACGAGCACGTGGTGCGCACCGGCGAGCGGACGCTCCTCAAGCGCTACCCCGTGCTGGGCGGCTACGATCCCGCGGACTACGCGTCGGAGGCGCTCACGGCGGTCGCGAAGGACGGCACGCGGATCCCGATCTCGCTCGTCTACCGGAAGTCGCTCCGCGGGAAGGGTCCGCAGCCGCTCCTGCTCTACGGATACGGCTCCTACGGCATCCCGATGGATCCGCACTTCCGCGCGTCGCGGATCTCGCTCCTCGACCGCGGCATGATCTTCGCGATCGCGCACGTGCGCGGCGGCGGGGACCGCGGGCGGCTCTGGTACGACGCAGGGAAGCTCCTGCGGAAGAAGAACACGTTCAGCGACTTCATCGCGTGCGCGGAGTCGCTCGTGCGCCGGCGCTACACGGCGCCGGACCGCCTCGCGATCCAGGGCGGCAGCGCCGGCGGCCTCCTCATGGGCGCCGTCGCCAACATGCGCCCGGACCTCTTCAAGGCGGTGGTGGCGCAGGTGCCGTTCCTGGACGTCGTGACCACCATGCTCGATGCCTCGCTTCCGCTCACGGTGAGCGAGTACCTCGAGTGGGGGAACCCCAACGTGCGGCGATACTACCGGTACATGCGCTCGTACTCGCCCTACGACAACTTGCGCCCGGGCGCGTATCCCGCGATGCTCGTGGAGACGTCGTTGAACGACAGCCAGGTCATGTACTGGGAGCCGGCGAAGTACGTGGCGAAGCTGCGCACGCTCAAGACCGACGGCAACGCGCTCTTGCTCAAGACCATCATGGAGGCGGGCCACGGCGGCGCCTCGGGCCGCTACGACGCGCTGAAGGAGCTGGCATTCACCTATTCGTTCATCCTGGACCAGGTCGGGCTGGCTCGCTGACGTCATTCCCGCGAAGGCGGGAATCCAGGGCCGGGTTCCCGCCTGCGCGGGAACGACGGCGATCATGAGCACCCTCCAGCTCTTCGCGGGCTGCGTGGCGATCTGGGGGTCGACCTGGCTCGCGATCACGTTCCAGCTCGGCCGCGTGGCGCCGGAGGCGAGCGTGGGATGGCGCTTCCTCCTCGCCTCCTTCCTCCTCTTCGCGTTCTGCCTCGCGCGCCGGCTGCCGCTGCGCTACTCGGCGCGGGAGCACGGGTGGATCGCGCTGCAGGGGCTCCTCATGTTCAGCGTGAGCTACATCTACGTCTACTACGCGGAGGAGAACGTGGTCTCGGGGCTCGTGGCAGTGGGCTACTCCGCGAGCCCGCTCCTGTCGATGCTCGGCATGCGGCTCTTCTTCCGCACCCCCATGACGGGCGCCGTGATCGTGGGCTCGATCCTGGGCATCGCCGGGATCACGCTCGTCTTCTGGCCGGAGTTCGCGCACCTGCGGGGCGACCGGCGCACCGCGTTGGGCGCCGTGTACACGGCCGTCGCGGTGATCGTCTCCACGCTGGGCACCCTTGCCGCGCATCGCAACCACGAGGCGCGCCTGCCGCTCTGGCAGGGAATGGCGTGGGCCATGCTGTATGGCGGGCTCTTCTCGCTCGCGGTGACGCTCGCCACCGGGAAGCCGCTCGCGTTCGACCTTTCCGCGCCGTACGTTCTCTCGCTCCTCTACCTCGCGATGCTCGGGTCCATCGTCGCGTTCGCGGGCTACCTCACGCTCCTGAAGCGCATCGGCGCGGCGCGCGCGGGATACATCGGCGTGATGGTGCCGATCGTGGCGCTGGTGGTCTCCGCGGCCTTCGAGGGCTTCCACTGGCAGGCGCTCACCGTCGCCGGGATCGCGGTCTCCGTCGCGGGGAACGTGGTGGTCCTGCGCGAGCGGGCGAAATCGTGATCGCGGCCCGCCGCCGGTTCGCGATCGCGGTCGCGCTTTCGCTCCTCGCGCACGTGGCCCTCATCGGCTTCGCGCCGCGGCCGAAGATGCACCGCCTGAACCTTTCCGCGAGCCAGAGTCCGCTCATCGTGACGCTCGCCTCGCCGGAGCCGCCGGAGCCCGCCGCGACCGCGGTTCCGCCTCCGCCGCAGCCGGTCCCCGTCCCGAAGCGGGCGCCTCCCGTCCCGCAGAAGCGCATCCTCGCGGCGCGGCCGCAGACTCCGCGCGCGGCACCGCCGGTGCCGGTGCCCGAGGAGCCGAAGCCCGCGCCGCCGCCTACCGCGCCCCCGGCCCCGGCGGTGGACATGCTCGCGATGATCAACGCCCGGCGCGAGCGGCGCAAAGCCGCGGAAGCGGCGGCCGCGCGCGAGGGCACCCCTTCCGGGAACCCCGCCGCGGATTCGGGCGCGGCCGCGATCAGCCGCAACCTCGAGACGCTGAAGGGCGACGACACGACCGGCGGGGTCTTCCAGATCCTCGACAAGAGCTCCCTCAGCGCGGAGTACGCGTTCAACGGGTGGCGCCCGGACACGCACCGGCGCTGGCGCGAGGTGATCGAGGTGCGCGTGAAGCCGGGCGAGGACATCGACCTCGCGATCGTGCGCAGCATGATCGAGCTGATCCGCGGGCACTACCAGGGCGATTTCCTGTGGGAGTCGCGCCGCCTCGGGCGCGTCGTGACGCTCTCCGCCCGCGTGGAGGACTCGGCCGGCCTCGAGGAATTCCTCCTGCGCGAGTTCTTCGGAACGCCGGTCCTTAATCCCGAGCGGCGCTGAAGCGCTCGAGCGCCCGGCGCGAGCGGGCACGCACCGCCCAGCGGAAAGGCCCGAACCAGCCGAGCGCCGCGCCCCAGGGCCCGAGCGCCTGCGCCGCCCAGCGCCAGAACGAGAAGTGATCGTAGTGCCGCACGATCCGCCCGTCCCGGAACGCGAACATCGAGCGCACTCGGTTCACCACGGGCCGCCCCCGGAAGCGGTAGCGGGCGGTCCAGCGGGCGAGGGCGCCGTCCTCGTCGCCGGAAGCCTCGTCGAGCGTCACTTCCAGCTCCCGGGCGCGGGCGAGGAGCATCCGCCACATGTCGGCGGCTTCCGCGCCCCGGAGCCGGGCAAACATCGGATCGGAGAAGAAGACGTCCGGGTGGTAGCAGGCCGCCATCGCCTCGGCGTCGCGGGCGGCGAAGGCGGCGTGGAACCGGCGGACGAGGGCTTCGTGGGGGTGCATGGCGGGGGGGCGGAAAAGGGCCTTGACCCGAGTCAAGGCCCGCCCATTCTCCGGCTTTCTATACTCTCTGGGTGGCCGTGGGGGTCCTCCCCGCCGGCCGACCGCCGTTTTCGAGGAGATCCCCATGGTTACCGCAGTCGCCCCCGCGGCGAAATCGAAGGCCGTTCCCAGCGATATCGAGATCGCCCAGGCCGCGAAGGTGAAGCCGATCGCCGAGATCGCGAAGAAGCTCGGCATCCCGGACGAGGCCATCGAGCTCTACGGCCGGTACAAGGCGAAGGTCTCCCTGGGGTACATCGACACCCTCAAGGGCAAGCCGGACGGGAAGCTGGTCCTGGTGACCGCCATCAGCCCGACGCCCGCGGGCGAAGGCAAGACCACGACCACCGTGGGCCTGGGCGATGCCCTGAACCACATCGGCAAGAAGGCCATGATTTGCCTCCGCGAGCCCTCGCTCGGCCCGGTCTTCGGCATGAAGGGCGGCGCCGCCGGCGGCGGCTACGCCCAGGTCGTCCCGATGGAGGACATCAACCTCCACTTCACCGGCGACTTCGGCGCGATCCAGCTCGCGAACAACCTCCTCGCGGCGATGATCGACAACCACATCAACCACGGGAACGAGCTCGGGTTCGACGTGCGCCGGATCACGTGGAAGCGCGTGCTCGACATGAACGACCGGGCGCTGCGCGAGATCACGGTGGCCTTGGGCGGCCCGGCCAACGGCTTCCCGCGCGAGGACGGCTTCGACATCGTCGTCGCCTCCGAGGTGATGGCGATCTTCTGCCTCTCCACGAGCATCAAGGACCTGAAGGAGCGCCTGGGCAAGATCGTCTGCGGCTACACCCGCGACCAGAAGCCCATCCTCGCGAAGGACTTGAAGACCCACGGCGCCATGGCCGCGCTCCTGAAGGACGCGCTGGCACCCAACCTCGTGCAGACGCTCGAGCACTCGCCCGCGATGATTCACGGCGGTCCCTTCGCCAACATCGCCCACGGCTGCAACTCGGTGCTCGCGACCCAGACGGCGCTGAAGCTCGCCGACTACGTCGTGACCGAGGCGGGCTTCGGCGCGGACCTGGGCGCCGAGAAGTTCATCGACATCAAGTGCCGCAAGACCGGGCTCAAGCCCTCGGCCGTGGTGCTGGTCGCCACGATCCGGGCGCTCAAGTACCACGGCGGGATCGACGTGAAGGAGCTCGGCAAGGAGAACCTCGAGGCGCTCGCCAAAGGGATCACCAACATCGAGCGGCACGTGAACAACATCCGCAACAACTACGGGCTCCCCTGCGTGGTCGCGATCAACCACCGCACGGAGGACACGGACGCGGAAGTGAAGATGCTGCAGGAGAAGATGGCCCACCACGGCGCGAAGGTGATCCTCGCGCGCCACTGGGCCGAGGGCGGCAAGGGCGCGACCGACGTCGCGAAGGAAGTGGTGCGCCTGTGCGAGGAGCCCAACAACTTCAAGTTCGTCTACGACGAGAACGATTCTCTCTGGGACAAGATGAAGGCGATCGCGACCAAGATCTACGGCGCGGCGGACATCACCGCGGACTCCAAGGTGCGCGCGCAGATCAAGAAGTACCAGGAGTCGGGCTACGGCCACTACCCGATCTGCGTCGCGAAGACCCAGTACTCGTTCTCCACGGATCCCCAGCTGCGCGGCGCGCCCTCCGGGCACGTCGTGAACGTCCGCGAGGTGCGCCTCGCGGCCGGCGCGGAGTTCGTCGTGATGATCTGCGGCGACGTGATGACGATGCCCGGGCTTCCGAAGGTGCCGTCGGCGTGCAACATCGACGTGACGGACGACGGCAAGATCACCGGTCTTTTCTAGGCTTCCCCCCGAGCCGGACGCCCGCGCCCGCGGGCGACGGGACGCCGTCTCCGCTTCGCGGAGGCGGCGTTTTCATTTTCGGCGATAATCGCGCGATGCGACTGAAGAACAAGGTGGCCATCGTCACCGGGGCGGGATCGGGTTTCGGGGAGGCGATCGCCCGGCGATACGCCGCCGAAGGCGCGAAGGTCGTCGTGAACGACATCGTCGCGAAATCCGCCGAGCGGGTCGCCGCCGAGATCCGGTCCGGGGGCGGCGACGCCCGCGCCGAGGTCGCGGACGTCTCGAAGGACGCGGACGTGGCCCGCCTGGTGCAATCCGCGCTCTCGGCTTACGGGCGCCTCGACATCGTCGTGAACAACGCGGGCACCACGCACCGCAACCGCCCGATGCTGGAGGTGGCCGAGGACGAGTTCGACCGCATCTACGCGGTGAACGTGAAGTCGCTCTTCCTCACCGCGAAGCACGTGGTGCCGCATTTCCGGAAGGCAGGCGGCGGCTGCTTCGTGACCATCGCCTCCACCGCCGGCGTACGCCCGCGCCCTGGCCTCACCTGGTACAACGGCTCGAAGGGCGCGGCGATCGCGACCTCGCGCTCGATGGCGGCGGAGCTGGGACCGGACGGCATCCGCGTGAACGTGATCAATCCCGTGATCGGCGAGACCGGCCTCCTCGAGATGTTCATGGGCATGCCGGATACGCCCGAGAACCGGAAGAAGTTCGTGGCGACGATCCCGCTCGGGCGCATGTCGAAGCCGATGGACATCGCGAACGCCGCGCTCTTCCTCGCTTCCGACGAGGCCGCCTTCGTGAACGGCGCCTGCCTCGAGGTGGACGGGGGCCGCTGCGTATGAAGACCGGCCAGGCGATCGGCAAGTACCAGGTCCTCCAGGAGCTGGGCCGCGGCGCCACGGGCAAGGTCTACCTCGCCGACGATCCGTTCGGCAAGCGCAAGGTCGCGATCAAGGTGGCCTACCCGGAGGCGCTCAAGAACCGCGAGGACGGCGCCTTCTACCGCAGCATGTTCGTGAACGAGGCCGCGCTCGCCGGGAAGATCAACCATCCGCACATCGTGCAGATCTACGACGCGGTGGTGGAGGAGGACTACAGCTACATCGTGATGGAGTACGTGGAGGGCGGCACGCTCGAGAAGTTCTGCCAGCCGGGCAAGCTCCTCGACCCTCGCGAGGTGGCGGAGATCGTCTTCAAGTGCGTGCGCGCGCTCGCCTTCGCCCACACGCTCGGCCTCACGCACCGCGACATCAAGCCGGGGAACATCCTCCACAACGAGGGCACCGACATCAAGATCGCCGACTTCGGCGCGGCGATCAACCGGGTCTCGGACCAGACGATGATCATGAACGTGGGCTCGCCCGCGTACATGGCGCCGGAGCTCGTGACGGGAAGCGCGCAGGGCTCGCAGCTCACCGACATCTACGCGCTGGGCGTCGTCATGTACTACCTCCTCACCGGAAAGCTCCCGTTCGCGGGCGCGAACACGATGAGCGTGATCTACCAGATCGTGAACACCGAGCCCGAGCGCCCGAGCGTGCACCGGCCGGATCTCTCCGCGGACCTGGAGTCGATCGTGATGAAGGCGATCGCGAAGGATCCCGCCGAGCGCTTCTCCACTTGGGACGACTTCGGCCAGGCGCTCGCCGAGACGTGGAAGAAGGACCAGAAGACCGAGGAGCGGCGCGATCCCACGGACATGGAGCGCTTCAGCCTGCTGCGCACGCTGCCCTTCTTCCACGAGTTCCCGGAGAACGAGCTCTGGGAGGTGCTGCGCATCAGCAAGTGGGCGAAGTTCCACCCGGACACGGCCCTCATCAAGGAGGGCGACCACGGGGATTCGTTCTACATCCTCGCGGGCGGCTACGTGCGCGTCACGCGCGCGAAGCGCACGCTTTCCGTACTCACCGCGGGCGACTGCTTCGGCGAGATGTCGTACCTCGCGCACAAGGACGCGCCGCATCGCTCCGCGACGGTCACGACCACCTCGGACTGCATCGTGATGAAGATCCGCGCCGAGGACCTGCGCGCCTCCTCGCTCAGCTGCCGCCGCCTCTTCGACGAGCGCTTCCTCAACACGCTGGTCGAGCGGCTGGAGAACGCGAACCAGCAGCTCGCCGTCATGTCCTGATCGAGCCGGCCACCCCGGCGGCGCTCCCCAGGAACCAGAACGCCGCGAAGACGGCGACCATGAGGAAGGCGAGGGCGAGCTTCGCGATCGCCGCCGCCACGAGCCCCAGCCACGCGGCCAGCCCCACCTTGCCCGCGCGCAAGACGCTCCCGCGCGCCGCGAGCTCGCCCGCGACCGCTCCCAGGAACGGGCCCAGGATCAATCCGGGAATGCCGAAGAAGAGTCCCGCGAACGCGCCCAGGGTCGCGCCGGCCAACGCGAGCGGGCTCGCGCCCACGCGCCGGGCTCCCAATGCCGCGCCCGCGAAGTCGATTCCCCACGAGAGCGCGGCCAGGAACCCGATCACGGCGAGCCCGCCCATGCCCACGCGCGCGAAGCCGTCGGCCCAGGCCGCGAGGAAGAGGCCGGCGAAGACGAGGAGCGTGCCGGGCACGACCGGCAGCAGCGTGCCGGCGAGGCCCGCGACCACGAGGATCGCCGCGGCGGCATCGAGGAGGAGATGGGCGGTCACGGTATCATTGTAGGCATGCGATCCTCCGTGCCGTTCCCACCCGACGTCGCGGCGCGGCTCGCCCGGGCGCTTCCCGGCGGGTCGGTGATCGTGGATCGCGAGTCGTTGAAGCCCTACGAGTGCGACGGCCTCTCGGCCTACCGCGAGACGCCGCTCGTCGCGGCCATCCCGGGCGACGAGGCGGAGGTGGCGGCGGTCCTCGAGGCCGCGCGCGAGACGGCGACGCCCGTCGTCGCGCGCGGGTCCGGCACGGGGCTCTCCGGCGGCGCGCTCCCGCTCGCGGACGGCATCCTCCTCTCGCTCGCGCGCTTCAACCGCATCGTCGAGGTCGACCCGCTCGGAAGGAAGGCGCGCGTGCAGCCGGGCGTCACGAACCTGCGGATCTCCCAGCATGTGGCGCCCCTGGGCCTCTACTACGCGCCGGATCCCTCGAGCCAGATCGCGTGCTCGATCGGCGGGAACGTCGCGGAGAACTCGGGCGGCGTGCACTGCCTCAAGTACGGCCTCACCGTGCACAACGTGATGCGCGTGCGCGCGATCACCATCGAGGGCGACGTGATCGAGCTGGGAAGCGAGGCGCTCGACGCGCCGGGCTACGACCTCCTCGCGCTCCTCACGGGCTCCGAGGGCCTCCTCGCGATCACGCTCGAGGTGACGGTGAAGCTCCTCCCGAAGCCGGAAGCCGCCCAGGTGGTGATGGCGTCCTTCGCCGACGTCGAGGCGGCCGGAGAGGCGGTGGCCGCGGTGATCGGCGCGGGCATCGTCCCGGCCGGCCTGGAAATGATGGACCGGATGGCCACCCGCGCGGTCGAGGATTTCGTCCACGCGGGCTACGACCTCGAGGCGGAGGCGATCCTCCTCGCCGAGTCCGACGGCACCCGCGAGGAAGTCGAGCACGAGACCGCGCGGATGATCGAGGTGATGCGCGCGTGCGGCGCGACGGACATCCGCTGCTCCTCGAGCGACGCGGAGCGCCTGCGCTTCTGGTCCGGCCGGAAGGCCGCGTTCCCCGCGGTGGGGCGGATCTCGCCGGACTACTACTGCATCGACGGGTCGATCCCGCGCGGGGCGCTCGCGGGCGTGCTGAAGCGGATCGAGGAGCTCTCGGCCGCGTGCGGCCTGCGCTGCGCGAACGTCTTCCACGCGGGCGACGGCAACCTGCACCCGCTCATCCTCTACGACGCGAACGTGCCGGGCGAGCTCGACAAGACCGAACGCTTCGCGGCGGACATCCTCGAGCTCTGCATCGCCGTGGGCGGCACGATCACCGGCGAGCACGGCGTGGGGATCGAGAAGGTGAACCAGATGTGCGTGCAGTTCCGCCCCGCGGAGCTCGCCCAGTTCCGCGCGATCAAGGCGGCCTTCGATCCGGACGGCCTCTTGAATCCCGGCAAGGGCGTGCCCACGCTCGCGCGCTGCGCCGAGTACGGCGCGATGCGGGTCCGCGGCGGGGCGCTTCCCCACCCGGACCTCCCGCGCTTCTGATGGGCGCGGTCGCCCTCGAGGCGGGATCGCGCGCGCGGGCGCTGGCCGCCCTTCGCGCCGTCCGGCCGCCGCTCGCGATCGTCGCGGACGACGAGGGATTGAAGCCCTTCGAGACCGACGCCTTCATCGCGCATCGCGAGACGCCGATGGTCGCGGTGCTCCCGGAGACCGAGGCGCAGGTGCGCGAGATCGTGCTCGCCTGCCGCCGCATGGGCGTCCCCGTGGTCTCGCGCGGCGCGGGCACCGGCATCTCCGGCGGCGCGATTCCGAGGAGCGACGGCGTGCTGCTGGTGCTCACCCGGATGAGCCGCATCGTGGAGCTCGACACGCGCGCGCGCGTGGCGCACGTGGAGCCGGGCGTGCGGAACCTGCGCGTCTCCGAGGTCGCGGCGCCGGCCGGGCTCTTCTACGCGCCGGATCCTTCGAGCCAGTCCGTGTGCTCCATCGGCGGGAACGTCGCCGAGAATTCCGGCGGCGTGCACTGCCTCAAGTACGGGCTCACGACGCACAACCTCCTCGCGGTGCGCGCGGTCGACGGCGACGGCGACCTCATCGACACGGGAAGCCTCGCGCTCGACGCGCCGGGCTACGACCTCCTCGCGCTCGTGACGGGTAGCGAGGGGAACCTGGGCGTCATCACGCGGATCGCGGTGCGGCTCCTCCCGCTTCCGGAAGCCACCCAGACGCTCCTCGCGGCCTTCTCCTCGGTGCGCGCCGCGGCCGAGGCGGTGGGCGAGATCATCGGCGCGGGCATCGTCCCGGCCGCGCTCGAGATGATGGACCGCGTGGTGATCGAGGCGTGCGAGCGCTCCATGGCGCTGGGATTTCCCGTGGGCGCGGAGGCGCTCCTCCTCGTGGAGGTCGACGGCTGCGCGGAGGAAGCGCTCGCGGCCGCGGGCGCCGTGCGGACGATCCTCGAGCGCTGCGCCGCGGTCGAGGTGCGGCTCGCCGTGGACGCGCTCGAGCGCGAGCGGCTGTGGAAATCGCGGAAGGGCGCCTTCACCGCGCTCGCCCACATCCTCCCGGATTTCTACACGATCGACGGCACGATCCCGCGGCGATGCCTCCCGGACATCCTCGACCGCGTGTACGCGCTTGCCGCGCAGTACGCGCTCACGGTGGGGAACGTCTTCCACGCGGGCGACGGCAACATCCATCCGTGCATCTTCTACGACGCGAACAAGGCGGGAGACCTCGACCGCGCCGAGGAGCTGGGCGGCCTCATCCTCGAGGCATGCGTCGAGGCGGGCGGCACGATCACGGGCGAGCATGGCGTGGGCATCGAGAAGCTGCGCCAGATGTGCGTGCAGTTCTCGCCCGCGGAGCTCACCGCGTTCCACGCCGTGAAGGCGGCATTCGATCCGGACGGCATGCTCAACCCTGGGAAGGCGGTGCCCACGCTCAGGCGCTGCACCGAGTTCGGCGGGCTGCGGGTCGAGGCCGGCCGCCTTCCCCGCCCCGACATCCCGCGCTTCTGACCATGGCCGAAGATTTCGTTTCCGGGCTTTGCGAGCGCATCCGCGCGCGCGCTTCGGCGGGCGGGGCGCTTCGCATCCGCGGAGGCGGCACCAAAGACTTCTACGGCGGCGCGCCGCGCGAGGCCGAGGTGCTCGAGATGTCCGGCTGGACCGGCATCGTCGCCTACGAGCCGCGCGAGCTCGTGCTCACGGTGCGGGCCGGAACGCCGCTCGCGGAAGTCGAGGCCGCGCTCGCCGCGGAGCGCCAGATGCTGCCGTTCGAGCCGCCGCACTTCGAGCCTGCGGGCCTGCCCTCGAGTGGTTCTGTCGGGGGAGCCGCCACCATCGGCGGCGCGGTCGCGACCGGCCTCTCGGGGCCGCGCCGCCCCTACGCCGGTGCGGTGCGCGACTTCGTGCTCGGCACGCGCGTCGTGAACGGGAACGGCGAGGCGCTCGCGTTCGGCGGGCGCGTGATCAAGAACGTCGCGGGATACGACGTGTCGCGGCTCATGACGGGCGCGCTCGGCACCCTGGGCGTCATCACGGAGATCTCCTTCAAGGTGCTGCCGCTTCCCGCGGCGGAGACCACGCTCGCCTTCGCGTTGTCGCAGGCGGATGCGATCGACGCGGCGAACCGCTGGGCGGGTCAGCCGCTGCCGCTTTCCGCCTGTGCGTGGAGCGACGGGACGCTGCGCGTGCGCCTCTCCGGCGCGCCGCCCGCGGTGGACGCCGCGAAGGCGAAGCTCGGAGGCGACGAGGACGCGGCGGGCGCGCGCTTCTGGTCGGACCTGCGCGAGCAGCGCCTCGATTTCTTCGCGGGCGACGCGCCGCTCTGGCGCCTCTCGGTCCCGCAGACCGCGGCGCCGCTCGCGCTCGAGCCGCAGCTCATCGACTGGGGCGGGGGCGTGCGCTGGGTGCGCGGCGCGCTCGATCCGTTCACGGTGCGCTCGACGGTCGAGCGCGTGGGCGGCCACGCGACGCTCTTCCGCGGCGGCGACAAGTCGGTGGGCGTGTTCCATCCGCTCCCGCCCGCGATCATGAAGATCCACCGCCGCCTCAAGGCCGCCTTCGATCCGGCGGGCATCCTCAACCCCGGCCGCATGTACGACTTCTGATGCAGACCCGCCTCGCCGACTGGATCCGCGACACCCCGCGTGGGCAGGAAGCCGACGCGATCCTGCGCCGCTGCGTGCACTGCGGCTTCTGCCTCGCCACGTGCCCCACGTACAACCTGCTGGGCGACGAGCTGGACAGCCCGCGCGGGCGGATCTACCTCGTGAAGCAGATGCTCGAGGGCGCGCCCGTCACGCACCGCACGCAGCTCCACCTCGACCGCTGCCTCACCTGCCGCGCGTGCGAGACCACCTGCCCCTCCGGCGTCGAGTACGGGAAACTCGCGGACATCGGGCGTGCGGTGGTCGCGGAGAGGGTCGCGCGCCCGCCGGCGGACCGGCTTCGCCGCTGGTTCCTCGCGCACGCGCTCACCTCCCGCGGCCTCTTCGCCGCGGCGCTCGCGCTCGGCCGCGCGGCGCGCCCCCTCCTTCCGGCGCGGATCTCGCGCCGCATCCCCGCGCGCCGCGCCGCCCGCGCGGTGCCGCCCGTGCGCCACGCCCGGCGCATGGTGGTGCTGGGCGGATGCGTGCAGCCCTCGATCGCGCCGTCGATCAATGCCGCGGCGGCGCGCGTCCTCGACCGCCTGGCCATCGCGCTCGTCGACGTGGCCTCGGCCGGCTGCTGCGGCGCCGTGCCGTTCCACCTCGACTACCAGCGCGAAGCGCTCGCGTTCGTGAAGTCGAACATCGATGCGTGGTGGCCGGAGGTCGAGGCGGGTGCCGAGGCGATCGTCGTGACGGCGAGCGGCTGCGGGACGATGGTGAAGGATTACGGGCACCTCCTGCGCGAGGATCCGGCGTACGCGGAGAAGGCGCGGCGCATCTCGGAGCTCGCGCGCGACGTCTCCGAGGTGGTCGCGGGCGAGCACGCGGCGCTGCGGGCCCTGCTTGCCTCCACGCGGAGCGAGGCGGCCGCGAAGCCTCGCCCGGTGGCGTTCCAGTCGCCCTGCAGCCTCCAGCACGGGCAGAAGATCCAGGGCGTGGTCGAGTCGATCCTGCGGGACGCCGGATTCCTCCTCACGCCCGTTCCGGACGGGCACCTCTGCTGCGGTTCCGCCGGCACCTACTCGATCCTGCAGCCGGAGCTCTCGCGCCGGCTCCTGCACGACAAGGTGCGCGCGCTCGAATCCGGCGGACCGGAGCTCGTGGCGACCGCCAACGTGGGCTGCCTCGCGCACCTGGAATCCGGCCTCTCCCGGCCGATCGTGCACTGGATCGAGCTGCTGGACGAGCGCCTCGGCGCGTGAAGTCCAGGACCGCCCGTAGACCGCGGCGGGTTTTTACCGCCCGTAGACCGCGGCGGGTTTTTACCGCCCGTAGACGATGAACAGCTCGTTCCGGTCGCCGGGACGCGATCCCCGCCACGCCTCGGTCCATCCCTTCGGCACCTTGGGCGGGTGGAGCGGCGGCGCCTGCACGAGGAGCGCCCGGCAGCCTTCCGCCCGGGGCGAGTCGACCGGGACGGTGCGCAGCTTCACGAAGTAGTCGAGCAGCGCGCGCTGCGCGTCGCCCAGGTTCTGGCGCGCGATGCAGCCGGTCCCGGGAGGAAGATTCGCGACGAGCCGGGCGGCCACGCCGCGGTAGCTCCGCGCCTGGTCGACGAGCGGGACGCCCAGCGTCATCACGAGCATCCACACCATCGTGATGCCGGCGGTCCAGTTCACGACCGCGCGCCGCGTGGAGCGGAGCGACCTCGCGACCACCACGGCCCACATGAGCGTGAGGAGCGCCGCGAGGGCGACGGCGAGGTAGTTGAAGCGGTACTGGAAGCCCGGCACCTCGCGCCGCAGCATGTCGGCCGCCCATTCCGGCTTCCCGGTGAGCGCGGCGGCCCAGCCCAGCCACAGCAGCGCCGCGAAGAGGAAGAAGGTGGTCATCCCGAACCAGTCGAAGGCGCCCGCGGCGCCGCGCGGCAGCGTGTCCAGCTCCGCCACGCCGAGGATCGCGAGCGGAAGGAGGAGCGGGATCGCGTTCACCTCGCGCGGCTCCCCGAAGACCGAGGTCATGATGAGGAAGGAGGCGAAGGCCGCGAGCGGGAGGAGGAGCGCCCTGCGGCCCCCGAGCGTGCGGCGCGAGCGCCACAGCGTCCAGGCGGCGAGCGGCAGGGCGGGCCACGCGTACCACGGCAGGATGCGCACGAAGTAGAGGAGCTCCAGGGGGCCGCCCGGGTCTCCCGGGTCGCTCCAGCGCGTCTGCGAAGCCTGCTGGAGCCATCCGTGCAGGGCTCCCGCCGAGGAGTGGCCGAGCGCGAGGAGCCAGCCGGCGATGAGCGGCGCCGCGCAGGCGGCGCAGGCGCCGAGGGCGAGCGCGTAGCGGCGCGTGCGCCAGAAGGGCGCGACGAGCGGCAGGAGGCCCAGGAGCATCACGAGCATCCCCAGGGGAAGGAAGCCGTTCCCGAGGAAGGCGATGCCCGTCCCCACGCCCGCGACGGCGCCGCCCAGCGCGGGCCTTCGTTCCGCGAGCGCGAGGCCGTAGAGGGCCATCGCGATCCCGGAGAGGCCGGCCAGGTCCGTGATCATCTCGTGGGCCCGGGCGAGGAGCCCCACGCAGCCGATGAGGACGAGGACGCCCGCGCGCGCGCCGCGCAGGCCCATGAGCTCGCGGCACGCGAGCCCGAGGAAGGTGAGCGTCGCCGCCATGAAGGCGCCGGAGGCGAGCCGCGCCGCGTCGTGGGGCGCGAGGACGCCGCCGAAGATCTTCACGCAAAGCGCCGCGGCCCACAGGTAGAGCGGCGCCTTGCCGGGGAAGGGCTCGCCCGCCAGCTGGAAATTCACCCAGTCGCCGGTGCGCAGCATCTCGACCACCGCGCCGAACGCGGTCGCCTCGTCCACCTTCCAGGGATCGTGTCCCACGAGGCCCGGCAGGAGCCAGGTCGCGCAGATCACCACGAAGAGGATCGTCTTCAGCGGCGTGCGCGTGCCGTCGTAGTCGATCCTCCCGCGCGGCGGCTCGTCGAGGCGCTCGGTCATCGTGCCGACATTCTAGGGGACAGACCACCTGTCCCGCGGAGAGGAACCGGAAACAAAAAAGGCAGCCCGGGGGCTGCCTTTCTGGCGGGCATCGCGCGGCCTATTCGGCGGCCTTGGCCGAGCTCTTGCGGGCGTAGCGCTTCTTGAACTTGTCCACGCGCCCGGCGGTATCCACGATCTTCTGCTTGCCGGTGTAGAACGGATGGGATTCGGCCGAGATCTCGATCTTGTAGACCGGATACTCCTTGCCGTCCTTCCACTTGATGGTCTCGTTCGTCGCCACCGTCGAGCGCGTGACGAATCCGAAATCGCAGCTGGTGTCGAGGAAAACGACCTCGCGGTAGTTGGGGTGGATGCCGTCTTTCATGATTTTCGCCTTGTTGGGGGCACCGTGAACTGGGGGTGTTTGTCTGCGTGCGGGCCCCGGAATCGAACATTATCCGGGAAAACATGAATGAAAGCAAGGGGTTGTTACAAAGCCTTGTGCTCTCCCAGACCCTTGAGCGGACAGCGTTTTTTGGCCCGAAACGTGCCGCGAGGCAATTCGACGGCAGGAAAGGAAGAGGGTTCCGTGTAGGACGGCAGTCCGTCAGGAGATCTCCGCTTGGGGGTGTTGAGCGGCGGCCGTCAGGGTTCCGGTTTGTGGCGCCCCCTCCGTCCGCTCAAACACCGTTCGCGGTGCACGAATTCTTCTCCGCTCAACCCTTTTTCATGGAATTGAAGAACTCGTCGTTGTTCTTCGTCGCTCGCAACTTGTCGAGCAGGAATTCGGTCGCCTCGAGGTCGTCCATGCCGAAGAGGAGCTTCCGGAGGATCCAGACCTTGGGCAGGATCTCCGGCGGGATGAGGAGCTCCTCGCGCCGCGTGCCGGAGCGGTTGACGCTCAGGGACGGGTAGAGGCGCTTTTCCGCCATCCGGCGATCCAGGTGGATCTCCATGTTGCCGGTGCCCTTGAATTCTTCGTAGATCACGTCGTCCATGCGCGAGCCCGTGTCGATCAGGGCCGTCGCGATGATCGTGAGCGAGCCGCCTTCCTCGACGTTCCGCGCCGCGCCGAAGAAGCGCTTGGGCCGCTGGAGCGCGTTGGAGTCCACGCCGCCCGTGAGCACCTTGCCCGACGCGGGGACCACGGTGTTGTAGGCGCGGGCGAGGCGCGTGATCGAATCGAGCAGGATCACGACGTCCTTCTTGTGCTCGACCAGGCGCTTCGCCTTCTCGATCACCATCTCGGCCACCTGCACGTGGCGCGTCGCGGGCTCGTCGAAGGTCGAGGCCACGACCTCGCCGCGCACCGTGCGGCTCATCTCCGTCACCTCCTCCGGGCGCTCGTCGATGAGGAGCACGATGAGGACGGCTTCCGGGTGGTTCGCGGTGATGGCGTGGGCCATGTGCTGCATGAGCACCGTCTTCCCCGCCTTCGGGGGGGAGACGATGAGCCCGCGCTGGCCCTTGCCGATGGGCGCGATGATGTCGAGGATCCGCCCGGTGAGGTTCTCCTCCGCCTTGATGTCGCGCTCGAGCCGCATCGGCTCGTCCGGGTGGAGGGGCGTCAAGTTCTCGAAGAGGATCTTGGTCTTCGCGTTCTCCGGCGGCTCGCCGTTCACCGTGTCGACCTTCACCAGCGCGAAGTAGCGCTCGCCGTCCTTCGGCGTGCGGATCTCGCCCACGATGGAGTCGCCGGTGTGCAGGTTGAAGCGCCGGATCTGCGAGGGCGACACGTAGATGTCGTCCGGGCCGGCGAGGTACGAGGTGTCCGGCGAGCGGAGGAACCCGAAGCCGTCCTGGAGCACCTCGAGGGTGCCGTCGCCGAAGATCGCCTCGCCCTTCTTCGCCTGGTGCTTCAAGAGCGCGAACACGAGCTCCTGCTTGCGAAGGCGATTGGCGCCTTCGAGCTCGTTGGAGATCGCCATGTCGACGAGCTCGGAGACGTGCTTGAGCTTGAGGTCGGAGAGGTGCATGCCGCGGGCCTGCCTGGTGTGGTGGTGTTCGGGAACGGGCCCGGGAGACGTCACGGGCCGCAGGAAACTCGACTGGAGTTCGGGGTCAGCCTGGCTGAGGGGAGAAACCGAGGGAATTATTCTTGGAGACTGTTCGAGCGAACAGCCAGGCCAGGACTCAGGGTAGCGTTTTCAGATATTGCTGTCAATGAAGGCCGCGAGCTGCGACTTCGACACGGCGCCGACCTTGGTCGCCTCGAGGTTGCCGTTCTTGAAGAGCATGAGGGTGGGGATGCCGCGGATCCCGTACTTGGGCGGCGTCGACTGGTTCTCGTCGATGTTGAGCTTCGCCACCTTGAGCCGCCCGGCGTACTCGGCCGCGATCTGGTCGAGCGCCGGGGCGATCATCTTGCAGGGGCCGCACCACTCCGCCCAGTAGTCCACGAGGACCGGGGTCTGCGACTGCAGGACCTCCAGCTCGAACGTGTCGTCCGTGATGTGGATGATCTTCTCGCTCACTCGGCGGCCTCGCTTCGAAGGGGGGTGCCGGCGGCTCCCGCGCGGCGTGCCAGCCATCGTAGACCAAAGCGCCCGGCGCTGGCAAAGGCGCCCCGCGGGCGCGGGCGGGGGCTTCAGGTAAAATATCGGTCT
The DNA here is from genome assembly GCA_036266535.1 of Usitatibacter sp. Lineage (GTDB taxonomy): Bacteria > Pseudomonadota > Gammaproteobacteria > Burkholderiales > Usitatibacteraceae > Usitatibacter. Next base: position 262 of record DATAMY010000100.1, on the reverse strand, counting down.
TTTCGCGTCGTTTCCACCCGTTTTCCCCGGCGTTCCGAAAGGCTTTTCCATGACGTACGTGGTGACCGAGGCCTGCGTGAAGTGCAAGTACACGGACTGCGTCGACGTGTGTCCCGTCGACTGCTTCCGCGAGGGCCCCAACATGCTGGTGATCGATCCCGACGAGTGCATCGACTGCACGCTCTGCGTGCCGGAATGCCCCGTGGAGGCGATCTTCGCGGAGGACGACGTCCCGCCTGCGCAAGTGCAGTTCATCGCGCTG
>DATAMY010000099.1:0-2314 GCA_036266535.1 Usitatibacter sp. | reverse complement strand
GTCGCCGGTCCAGAGCCAGCCGTCCCGGAGCGTCGCGGCGGTGGCCCCGGGATTGCGCCAGTAGCCCGACATCACGACGTCGCCGCGCACGCACACCTCGCCGATCTCGCCGGACGGGACGGGGCCGCCTTCCGGGCCGCGAAGCTCCACCTCGACCGCGGCCTGCGGAAGGCCCACGGAGGCGAGCCGCTCGCGATGGCGCGGATGCGCGCGATCGGCGTGGTGGCGCTTCGAGAGCGCCGTGATCGTCATGGGGCTCTCGCCCTGGCCGTAGATCTGTACCAGCCGATCGCCGAACGCGCGCGTGGCGAGCTCGAGGTCCGCGAGGTACATGGGGCCGCCGCCGTACACGATCGTCTGCAGTCCCGGCGCGCGCGCGCCGCCGGCGAGCGCCGCTTCCGCGAGCCGCTTCACCATCGTGGGTGCCGCGAAGAAGGAGACGCGCTCGTGCGCGGCGAGGAGCGAGAGGACCTCTGCCGCCTCGAAGCCGCCGGACTCCGGGACCACCTGCGCCGCGGCCTTCGCGAGGTGCGTGAAGGTGTAGAGGCCCGATCCGTGGGACATCGGCGCCGGGTGGAGGAGCCGGCCGTCCGCGTGCACGTCGTCCACGTCCGCGAAGTAGCCCAGGGTCATCTGCACCAGGTTCCGGTGCGAGAGCATGGCGCCCTTGGGCCGCCCCGTCGTCCCGCTCGTGTAGAAGAGCCACGCGAGCGCGGAGCCCTGCGTCGCCGCGAGCGCCATCCCGTCGTCCGAGCGCAGGCGATCCAGCTCGCCGGGCGACTCGACGACCAGGCGCGCGCCGGAATCCTCGACGATCCAGGCGAGCTCCTCGGGGTGCAGCTTCGCGTTCACGGGCACCGCCGCGAGCCCCGCCCACCAGGCCGCGTACATCGCCTCGAGGTACTCGGGCGCGTTCTTCATGAAGAGCGCCACGCGGTCGCCGGGGACGAGGCCGGCACGCTCGCGCAGGCCCGCGGCGAGCCGGGACACGCGCCGCGCGAGCTCGCCGTAGGTCGCCCAGGGGGCCGTCCCATGCACGATGGCGACCCGGGCCGGATCCGCCCGGGCGGCGCGATCGAGCCAGGCCGCGACGTTCATGGCGGAATTCTGCCTCAACCCGCGGAAGCCGGATCCGGCCGGCCGGTTAAAATGGCGGTTTCCCCGCCCGCCCCTCCATGACCACCATCGTCGTCGTGCGAAAAGGCGACCGCGCCGTGATCGCGGCCGATTCGCTCACCACCTTCGGCACCACGCGGCTCGCCCCCATCTACGACCGGCATCCGCAGAAGGTGACCGCCTACGGCGATTCCTTCATCGGCGTGGCGGGGAGCGCCGCGCACCAGCTCGTCCTCGAGAACGTGCTCGAGCGCACGCCCAACCTCGATTTCCACGGGAAGGCCGCGATCTACGAGTCGTTCCGGCGCCTGCATCCGGTGCTGAAGGACGAGGCGTTCCTCAATCCCAAGGAGGAGGAGGACGATCCCTACGAGTCGAGCCAGATGACGGTGATGGTGGCCAATCCCACCGGCATCTTCGCGGTGTACTCGATGCGCGAGGTGTTCGAATTCGACCGCTTCTGGGCGATCGGCTCGGGCCGCGACTTCGCGCTGGGCGCGATGTACACCGTCTACGAGAAGGCGAAGGACGCGACCGAGGTGGCGCAGGCGGGCGTCGACGCCGGCGCGGAGTTCGACACGGGAACATCCCCGCCGGTCACGCTCCACGAGGTCCGGCTCAAGCGCTGATGCGCATCGACAAGTGGCTCTGGGCGGCGCGCTTCTTCAAGACGCGCACGCTCGCGGCCGAGGCGATCGCCGCCGGACACGTTTCCGTGAACGGGGAGCGCGCGAAGGCGGCGAAGGTGCTGCGTGCCGGCGACGCGATCGTGGTGCGCCGCCCGCCTTTCGAGCACGCGGTCGTGGTGAAGGCGTTTTCCGACCGGCGCGGCCCGGCGGCAGAGGCCGCGACGCTCTACGAGGAGACGGCGGAGAGCCGCGCGCGGCGCGCGGTGCTCGCGGCCGAGATGAAGGCGCTCCCCTCGCCGCGCTTCAAGGGCCGGCCCACCAAGAAGACGCGGCGCGACTACGAGAAGTGGCTACGGTCTCCCGACGAGGAGTAGCCGGCCTTCCACGCGCAGCCCGCAGCAGCCGTCCGGGCGCACCACGACGATCTCGCCCGGAGCCACCGAAAGCTTCGTGAGCGAGGCGATGTTCACGTTGTGCTTGACCATCACCACGTTGCCCTTCATTTCGCGCGACGAGTAGGTGCCGACACGCTTCTTCACGCGCTCGGTGTACTCGCCGTCGCGCTCCTG
>DATAMY010000098.1:0-5559 GCA_036266535.1 Usitatibacter sp. | reverse complement strand
GATCAACGCCAGCACGAGGCTCGTGATGATCGCCGAAGCAGTCTCCGCGATCCGCTGCCAGCGCGGCGAGAACCGGCGGAGCACCATGTCGGCCGCCACGTGGCCGTGCTCGGTCACGAGCGCCCCCATGCCGAGGAAGGTCATCCAGATGAGCATGAGCTCCGGGAGCTTCAAGCTCCAGTCGCCCGTGGAGTGCCCGAGGTTCCGCTCGACGATCGTGATGAGCGTGATGACGAACGAGGCGAGGAGGATCACGCTCACGATGGCGACTTCCGCCGTCGAGATCCAACGCAGGACGGCCGGGGGGCCGCCCTGCCGGGTGTGATCCATCGCCGCGGCGCTACTTGGAGGCGAGGATCGCGTCGACCACGTCCTTGCCGAACTTGGCGCGGACGTTGTCGTAGGTCTTGGCGAGCGCGGCGCGGAACGCCTTGATCGACTCCGGGTTCTTCGCCGGGTCGCTCACCTTCCCGCCGCCCTTCTTCACCGCCTCGACGAACTTGTCCGTCTCCGCCCAGATCTCCTGGTGGTAGCGCTTGCCGAGCTTCGTGGCCTCGTCCTCCATGATCTTGCGGTCGCCCGCGGGGAGGCTGTCGAACCACTGCTTGTTCGCGACCCAGATGTAGGCGCCGTAGGACGGGATGATCATGACGTTGGGCGCCACCTCGACCATCTTCTCGTTCACGAACGCGTCGAACGTGGTGTACACGGCGCTGATGGTGCCCTGCTGGAGCGCGGAGTAGACCTCGTTCAGCGGGATCTTCGCGGTCGAGGCGCCCATGCCCTTGAGGGCGTCCACCACGACCGGGTGGCCGGAGGTGCGGATCACCTGCCCCTTGAAGTCCGCGGGCTTCTCGATGAGGACGTTCTTCGTGCCGATCACGAACGGGCCCTCGTCCAGGAAGGTGAGCACGCGAAGGCCCGCCTTCTCGAGGTCCTTCCGCACCACGTCCGCCTTCGGTCCCTCGAGGAACTTCTGGAACTCGTCGGGGTTGGCGAACCCGAACGGGATCTCCATGAGGTCCACGTTCTTGGTGTACGCGGTGTAGGCGCTGTTGGGCTCGTTCGTCATCTGGACGTTGCCGAGCTGCACGGCCTTCGCGGCCTTGTCGCCGTCGTAGAGCTGCCCGCCGGGATAGATCGTGGCCTTGTACTTGCCGTGGGTCGCCTTCGCGACCTCGTCGCCGAATTCCTTCGTGTACTTGCCGCGCAAGGTGTCGATGTTCACCTTGATCGGGATCTTGATCTCGGTCTGCGCGAAGGCGCCGGGCGCGGCGGCGAGGGTGAGCGCGGCGCAGGCCGCGGCCGAGAGGGCCAGTGTCCGGGACATCATTCTTGTTTCCTCCTGCGGATGGGTTCCTGGAACCAACGCATTCTACGCGAGCTTGGCGGCGACCTCGGCGAGGTGGCGCCCGAGATAGCGCGCGCCTTCCAGCTCGACTTTCGACGGCTGCCGGCTCCCGTCGCCGCCCGCGATGGTCGAAGCGCCGTAGGGCGAGTTGCCCATCACTTCGGACACGCCCATCTGCCCCTGGAATGCGTAGGGGAGGCCCACGATCACGAAGCCGAGATGCAGCAGCACCGGATGGAACGTGAGGATGGTGGATTCCTGGCCGCCGTGCTGCGTCGCCGACGACGTGAAGACCGCGGCGGCCTTTCCGACGAGGGCGCCCTTCATCCAGAGGCCGCCCGCCTGGTCGAGGAAGCTTTTCATCTGCCCGGCCATGTTGCCGAAGCGGGTCGGCGTGCCGAAGACAATGCCGTCGTAGCCCGCGAGCTCCTCGATGGTGGCGATGGGGGCCTTCTGCTCGAGCTTGAACCCGGACTTCCGCGCGACCTCTTCCGGAACGGTCTCCGGGACGCGCTTCACGGTCGCCTCGGCGCCGGCCGCGCGCGCGCCTTCGGCCACCGCGCCCGCCATCGCCTCGATGTGGCCGTACGAGGAGTAATAGAGCACCAGGACCTTCGCCATCGCGCACCTCCGGGGGAAAACAGTGGACGACACCCATGGTAACTTGCAGTTCATTCGCCGGCCGCGACCGTCCGGTGAGGGGACGACGATGGAAGCGAAGCTCGAGGCCCTCCGCGAGGCGCTGGTGGAGTTGCACAAGGCGATCCTGGAGGCGCAGAAGATCGCCTACGAGCGCGAGCACGGCCGCGTGGAATCGCGCGGGGAGCTCCTGCAGCTCGTCGTGCGGGATCCGCAGTTCGCCTGGATCCGCGCGCTCTCCGCGTTGATCGCCGAGCTGGACGAATGGGCCGAGTCGGACCGCGAGAGCCGGGAAGGGGAGATCGCGGCCGTGGTGCGCGCGCTCCGGACGCTGATCCAGCCGGACGGCACGAACGCGGAATTCACGACGCGCTACTGGCCGCTCCTCGAGTCGGCGCCGGACGCGCTGGTCGCCCACGTTCGCCTCTGGCGGCTCATCGACGCCGAGCGCCCGGCGCCGGCTCCGTGAGGATCGTCGTCATCCCGGGCGACGGCATCGGCCCCGAGATCGTGGCCGCGACCGAGCGCGTGCTGGCCGCCGCCGATCGTCGCTTCGGCCTCGGGCTCGCCTTCGAGCGGCAGGAGGCGGGCTTCGCCGCGCTCGAGCGTGCGGGGAGCACGTTCCCGCGCGCCGTGCTCGAGCGCTGCCGCGCCGCGGACGGCGTGGTGCTGGGGCCCGTCTCCCACGCGCAATACCCGCCGCGCGCGGAGGGCGGCCTCAACCCGTCCGCGGAGCTGCGCATCGGCCTCGACCTCTATGCGAACGTGCGCCCCAGCCGCAGCCGCGCCGGCATCCCCTGCTCGAGCCGCACGCCGATGGACCTCGTGATCGTGCGCGAGAACACCGAGGGGTTCTACGCGGACCGCAACATGCACGCGGGCCCGGGCGAGTTCATGCCGACGCCGGACGTGGCCCTCGCGGTCCGCAAGGTGACGTCCCGGGGCTCGCGGCGCGTCGCGCGCGTGGCCCTCGCCCTCGCGGCCAAGCGCCGCGGGAAGCTCACCATCGTGCACAAGCGCAACGTCTTGCGGCTCTCGGACGCGTTCTTCGTGGCCGAGGTCGAGGCCGTCGCGCGCGAGTTTCCCGGCGTGGCGGTGGACGACCAGCTCGTCGATTCCATGGCGGCGCTCCTGGTGCGCGACCCGGAGCGCTTCGACGTGGTGGTGACGACCAACATGTTCGGCGACATCCTCTCGGACGAGGCGGCGGAGCTCGCGGGGGGGCTGGGCCTCGCCGCCTCGGTCAACGCGGGAGACGACCATTGCATGGCGCAGGCGCAGCACGGCTCCGCGCCGGACATCGCGGGGCGGGACGTGGCCAACCCCACGTCGCTCGTCCTCTCGGCCGCGATGCTGCTCGACTGGCTCGCGACGCGCCACGCACGGCCGGAGCTCGACCGCGCGGCGCGCGCGATCGAGGACGCGACCGAGCGGCTGCTCGCGAACGCCGCCACCCGGACGCGGGACCTGGGCGGCGCGCTGGGAACCGCCGCGTTCGCGGCGGCACTCGAGGAGCGGATCAGCCGGGACAGCGCGTCGCCGACCTGATCCCGCGCAGCGCCTGCCAAGACGGCGCCGAGCGCGCCGCTTTCGAAAGCCCGAACAGGACCTGCATCCGCTCGCCGCACGCGCGGTACGCGATCTCCGCGTTGAGGACGAGGGGCTCGGCCTTCGCGAAGCCGTTCCAGGTGTGGATCGTGCCGGCGTAGGCGCCGCTCCAGCTTTCCGGCGGGGCGAGCGGGTGCAGTGCCACCTGCGTCTGCGGGACCATGGCGTCGAGCTTCCGCCCGATCGCGACGTTGTTCATGAGACCGTCGAAGTACACCGAGAGCGCGCGCTCGAGCGCGAGGCCTTCCATCGCCGTGGGCTTGATGTCCCAGAGCACCGCGTAGGTGAAGCCGTCCGGCGCCTCGAAGCGCGCCCACTGCGGCGAGAACCGCACCTCTTCAGTCCCCTCGTACGGGAGCGAAGGCGCATAGGGGAGCGGAAAGGTGAAGCTTTCCTTCCGCCAGTCGGCGGGCGCCTCGAGGCCCGCCGCGAGCGCGCTCGCGCAGGCGCCGGCGATGCAGCATGACGCCGCGATCCGGCGCGCGAGCCTTCCGATCTGCAAGTGGACGATCCTCCCGGGCGAATTATCGCCCAGGAGGATCGACTTGGGTCAGCCTCCGGTCGTCGTCGCGGGCGCGCCGGCCTGCAGCGTGCCCTCGATCTCCACGCTCGTGCTGCCCTGCGCGTCGCTCGTCTCGCGCTCGAGGTTCACGACCAAGCGCGAGGGGCCCGCGCGCATGACGTGCACCTGGGTGAACGTGCCGTCGAAGAGCGCCTGCGTGCAGCCGGCGAGCGTGACCTGGCCGCCGAATCCGCCTGGGTTGTCGCTTCCGCCGTTGCCCGAGCTGCCGCCGCCCGAGCTGCCGCCGCCATGGCCGCCGGGGTTGTCGTCGCCGGTATCGTCGCCCATGTCGTCCGAGCCGCGCTTCGCCGCCGAGGCCGCGAGCGTGCCGGTGACCGTGCACCCGAAGCCGCTGCCGCCGACCGCGCCGGCATCCGAGATCGAGAGCGCGAGCATCTGGTTCGAGGCGGCGCGCTCGACGATGTTGCCCGCGGACATGTGCTGCGTCGCGACCCATGCGACGGTCCCCGACCAGTCGCCGGCGACGCTGCCGAACGTGCCCGCCGCGGGCGGCGGCGCGCTCGCATCCGTGAGCCGGGCGTCGATGGACACCTCGTTCGCCTCGTCATCGCCGCGCTGCAGCCGCGCCATCAGCACGTTCGCGCCGAAGCGCTCGAGGCGGACCTTCGGATAGTCGCCGTTGAAGGCGGCATCCGTGCAGCCCGTCGCCGTCGCGGTGCCGCGGAAGAACGAGCGGAAGCCGTCCCCGGCCGCCGCGGCGCCGGTGAACGTGCAGCCGTTGCCCGTGCCCGTGAGCGTGCCGTCGGCCGCGAGGGTGAGCGAGAGGTCGTGCACCGCCGAGGTCTCGGCCGAACCGGCCTGCGTCTTCCAGCGCGCGCTCCCGGTCCACGTGCCGGCGAGCGAGTCGAAGCTCGTCGCGGTCGGGGCGAGGTCGGCCTCGGTGCCGGTCGACTTCGTAGGGGCGCAGAACGCCGCGCCCTCCGGCACCCATTGCCGGTCGACCATGAGCTGCGCGAGCGCGCCGTCGTCCACGAAGCGATGGTTCGAGCCCTCGCCGGTCGCGAAGCCGTTGTTGTACACGCGCTCGATCGCGGTCGTGCCGGCCGGGCATTGCCCGTCCTTCGGCGTCTCGACGTAGAACGCGGTGCCCTCGTAGGCCCAGCCCTTCACCGTTCCGGTGGCGGCGAGCTCCTTTTCGGCGGCGGCCTCGAGCGCCTGGCATTCGGCCGGGTTGGCCGTATAGAAATGCGAGTTCGCCATCGTCGAATAGAAGCGGCATACGGGCTGCGCATCTGCCGGGGCGGTCGTGGAGGAGAGCCAGGCCTGGAACGATCGGCCCGTGCGGACCCATCCCGCGCCCGCCGCGCCGGCGTCGATGCCGAGCGCTTCGCCCGCGCCCGCGGTGACGAAGTAATGGCCCGTCGCGGTGTTGAAGTAC
>DATAMY010000097.1:0-2175 GCA_036266535.1 Usitatibacter sp. | reverse complement strand
CGCGGCGTGCATGGTGCGCGTGTTCCGCGTGTGCCGGCTGTTGCCGCCGCGCAGGTCCTTCGGCGCCGCTTCGGCCACCAGCACCGTGAGCCCCATGCGTCGCGCCGTGAGGGCCGCGCACAAGCCGGCGTTGCCGCCGCCCAGCACGAGCAGGTCGAACCGTCGGGAAAGGTCCATGGAACGGGAGTTGAGGGGGGCGCTCCAGCGGGGAAGTGCACAATTGTATGCGGACGAACCCGAGGAGACCTTGATGAGGCACAGCATCCGAATCCTGCTCGCCGCGGCCGCCGCCGCTTCGGCCGGCGCCTGGGCGCAGGCGAACTTCCCGTCGCGCACCGTCACGCTGACGGTGGGCTTCGCGCCGGGCGGGGGTACCGACACCGCCGCCCGCATCGTCGCGAAGAAGCTCACCGAGAACCTGGGCCAGGCGGTGGTGGTGGAGAATCGCGCCGGCGCCGGCGGCAACATCGCCGCGCAGCAGATCTCGGCCGCCGCGCCGGACGGCTACACGATCTCGCTTTCCTCCGTGGGGCCGCTCTCGGTCGCCCCCGCCCTCTACAAGCAGCTCGCCTACGACCCGAAGCGCGACATCGCGCCCCTCACCATGGGGATGGTCTTCCCCAACGTGTTCGTGGTGAACGTGAACGTCCCGGCGAAGACACTCGCCGAGCTCGTGGCGCTCGCGAAGGCGAAGCCTGGCGACCTCACCTACGCGTCCTCGGGCGTGGGTGGGGCGGGCCATCTCGCCGGCGAGCTCTTCAAGCAGGCCGCGGGCATCGACATGATCCACGTGCCCTACAAAGGGGGCGGGCCCGCGATGACGGACCTGCTGGGAGGGCGCGTCACGATGTATCCCGCGGTGCCGTCCACGGCGCTCCCGCACATCCAGGCGGGCAAGCTGCGCGCGCTCGCGACGACCGGCCCCACCCGGCTCGCCACGATGCCCGACGTGCCGACGGTCGCGGAGTCCGGATACCCCGGCTTCGAGGCGATGAACTGGTACTGCTTCGTGGCGCCGGCGAAGACGCCGAAGGAAATCCTCGACTTCTGGAATCGCGAGCTGGTGAAGGTGCTGAAGGACCCCGGCGTGAAAGCCGAGCTCGCGCGGCACGACCTCGAGCCTCAGCCCTCGTCGCGGGAGGAGCTCGCCCGCTACATCGACCGCGAGACCGAGAAATGGGCCCGGGTCGTGCGCGAGGCGAAGATCCAACCCGAATGACCGAAGCAGAGCTCGCCGCGCTCGCGGCACGGGCGCTGCGCGGCCTGGGCGTCGAGCGCGACCAGGCCGAGGACACCGCGCGCATCCTGGTCCTGGGCGACCTCTTCGGGCACCACACGCACGGGGTGAGCCGCCTGGAATCCTACGGCGAGCGCCTCGAGTTGGGCGGGATCAAGGCGAGGCCCGAGATCCGCGTCGAGCGCGTGGCGCCCGGCGTGCTGAAGATCGACGGCGACAACGGCTTGGGCGCGGCGGTCGGACTGCGCGCCCTCCGGGCCTCGATCGAGGCCGCGCGCGAGACCGGCATCGCGATCGCTTTCGCCCGCACGAGCAACCACTTCGGCGCCTGCGGGCCCTATTGCTGGCTCGCCGCCCAGGAGGGGTTCGCGAGCCTCGTCGGCAGCAACGCGACCCCGACCATCGCGCCCACCGGAGGCCGCGATACGCGCGTGGGCAACAACCCGCTCGCGATCGGCGTGCCCCGGCCCGGCGCGGACCCCGTGATCCTCGACATGGCGATGAGCGTGGTGGCGCGCGCGAAGCTGCGAGATGCGCTGAAGCGCGGCGAGGCGATCCCCGACACCTGGGCGACGGACCGCGAGGGGCGGGCCACGTCCGATCCCAAGGCCGCCATCGACGGGTTCCTGCTGCCCTTCGGCGGCTACAAGGGATACGGGCTCGCGGTCATGGTCGACCTCCTCGCGGGCGTGCTCTCCGGCGCGTCGTACCTCACGCACGTGAACTCGTGGATCGACGAGCCGCAGCTCGAGCAGCGCATCGGGCACTTCTTCGTGGTGATCGATACCGCGCGGCTGGGCTCCCCCGAATGGCTCGCCGGGCGCGTCGCGGATTTCGCGGCCATCGTGCACGGCACCCCCGCGGCCAACCCCTCGCAGCCGGTGCGGCTCCCGGGCGAGCGCGAGATGTCGGAGATGAAGCGCCAGCAGCGCGACGGC
>DATAMY010000096.1:0-10027 GCA_036266535.1 Usitatibacter sp. | reverse complement strand
CAGCGTGCGCCTCGCCTGGCAGTCGCATGCGTTCAACGACATCTCGCAGGGCAACGACGCGACGCCGCTCTGGATCCCGCAGCTCGCGATGGCGGCGGGCGCGATCGTCCTCCTCGTGGCGATGGTGGACGACCTCGTGCTCCTCCTGCGGCGCCGGGACGTTCCCTCCGCGCGGCCGGAGGAGCTCAAGCTGATCGAGTAGGCGATGGATTTCGTCGTCACCGCGCTCCTCATCGCCTTCCTCTTCCTGCTGCTGGGGAGCGGCCTCTGGATCGGGCTCTCGCTCCTGGGAGTCGCCTGGATCGGCATGGACCTCTTCACGAGCCGCCCCGCGGGCGACGCGATGGCCGTGACGGTGTGGGGCTCGCTCTCCTCGTGGACCCTCACGGCGCTCCCGCTCTTCGTGTGGATGGGCGAGATCCTCTTCCGCACGCGCCTCTCGGAGGACATGTTCAAGGGCCTGGCGCCCTGGCTCTCGCGCATCCCCGGTCGGCTCCTGCACACCAACATCATCGGCTGCACGATCTTCGCGGCCGTCTCGGGCTCGAGCGCCGCGACCTGCGCGACCATCGGCAAGATGACGCTTCCGGAGCTCGCGAAGCGCGGCTACCCGGACGACATGACGATCGGGACGCTCGCGGGCGCCGGCACGCTGGGCCTCCTCATCCCGCCCTCGATCATCATGATCGTCTACGGCGTGACGGCCGAGGTCTCGATCACGCGGCTCTTCATCGCGGGCGTGCTGCCGGGCTTGCTCCTGGCCGGCCTCTTCATGGGCTACACGATCGCGTGGTCGCTCGCGCATCCCGAGCGGATCCCGCCCCCGGACGCGGCGATGACCTTCGTGGAGAAGCTCCACGCCTCCCGAAACCTCATCCCGGTCGTGGCCCTGATCGGGCTCGTCCTGGGCTCGATCTACGTGGGGATCGCGACGGCGACGGAGGCGGCGGCGCTGGGCGTCGTGGGCGCGCTGGGACTCTCCTGGCTCCAGGGCTCGATGAACGGCAAGGTCTTCATGCAAAGCCTCATGGGCGCGACACGCCTGTACTGCATGATCGCCTTGATCCTCGCGGGCGCCGCCTTCCTCACGCTCGCCATGGGCTACATCGGCCTCCCCCGGAAGCTCGCCGAGTTCATCGCGGGCGTGGGCCTCTCGCAGCTGGGGCTCCTCTTCTGGCTGATGGTCTTCTACATCGTCCTGGGCTGCTTCCTGGACGGGATCTCGATGGTGGTCCTCACGATGGGCGTGATCCTTCCCACGGTCCAGAAGGCCGGCGTCGACCTCGTGTGGTTCGGGATCTTCATCGTGCTGGTGGTGGAGATGGCGCAGATCACCCCGCCCGTGGGTTTCAACCTCTTCGTGCTCCAGGGGATGACCAAGCGCGAGATCACGTGGATCGCGAAGGTCTCGCTGCCGCTCTTCTTCCTGATGGTCGCGGCCGTGGGGCTCATCTTCTTCTTTCCCGGCATCGTCACCTGGCTCCCGGCGCACATGCGCTAGGGCCGTGTCAGAATGGCGCCACCTGCACGCCACGGAGGCTCGCATGGATAACGACAAGACGGTCCGGGACGCCTTCCTCGACACGGTGATGACCCAGATCGAGACCGGGGATCCGCCCGAGGCCAGGGCCACGCTCGATCGCCTGCTCGCGGCGGGCCAGGGCCGCAGCCAGGCGCTGCACCACATCGCCGCGGCGCTGCGGGTGGAGATGAACCGGATGCTCTCCGAGTCCACGCCCTTCGACAACGGCCGCTACGCGGCGCTCCTCGAGAAGATTCCCGCGCAGGGCTAAAGCCCCGCCGGAGCGCTCCATGTGCCTCATCCTGGTCGCGTGGCGCTGCCGCGCCGACCTTCCCCTCGTCGTCGCCGCGAACCGGGACGAATGGCGCGACCGCCCCGCCGAGCCCGCGCATTGGTGGCCGGACCATCCGGCGATCCTGGCGGGCCGCGACCTGAAGGCGGGCGGGACGTGGATGGGCGTCACGCGCGAGGGCCGCTTCGCGGCCGTCACGAATTTCCGCGACCCCTCGGACCGCCGGTCCACCGCGCGCTCCCGCGGCGGCCTCGTGACCGATTTCCTCCTCTCCTCCGAATCGCCCCCCGCCTACCTCGCCGCCGTGGCGCGCCGGGCGGCCGAATACAACGGCTTCAACCTCATCGTGGGCGACGGCGAGACGCTCTGGTACCTCGGGAGCCGGGAGGGCGGCGCGCGGCCGATCGCGCCGGGCGTGCATGGCCTCTCGAACCACGTGCTGGACGAGCCGTGGCCCAAGGTCGTGCGCGGCCGCCAGGCGATGGAGCGCGCGCTGGAAGCGGCGGACCCCATGCCCGCCCTCTTCGACCTCCTCGCCGATGCCCACGGGGTGCCCGACGCGGACCTCCCGCAGACCGGGGTGGGGCTCGAATGGGAGCGCCGGCTCGCCTCGACCCTCATCACCGGCCCGGACTATGGGACCCGGGCCTCGACCGCCGTCACGCTGGCCGCCGACGGGGAAGTCCGGTTCGAGGAACGCACCCTGGGCGCCGACGGGGCCGAAGCCGCCCGAGCGAACCATGCGTTTCATCAACTTCTGCCCCCACGCCGGACGGGTACAATCCCGCCACCGCCTTCCTGGAGGAACCGTCCATGATCCGCCGCATCGCCTGCGCCCTCGTCTTCGCCGCGCTCCCCCTCGCCGGGGCGTACGCGCAGGCGCCCATCGTCATCAAGTTCAGCCACGTCGTGGCGACGAACACGCCGAAGGGCAACGGCGCCGAGTTCTTCAAGAAGCTCGCCGAGGAACGCACGAAGGGCCGCGTGAAGGTCGAGGTCTACGCGAACAGCACGCTCTACAAGGACAACGAGGAAGTCGATGCCCTGCAGCTGGGCGCGGTCCAGATCCTCGCGCCGTCGCTCGCGAAGTTCGGCCCGCTGGGCGTGCGCGACTTCGAGGCCTTCGACCTGCCGTACCTCTTCGACAACTACGACGAGCTCCACAAGATCACCTACGGGCCGGTGGGCGCGGGGCTCTTCAGGAAGCTCGAGCCCAAGGGCATCGTGGGCCTCGCCTACTGGGACAACGGCTTCATGGACATGAGCGCCAACAAGCCGCTCAGGAAGCCCGCCGATTTCCGCGGCCTCAAGATGCGCATCCAGTCCTCGAAGGTGCTCGACAGCCAGATGCGGGCGCTCGGGGCGATCCCGCAGGTGATGGCCTTCTCGGAGGTCTACCAGGCGCTCCAGACGGGCGTCGTGGACGGCACCGAGAATCCCCCGTCGAACCTCTACACGCAGAAGATGTACGAGGTGCAGAAGTACCTCACGCTCTCCGACCACCATTACCTCGGATACGCCGTGATCGCGAACAAGAAGTTCTGGGACGGCCTGCCGCCGGACATCCGGAAGATCCTCGAGGAGTGCATGGTCGAGACGACCAAGCACGTGAACGAGATCGCGAAGAAGGACAACGACGAAGCCCTCGAGGCGGTCCGCAAGAGCGGGAAGACCGAGATCATCACGCTCACGCCGGAAGAGAAGCGCGAGTGGAAGAAGGCGCTCATCAAGGTCCACAAGGAGAACGAGTCGCGCATCGGCAAGGACCTGATCGAGTCCATCTACAAGGCGACGGGCTTCGACCCGAACAAGCTGTAAACCGAGCGGCGGACCGGGCCCGGCCCCGGTCCGCCCTTCCCGGGAGGCGTCATGCTGAAAGTCCTCGACCGCCTCGAGGAGTGGCTGATCGCTTCGCTCATCGCGGGCGCGACGCTCCTCATCTTCGTGGCGGTCACGCACCGCTATGCGCTCGACCTCTCCGCCCGGTTCCATTTCGACGCGCTCTACGACGCCCTCTTCAAGATCAACCTGGCCTGGGCGCAGGAGCTCTGCATCTACATGTTCGTGTGGATGGCGAAGTTCGGCGCGGCCTACGGCGTGCGCACCGGCATCCACGTGGGCGTGGACGTGCTCGTGAACAACCTGCCGCCGCGCTGGCGCTTCCTCTCCATCATGTTCGGGCTCCTCGCGGGCGCCTTCTTCACCGGCGTCGTGGGCACCCTCGGCGTGCGCTTCGTCTACGAGCTCGCGCACACCGACCAGACGTCCCCGGACCTGGAGGCCCCGATGTGGATCGTGTACCTGGCGATCCCCTGCGGCTCCTACCTCATGTCGTTCCGCTTCCTGCAGGTGGCGTGGAGCTTCTTGAGGACGGGCGAGCTCCCGCACCACGACGCGGCGCATGTGGAGGGCGTGGACAAGGATGCGGTCGTCCTCGCATCCGCGCCCGCCGGAGCGCCGGCACGATGAGCGCGATCCTCATCCCGAAGGTCATGAACACCCGGCAGGCCGCGACGGCGCTGACGCTCGTCGCGATCCTCCTCCTCGGCATCGCCGCGCTGGGGAACGCCGGCATCATCTTCGCGATCCTGGTCGCGCTGATGCTGACCGGGATGCCGATCTCGATCGCGTTGGGCCTCACCGTGCTCATCTTCCTCTTCACGATGACCAACGTGCCGATCGCGGCGGTGGGGCTGAAGCTCTTCACCGGCATCGAGAGGTTCGAGATCATGGCGGTGCCGTTCTTCATCCTGGCCGGCACCTTCCTCACCCACGGCGGCGTCGCGCGCCGGATGATCGATTTCGCGACTTCGGTCGTCGGGCACTTCCACGGCGGCCTCGCGTTGGCCGGCATCGTCGCCTGCGCCATGTTCGCGCTGGTCTGCGGCTCGAGCGTGGCGACCGTGGTGGCGATCGGCTCGATCATCCTCCCGGAGATGGTGAGGAACGGCTATCCGATGCGCTTCGGCGCGGGCGTGATCACGGTCGCGGGCTCCCTCGGCATCCTCATGCTGCCCTCGATCCCGAAGGTGATCTACGCGATCGCGACCAACACCTCCATCGGCGCGCTCTTCGTGGCGGGGCTCCTTCCGGGGATCATGCTCACCACCATGCTCTGCACGGTGACGTGGTGGATCGCGAGGAAGCGGAACTACCCGCGGATGGAGCGCAAGGACTGGCTCGGGCGCTGGCGGGCGTTCCGCCGCAGCATCTGGGGCCTGATGCTCGTGGTGATCATCATCGGCGGCATCTACTCGGGCATCTTCACCGCGACCGAGGCCGCGGCGATGGCCGCGATCTACTCGTTCTTCGTGTCCGTCTTCGTCTACAAGGACCTGAAGATGCGCGACGTGCCGCAGGTGCTCCTCAAGAGCGCCAACACGTCCGCGATGCTCCTCTACATCATCACGAACGCGGTGCTCTTCTCGTTCATCCTCACCAACGAGAACATCCCGAACGAGCTCGCCCACTGGTTCCTCGCGAAGCACCTCTCCTGGGTCGAGTTCCTCCTCATCGCGAACGTGATGCTGCTCGTCGCGGGCAACTTCATGGAGCCCTCGTCCATCATCCTCATCATGGCGCCGATCCTGTATCCGACCGCGGTGAGCCTGGGCATCAACCCGGTCCACCTGGGGATCCTCATCGACGTGAACATGGAGGTGGGCCTGTGCCACCCGCCGGTGGGCCTGAACCTCTACGTGGCCTCCGGCATCTCGCGACTGGGAATCACGGAGCTCACGAAGGCGGTCATGCCGTGGCTCCTCACGATGCTGGTCTTCCTCGTGATCGTGACCTACTGGCCGGACCTCACGCTCTGGCTCCCGCGCGCGATGAAGATGATGTAGGCGCTATTTCGTCGCGTTCTTCGCGCGGGCCACCTCTTCCGCGAGCTCCTTGCCGGTCTTGTAGTGCGGCACCCGGAAGATGAGGCGCTTCGCGCGCTGGAAGAAGGCGTTCGAGCCGTTCACTTCCGTGTCCCAGTAGTGGTGCGCGAGCTTGAGGTTCCGCGGCACGTCGAGCATGAACGCGTCGTGCGAGCCCTTGCCGCCGAAGATGTAGAGCTTCCCGTCGAAGATCTCCCACGTGTCCGCGTCCCCGCCCCACGGGATCGCGTAGACGAGGCCGTCGGCGCAGTAGCCGCCGAACTGCGGGATGTACTTCTCGGGCGCCGCGTCGAACATCGCCTTGTGCTCGGCTGTCGCGAAGCGGAAGGTCACGCCCTTGTACACCGACTTGATCGCGGGCGAGCCCGGCTGGTGGTGGTGGTCCGTGAAGTAGCTCACGACGTCGTGGCCGAAGAGCATCACGTGCTTGTCCTCGCCGTCCGCGACCGCGTTCACGGGCGAGAGGCCCTCGCCGGGGCTCTGGGTTATGAGCGGCGCGCAGCCTTCCAGCGCGACGAGCGCGAAGACGGCGGCCAGGAATTTCGTTGCAGCGCCCATGGGGGAACCTTTCAAGGCTGGGGGTCGAAACGCAGGATCTTGCCATTGCCGAGATCGGCGAGGTAGAGCTCGCCCTTCCCGTCCTCTCCGAACGACGAGATAGCCTTCACTTGCGGCGGGACCACGAGCGGCTCCGAACGCCACCGGCCGTCCTCGCGCCACGCCGTCCACACGCGCTTGGTCGCGTAGTCGCCGTACACGTAGCGGCCCGCGAGCGCCGGGATTCGCGTGCCGCGGTACACGTATCCGCCCACGACGGCCGTCGCGCCGTCGTGCCCGTGGTCGTACTTCACCACCGGCCGGACCTGCCCGCGAAGCGCGGCGCAGGCGCCCGGCTTCCCGAAGTACGTATCGTTGAAACAGGCATCCGCCTCGAAAATTCCCCAGCCGAAGTTGGCGCCGCCCGGCGTGCGCGCGGGGAGGTAGTCGATCTCCTCCCAGTCGTCCTCGCCCACGTCCGCGATGTAGAGGTCGCCCGTCGCGCGATCGAACGAGAATCGCCACGGGTTGCGAAGGCCGTAGTGGAACACCTCGGGGCAGCGGCCGGCGAGGCACGAGCCCTTCGCGTAGGGATTATCCGGCGGGATCGAATAGCGCGTCCCGCCGTCCACCGCGATCCGCAGGATCTTGCCGAGGAGCGTGCCGGTGCTCTGCCCGTTGCCGCGGCGGTCCTTGCCACCCCCGCCGTCGCCCGTCGCGATGTACAGCAGGCCATCCGGCCCGAACGCGAGCTGGCCGCCGTTGTCGTTCGCGGTATCCGGATGCGGGATCGAAAGGAGGACCTCGCGGCTCGCGGGATCGGCGCGATCCGGATGCGATTTGTCCCGCAGGAACCGCGCGACCGTAAGGGCGCCCGTGTGCGCGGCGGTGTAGTAGACGTAGAACGCGCGGTTCTTCGCGTAATCCGGATGGAACGCGAGCCCCAGGAGCCCGCGCTCGAAATCGACGGCGACGAGGCCGCCCACGTCGAGGAAAGGCGTGGGCGAGACCTTGCCGTCTTGGACGATGCGGATGCGCCCGCGCTGCTCGACCACGTAGAGCCGGTCGGATCCCCTACTCGATTCCTCGGGCGCGCTCGCGATCGAGACGGGCAGCACGAGGCCGGAGGCGACTTCGGTGAGCTTCACGCCCGGCGCCGCCGCGGCGAGGGGCGCCCCGAGGAGCGCCACGACCGCCAGCATCCGCGCCGCGGCTCGCATCGCCATCGCTACGGCGCCTCGCCGAGGGCGCCCGCCGCGGCGCGCTTCAACCGGTCGTTCACCGCTTCCCAGCCCGGAAGCGCGGGCGGCGATTCGACCACGATGCGGGCGGCGCCGCTCGCGTCCAACGCGCGGAGGTTGGCGTAGAGGTCGTGGCCGTAATGCATCGGGTCCCCGGGCGCGTGGATCCACCGCGTGGCCTGCGCCCGCGCGGGCCGCTCGCGCAGCGCGAGGACGGCGGCCGCGCCCGCCTTCGCGAGCTCCGCCTCGAGCGCATTCGCGTCGACGAGTGCCAGCGGCGTGCGCGGCGCATAGTGCGCGGCGAGCGTTCCGGAGGCGCGCGGGGACGCCGCATCGCGCTCCGCCGGCGCGATCCCGAGCACCGACTCGATGTCTCGGCGGCTCACCGCGCCCGGCCGAAGGAGCACCGGGGCGCCGCGCGAGACGTCGACGATGGTCGATTCGAGGCCCACCTCGCACGGGCCCCCGTCGAGCACCTCGACCGCAGCGCCGAATTCGTCCCGCACATGCTGCGCGGTGGTGGGGCTCACGTGCCCGAAGCGATTCGCCGAGGGCGCCGCCACGCCGCCGCTTCCGACGCGCGCGAACTCGCGGAGCAGCTCCTGGGCGACCGGATGCGACGGGCAGCGGATGCCGACGGTGTCCTGGCCGCCGGTCACGGCCGGCGGGACGCGCGCCGATTTGGGCAGGATCATCGTGAGCGGGCCGGGCCAGAAGCGGTCCGCGAGCTTCCGCGCGTTGGCGGGCACGTGCCGCGCCCAGAGCTCGAGCGCCAGCGGATCCGCGATGTGGACGATCACCGGATGCGCCTCCGGCCGGCCCTTGAGCGCGAAGATCTTCGCCACCGCGTCCGGGTTCGTCGCGTCCGCGCCCAGCCCATAGACGGTCTCCGTGGGAAACGCGACCAGCTCGCCCGCCTGGAGCCTGCGCGCCGCGTCCGCCGCGCTCGCCATCAGTGCGCCTTTTCCCAGTTGGGGCCGACGCCCGCTTCGACCACCAGCGGGACGTCCAGCTTCGCCACGCCCGTCATGAGCTTCTCGACCTCGGGCTTCACGCGCTCGAGCTCGGCATCCGGGACCTCGAGCACGAGCTCGTCGTGCACCTGCATCACGAGCTTGGTCGCGAGCTTCTCCCGCTCGATCCAGCCCTGCACCGCGATCATCGCCATCTTGATGAGGTCCGCGGCCGTGCCCTGCATCGGCGCGTTGATCGCCTGGCGCTCGGCGCCCTGCCGGCGCTGCTGGTTGGACGAGCGGATGTCCGGCAGCCACAGGCGCCGCCCGAAGACCGTCTCGACGTAGCCCCGCTCGCGGGCCTCCATGCGCGTCCTCTCCATGTACCCCGCGACGCCGGGATAGCGCGTGAAGTACTTCTCCATGTAGCTCTGCGCCGCCGCGCGCTCGATGTCGAGGTTCTGCGCGAGGCCGAAGGCGCTCATGCCGTAGATCAGGCCGAAGTTGATGACCTTGGCGTACCGGCGCTGCTCGCTCGTCACCTGATCCCGCGGCGTGTCGAAGACCTCGGAGGCCGTGTGGCGGTGCACGTCCTCGCCCTTGGAGAACGCGTCGAGGAGGCTCTTGTCGCCGGAGAGGTGCGCCATGATCCGCAGCTCCACCTGCGAGTAGTCGGCCGACACGATCTTCGAGCCCGGGGGCGCGATGAACGCCTCGCGGATCCGCCGCCCCTCGGCCGTGCGCACCGGGATGTTCTGGAGGTTGGGATCGGTCGACGAGAGCCTTCCCGTGACCGCGACCGCCTGCGCATAGTTCGTGTGCACGCGGCCCGTCTTCGCATGCACCATGCGCGGCAGCTTGTCCGTGTACGTGCTCTTGAGCTTCGCGACGCCGCGATGCTCTAGGAGCACCGCGCAGATCGGATGGTCCGCCGCGAGCTTCTCCAGGACCTCCTCGTCCACCGAGGGCGCGCCCGTCGGCGTCTTCTTGATCGTGCGGAGCTTCAGGCGATCGAAAAGCACCTCGCAGAGCTGCTTGGGCGAGCCCAGGTTGAAGGGGCCCCCCGCGAGCTCGTGGGCCTTGCGCTCGAGGTCGAGCATTTTCTGCGCGAGCTCCTGCGTCTGCCGCGCGAGCAACGCGCCGTCGATCAGCACGCCGTTCCGCTCCATCGCGAGGAGCACGCCCGCGACCGGGATCTCGATCTCCGCGTAGATGCGTCTCAGCTTCTCCTCGCGCTCGAGCCGCGGCCAGAGCGCCCCGTGGAGCTGGAGCGTCACGTCCGCGTCCTCCGCGGAATAATCGGTCGCGCGCTTCACGTCCACCTGGTCGAACGGGATCTGGGACGCGCCCTTGCCCGCCACGTCCGTGTACTGGAGGAGCCCGCTCGCGCCGAGGAAGCGCGTGGCGAGCGCGTCCATGTCGTGGCGCTGGTGGCTTTCGAGGACGTAGGCCTGCAGCAGCGTGTCGTGCACCACGCCGCGCACCGTGATGCCGTAGTTCGCGAAGACGTGGCGGTCGTACTTCGAGTTCTGCCCCACCTTGAGCTTCGAGGCGTCCTCGAGCCAGGGCTTCAGGCGCGCGAGGACGTTCTCGAGCGG
>DATAMY010000095.1:0-51083 GCA_036266535.1 Usitatibacter sp. | reverse complement strand
CGTCTCGGTGGACCTGAGCGGGCGCCCCGTATCGAAGGAGTCGGCATGCTGATCGCCCACCCCCGCCGCGCGCGCGGCGCGACCATGATCGAAGTGCTGGTCGCGGTCATCATCGTGATCATCGGGCTCCTCGGGCTCGCCGGCCTCCAGGCGAAGGCGGGCCAGGTCGAGGTCGAGTCCTTCCAGAGGGCGCAGGCGGTCGAGATCCTGCAGGACATGGTCGACCGCATCAGCGCCAACCGGAAGAACTCCATGAGCTACGCCGACGGGACCGTCTGGGGAACCGACCAGGGCGCGATCGCCTGCGCGGGCAAGACCGGCGCGGCCCTCGACCTCTGCGAGTGGAACAACTCGCTCATCGGCGCCTCCGAATCGAACAACGGCCTTTCCGTGGGCGCGATGATCGGCGCGCGCGGCTGCATCGACAACGTGAGCCCCACGATGCCGCGCGTCTTCCAGGTGACGGTCACCTGGCAGGGCACCGTCGCGACCAAGGCCCCGGGCAGCGCCTGCGGCCAGGGCCTGTACGGGGCGAACGACGCGCTTCGCCGCGCCGTGACGGCCACGGTCGTCATCGGATGCCTCCAGAACGACCCGATCACGGGCAATTGCACCACGCCATGAGGAACCCCGCGATGAGAGGAACGGATCGCCGCGCGCTTCTGCCGCGGGAACGGCAGGCGGGCCTGTCGCTGGTCGAGCTGATGATCGCCATCACGCTGGGCCTCATCATCATGGCGGGTCTCGCCACGATCTTCGCGAACTCGAGCCGGACGCGCGAGGAGCTCGAGCGGAACAGCCGCCAGATCGAGAACGGGCGCTTCGCCATGGAGATCCTCGAGGGCGACCTGCGCCTCGCGGGCTTCTACGGCGAGCTGGACACCCGTTCGGTGCCGGCCCCCACCGCGCTCGTCGACCCGTGCTCCACGACGCCCAGCGACTGGGCGCTCGCCTTCCGCCTCCATGTCCAGGGCTACGACAACGGCGGCGGCGTGCCCGTCACCTGCACGCTGCCGAACCTCCGGCCCGGCACGGACGTCCTCGTCGTGCGGCGCGTGGCGGCGTGCGAGGCCGGTGTGGCCGGCTGTCCCGCGACGCAGAACGGCTTCCCCTACCTGCAGGTGGCGAAATGCTCCACGGAGCAGGCGGCGACGCCGTACGTCTTCGGGCTGCAGGGCACCGCCGCGTACACGCTGCACCTTCGCGACTGCGCGACCCTCGCCGGGCAGCGCCAGTATTTCGTGCGGATCTACTACATCTCGAACGACAACGGCGCCGGCGTCGCGATGCCGACCCTCAAGCGCCGCGATTTCACCGGCGCGGGCTTCATCGACACCCCGCTGGTCGAGGGCATCGAGCAGCTGAACATCGAGTACGGCATCGACATCGACGGCGATGGGCTCCCGGACGCCTACACGGCGAACCCCACGACCTATACCTGCGCCACCGGCTGCAGCGCGGTCCTGAACTGGATGAACGTGATGACCGCCCGGATCTACCTCCTTTCCCGCAACATCGATCCGTCCGTGAACTACACCGACGCGAAGACGTACACGCTCGGCGTCGACGCGGCCGGCGCGGCCGTCACGTTCACCCCCGGCGATAGTTACCACCGCCACGTCTACACGGGGCTCGTCCGCATCGCGAACCCGGCCCAGAGGAGGGAGACGCCATGAACCGCCGTTTCGAACGCCAGCGCGGCGTGACGCTCCTCGTGACGCTCGTGATGCTCGTGATGCTCACGCTCTTCGCGCTGAGCGCGATGAACACCTCCGTCACCAACCTGCGGATGGTCGGCAACATGCAGGTGCGCTCGGAGGCGATGAACGCCACGAACGCGACGCTCGAGCAGGCGATCAGCACGACGCAGTTCGCCGTGACTCCTACCGATGCCATCCCGAATCCGTGCAACGGCGTGCAGAACACCGTCTGCACGGACCTGAACGGCGACGGCGTGCCCGACCTCACCACCACCCTCACCCCGATCCCGGCGTGCGTCCAGGCCCGCGCGATCAAGGTGCAGGAGCTCGTGATCAACTCGCCGACCGCCGAGGACGTGGCTTGCCTGCAAGGCCAGTCGCAGACCGAAGGCGTGGCCGGCGCCGCATCGACCGGCGACTCGCTCTGCGGAGCCGCCGTCTGGAACATCACCGCCCAGACGCTCGCGAGCGGCGCGACCGTCGCGAACTCGGACGTGAACGTGACCGCCGTCCAGGGCGTGAACATCCGCATGAAGCAGCTCGACCTCGCCAACAACTGCCCGTGATGCCGTCCCCCCTTTGATCGGAGGCACCCGTGAAACGACTCTTCCTTCGTAACCTCTGCGTGAGCGCCCTCGCGGCGATGTCCCTCGGGACACTGCCGGCTCTCGGGGAGGACATCGACCTCTTCACCGCCGGCTCCGGCGGACCCGCGCCGAACGTCCTCATCGTCCTGGACAACAGCGCGAACTGGAACCGGAACGACCAGGCGTGGCCCGGCGGCAAGCAGGGCCAGTCCGAGCTCCAGGCGCTGGCGGCCCTGATGGACGCGCACGTGAACCCGGCCGATACCTCGAGCCCCTTCATCGTCGAGAAGATGAACCTGGGCCTCATGATGTTCTCGAACGCCGGGACCACCACGGGCGCCTACGTGCGCTACCACATCCGCGGCATGAGCAACCCGGCGAACCGGGCCGCGTTCAAGGAGCTGATCCTCGGCAAGCCCACGGGCACCGCGTGCCCCAGCACGAACAGCATCACCGGCGGCCCCAACTGCATCCTCGCCAACTTCAGCAGCGCCACCGAGGAGACCAACGCCGCCTCCACGATCTACGAGGCGGCGCTCTGGGAGGCGTTCCACTATTTCGGCGGCTATACCGACCCGGCCCACGCGTTCAACGACTCGACGCCCACGCCCTACATCACGGACGCGACGCACTTCGGCAACTTCGTCTATGCGGGCCCCGACCCCAAGGCGGACCCGGCGGCCTTCACCGATGGCAGCAAGACGCGCTACAACACGCCGTTCAACGCGGACGGCTCGGACTCGTGCGCGAAGAACTTCATCATCTTCATCGGGAACGGCTATCCCAGCCAGGTGCTGGGACCGACGCTCCTCACGAACGTGAACGGCAACCCGGCCGTGCCCGGACCGATCGGCAACAAGGCGAACCTCTCCGCGAGCTACTCGCACTACCTCTTCCTCACGGACATGAACGCCGTGCCGGGCCGGCAGAACGCGCAGATCTTCACGCTCGACGCCTACCTCGCGCACCAGGACCTCGTCCAGACCTCGCTCCTCCAGGCGATGGCCGGCTACGCGGGCGCCAACAACCCGAAGGGCGGCGGGCAGTACTTCCCGGTGCACAGCACCGCGGACATCCTCGCGGCCCTCGAGAACATCCTCATCAACATCCAGGCGGTGAACTCGGTCTTCGCCTCGGCGAGCCTCCCGATCAACGCGACCAACCGCTCGCAGAACGCGAACCAGGTCTACATCGGGATGTTCCGGCCGGACCCGAAGACCCACCCGCGCTGGTTCGGGAACCTCAAGCAGTACCAGATCGTCCTCTCGGGCAACAATGCCGTGCTGGGCGACTCGCTGGGCAATGCCGCGGTCTCGACGACCACGGGCTTCCTGCAGCCCTGCGCGCAGAGTTTCTGGACCAAGGACAGCGGCAGCTACTGGGCGTTCTCGCCCGCGAGCGCCGGCACGTGCTCGCTCGTGCCCAACAGCAGCAACTCGGACCTTCCGGACGGCGCCGTGGTGGAGAAGGGCGGCGCGGCGGAAGTCGTGAGGCGCGGCAACAATCCCAGCGCGGTCGCGCCTTTCACGGTGAGCCGCACGATGTACACCGAGAGCGCGAGCTTCACGAACCTGCTGGTTCCGTTCAGCGCGACCACGGCGCCGATCACCCGCACCGGGGCGACGGCCACCACCGAGCAGCCCCTCATCGACTACACGCTCGGGAAGGACGTGAACGACGAGAACCTGGACACGAACCTCACGGAGCCGCGCCCCTCGATCCACGGCGACATCGCGCACTCGCGGCCGCTGCCGGTGAACTACGGCGGGACCCGCGGCGTCGTGATCTACTACGGCGCCAACGACGGGCCCTTCCGCGCGATCGATTCGGCCACGGGCAAGGAGCTCTGGTCCTTCATCGCACCCGAGCACCACTCGAAGCTCCTGCGGCTCTTCAACAACTCGCCGGACATCACGTATCCGAACGTGGACGATCCCAATCCGAACGCGCGGAAGGACTACTTCTTCGACGGCGCCTCCGGGATCTTCCAGAACGCGGACAACAGCAAGGTGTGGATCTACCCCACCATGCGCCGCGGCGGCCGGATGCTCTATGCGTTCGACGTGACCACGACGACGCCCTCGATCAAGTGGTCGTTCGGATGCCCGGACCTCGCGGACGATCTCGGGTGCTCCACGGGCGCGAGCGGGATCGGACAGACCTGGTCCGGCGCGAACGTCGGCTTCGCGAAGGGCTACAACAGCGGCAACAACCCGATCATCGTGATGGGCGGCGGGTATGACGCCTGCGAGGACGCGGACACGAGGAACCCCACCTGCACCGTCGGCACCGAGAAGGGGGCCCACGTCTATGTGATCGACGCCGACACGGGCGCCATCATCAGGACCTTCGACACCGACCGGGCAGTGCCGGGCGACGTGACCCTGGTCGACCGCGACTTCGACGGCAAGGCGGACCATGCCTACGTCGGCGACACGGGCGGGAACCTCTACCGGATCGACTTCGTGGATCCGGCGACGATCGCGGCGCGCCCCCCGGGCTCGTGGACGATCACCAAGGTCGCGAGCACGACCGGAGCCGGGCGCAAGTTCCTCTTCGGCCCGTCCGCCCTCGCGCTTTCGAACCAGGTGATCATCGCGCTCGGCTCCGGGGACCGCGAGCGTCCGCTCATCAGCAACTATCCGTACACGACGCCGGTGCTGAACCGCTTCTACACGTTCTTCGACAGCTTCTCGGCGACGACCAACATCAACCTCGATGGCCCGAGCATGGCCAACTTCACCACCGCCACGGACTGCAATACGGTGCTCGCGAACAACCAGACCGGGTGGTTCATGGACCTCGCCGCCGGCACCGGCGAGCAGACAGTGACGTCGTCCGTGATCTTCGGGGGCACGGTGTTCTGGAGCACGAACCGGCCGGTGGCCACGCAAAACGTGTGCTCGACCAACCTGGGCGAGGCGCGCGGCTACGCGGTCAACGTGCTGAATGCGTCCGGAGTGGTCGGAACCGGCGGCCTGTGCGGCGGCTCGCGCTCGGGTGCCTTCACCGGCGGCGGCCTCCCGCCCTCGCCCGTGATCGGCATCGTGCCGGTGAAGAATCCGGACGGCACCACGCGGACCATCCCGCTCCTGATCGGCGGCATCGACCTCACGACGGGCTCCGGCTCGCCGATCGGCGCGCAGCAGCCGCCGGTGCCGATCAAGCAGAAGCGCTCCCGCGTCTACTGGTACCCGCAAGGCGACAAGTAGACCGCGCGGCGCGAGGCGCAACGCAGGGCCGGGGCGATCCCCCGGCCCTTCTTTTCTTGTAGAATTACGGGTTCGCGTGCTGTTGTAGCTCAGCTGGTAGAGCAACTGATTCGTAATCAGTAGGTCGGTGGTTCGAATCCACTCAACAGCACCAACGATTCCCGAGGGGCTGCCGCGCGCAGCCCCTTTTTCATGCCCGCGTTTCGCGTTGCGCTCGCGTCGAGCCGAACAAGCGCACGAAGGCGAAGCTCGCGTGCAGCGCGAAGATGAGCCCGTAGAGCGCCAATCCCGTTCCAAAGTACCAGGCGATCGCGTCGTCGGCCGCGAGCCACCACAGGATGCTCGCCGCGAGCGCGAAGAAGGCGGCGACGCCCCACGCGAGCCAAAGCGCCATCCCGAGCGAGCCGCGGGAGGCCGCGCGGAGGAAGAGCGCCTGCATCTCGCGCTCGCCCAAGAGGCGAGCCATCCACGCGCGGCTGAGATTCGACGCCGTCACCAGCAGGAAGGGGACGGCGGTCATGACGCCCAGGTTCACGTCGAAGTATGGGACCAGGCACAGGAGGAAACCGAGGGCGTATGCGGGGCGCTTGAAGCGCCGGACGAGCGGATTCGCCTCCAGGACCAGCGTCGGCGTCACGAAATTCGTGCTGAGGACGTCGCCCAGGCGCCCGATGAAGATCAATAGCGCAAGCCCGTGCTCGATCGGCATCGGCGTCAGTCTTCCGACGCCGCCACGCCCGCGCCGCCCCCCATGTCGAAGAGGAGGGTCATGAAACCGAGCACGATGGGTTCGCTGGCCATGATGACCTCCTGGATTTGGCCCGGGCGCGACGATCCGCACGGAAGGGTACCAGAGCGATCCCCCTAGCCGCGGACCCGGCGCAGCTGCGCCATCGAACCCAGAACCACGCAGAGGGACGCCGCGAAGACCGCGCAGGCGATGAGGAATGGCGGGTCGACGCCCGTCTCGGAGATGGGGCGCAGGGCAAAGGTGCCCGCGATCCCCGTCCACCAGTACGCGAACAAGCCGATGTCCATCGCGACATGGCCCACCATGCCGGGAACCAGGGATCGCGAGGACCACGCGAGAAGCCCGAGCAGGATCCCGGCGCCGAAAACAATCGGGACCATGCCGGCCGTCGCCCATCCTTTGCCGAGATGCACGAGCATGAACACGCATGCGGAGACGAGGATGGCGACGGGCACGCCGTGCCGTTCCTCGATCGGCTGCTGCATGTAGCCGCGGAAGCCCGTCTCCTCGCAGATGCCCGCGGAAGCAGCCGAAACGACGACGGCGATCCACCGCAGGGACGGCGACGGAATGAAGGAAAAATCGTAGCCGCGCCGGAACGCATCGATCGGGTACGGCGTGAAGCGGAACAACAGCACGATCGCCGCGTGAATCGTCACGCCGAAGGAGAGCGCGGCGAGGAGGCCCCAGAGCCATTGCCGGGACGAGAGCTTGCGGCTTCGGAACGCGATGCTCCGCGCGGTGCTGGTTCCCCGCGGCATGCCTCCGCCGCGCGCCCACCACACGTAGGCCGCCAGGAAAAGCATTTCGAGGATGGAAGCGAGCGGCACCCCGAGGGCGAGGAGGAGCGCGGGCCAGACGTTGGCGGCGACGAGCGCGATGAGGATGCCGGCGACGACCGCCCGCAGCGCGACCGGCAACGCCGCCCACCCTTTCCGCAGCCCGTCTCGCGCCGTCATCGCATCGTCTCGTGCGGCGCGGCATCCAGGAGCGCCCCGATCCGCGCGAACGCCTTCTGCCACGTGTCGAGCTCCCGCGCCGTGACGATCCGCACCGACGGATACCAGAGCGATCGCCCGTCGTCGCGCGGCACCCAGTAATGGAACGGCGGGTTCGCGGAAAGATAGACGAGGAGCGTCTCCTTCCCGATCGCGCCCGCGAGGTGCGCGGTCACGTTGCTTGTCGTGACCACGAGGTCGCACGCCTCGATCGCGGCGATCACGCCGTCCAGGTCGTCGAAGAGATCCAGCTCGTCGAAGCGCTCGAGCCGGCCACCCGCGCGCGCGAAGGCCTCGCGTTCCGACTTCGTGTCGCCGTACTGCACGTCGAGGAGGCGAAGGTCCGCGCGCCGCGAAAGCGGGAGGAAAGCCTCGAGGCCCGCGGACTTCTTGCGCTGCACGTACCCCCGCCCTTTCGGCTGGAAGCTTCGCCACGAGATGGCGACGGCGCGCGTGCCGGGCTTCCCGATGCGCGCGCGATACGCGGCCACGCGCGCGGGGTCGGCCGCCAGGAGCGCGCGCGGCTGGGCGTCGTAGCTCGCGAGCGTCGGCCGGAGCCACATCGGGAGCGATCCGACGGCGATGTGCCGCGTGCATTTCGCGAAAGCCGCCTCGGACGCGTCCGGCGCCACGACGGTCCAGGACGGATGCGCGCGCGCGAACGCGGCCGTGAGCCGGCGATCCGCCTCGAGCACGAATTCCTGTCCGCGCGCCGCGAGCTCCGGGAGGAGCGTGGAATAGAGGAGCTGGTCGCCCACACCCTGCTCACGCCACACCGCGATCCTTTGCGGCGCAGCCAGGTCCTCCATCGCGAGCATCGGCATGGGCATCCGCCGCGGGATCGCGATGGGCGGCGTGGTCTCGAACCGCAGCTCGTGGAGCTTCCATCCCGCCTCGAAATCGCGCCGGACGATGAGGGCGAGGCCCAGGTTGTAGCCGGCCCGCGCGGATTTCGGGTTCGCGGCGAGCGCGCGGCGGTAGTAGTCGAGCGCCTCGTCCAGCCGGCCCTGCTCCTGCAGCAGGTATCCGAGGTTGCTCAGCGCATCCGCGTGGTCGGGCCGGCGTTCGAGCGCGCGCCGGTAGAGCTCGATCGCCTCTTCCACGTGGCCGCGCTCCTGCAGCACGAGCCCGAGATTGCTGTACGCGTCCGGATGGTCCGGCGCCTGCGCGATCACCGCCCGGTAGCATTCGACCGCCTCGCGTTCCTCGCCCTGCGCCGCGAGCGCGTTGCCGAGGTTGTTGCGCGCGTCCGTGTATCCGGGCGCGAGATCGAGCGCGCGCCGGTAGCACGGCACGGCCTCCGCGTCGCGATTGCGCTCGTGGTACGCGATGCCGAGGTTGTTCAGCACCGCGGGCGAGCCGGGGCTCAGCGCCGCGGCGCGCTCGAGGAGCGGGATCGCCTCGTCGAACCGGCTCGCCTCGCGAAGCGCCGTGCCGTAGTTCGAGAGCGCGTCGGCAAGACGCGGGGCGATCCGCACGGCCTCGGCGTAATGCGCGAGCGCCTCGTCCGCGCGCCCCATGGACTTCAATGCGTTGGCGAGGTTGTTGTGGGCCGGGGCGAAGCGCGGCTCGAGCGCGATGGCGCGCCGGTAGCCGGCGATCGCCTCCTCGAGCCGGCCGGCTCCCTGCCGCAGGAGCGCGAGGTTGTAGTGCGCCTGGGGAAACGACGGGTTCGCATCGAGCGCGCGGGCGTAGGCGCGCTCGGCCGCAGCGCGATCGCCGAGCGCCGCCTGCACGTTCCCGAGGAGATGCCACGATCCTGCGTCCCCGGGCTTCAGCTTCACCGCGCGCTCGACTTCCGGGAGGGCTTCCGCCGCGCGCCCGAGGTTCAGGAGCGCCTGCGCGCGATTGTGGCGAACGCTCGCGGAGGACGGCTTCGCCTCGCGCGCCCGGTCGAGGACCTCGAGGGCCTCCGCGTGACGGCCCTGGACGCCCAAGGCCGCGCCCAGCAGCTCGAGCGCTTCCGGAACCGCGGGATCGAGCGCGAGGACGGCGCGCAGGGCCGCTTCCGCGTCCGCGATCCGCCCGGCCCCGAAGAGCCGCGCCGCCTCCCCCAGCGCCGCGCGTGTCGCGCCCGGATCGCGCGGCGCGCTCACCGCAGGAAGAATCGGTACGCGGGGTTCTTCGTCTCGTCCGCGTAGTCGTAGCCCAGGTCGCGCAGGAACCGGCGGAAGGCCGCGCGGTCGCGCTCCGGCACCTGGAGGCCCACGAGCACGCGTCCCACGTCCGCGCCGTGGTTGCGGTAGTGGAAGAGCGAAATGTTCCAGCCGGTGCCCATGCGCTCGAGGAAGTTCATGAGCGCGCCGGGGCGCTCCGGAAACTCGAAGCGGTAGAGCGCCTCCGGGATCTCGAGGCGCGCGCGCCCGCCCACGAGGTGGCGGCCGTGGAGCTTCGCCATCTCGTTGTCCGAGAGGTCGGCCGCGGGAATGCCGTGCCGCGCCAGCATCGCGACCAGGCGCTGCGTCTCCTCGGCGCCCGAGACCGCCACGCCCAGGAAGACGTGCGCCTCGCGGCCCGGGGCATAGCGATAGTTGAACTCGGTGACGCTGCGGCTCCCGAGCAGGCTGCAGAGCTGCTTGTACGCGCCCGGCCGCTCGGGAAGCGTGACCGCGAGGACCGCCTCGCGATGCTCGCCCAGCTCCGCGCGCTCCGAGACGAAGCGCAGCCGGTCGAAGTTCACGTTGGCGCCGCTCGCGACCGCCACGAGCGTCCTGCCCTTCGCGCGGCGCTTGGCGACCCAGCGCTTGGCGCCTGCGATGGAGACCGCCCCCGCGGGCTCGAGCACCGTGCGCGTGTCCTCGAAGACGTCCTTGATCGCGGCGCAGATCTCGTCCGTATCGACCAGCACCATCTCGTCCACCAGTTCGCGGCAGAGGCGCAGCGTCTCGCGTCCCACCTGGCGCACCGCCACGCCGTCCGCGAATAGATTCACGTGCGGGAGCGTCACCCGCCGCCCCTCGCGCATCGACTCGCGCATCGCCGCGGAATCGACCGGCTGCACGCCCACGATCCGGGTGCGCGGCGCCACGTGCTTCACGTAGGCCGCGATGCCCGCGATGAGCCCGCCGCCGCCCACCGGCACGAAGATCGCGTCGATGGCGTGCGGGTGCTGGCGCAGGATCTCCATGCCGACCGTGCCCTGCCCCGCGATGACGAGCGGGTCGTCGTACGGGTGCACGAACGCGAGCCGGCCCTTCCGCGCGAGGCGCTTCGCGTGGAGGAACGCCTCGTGGTAGCTGTCGCCCTCGAGCACCACCTTCGCGCCGCGCGCCGCGACCGCCGCGACCTTGATGCGCGGCGTGGTGACGGGCATCACGATGGTCGCGCGGGCACCCAGGCGCTGGGCGGCGAGCGCCACGCCCTGCGCGTGGTTGCCGGCCGAGGCGCAGATCACGCCGCGCGCGAGCGCCTCCCGCGGGAGGTTCGCCATCTTGTTGTAGGCGCCGCGCAGCTTGAACGAGAACACCGGCTGCTTGTCCTCGCGCTTGAGGAGGAGCGAGTTGCCCAGCCGGCGCGAGAGCGCGGGCGCGGGATCGAGGGGCGTCTCGATCGCCACGTCGTACACTTTCGCCGAGAGGATCTTCCCGAGATAGCTTTCCGTCTTCATCGCGGAAGGATACATCGCCCTCGGCCATTGCTGCGGTATGCTCCGGGAATGGATTCCAACGCGCTCAAGAAGGCCGCCGCCGAGGCGGCGCTCGCCTACGTCGAGGACGACGCCGTCGTGGGCGTGGGGACCGGCTCGACGGTCAATTTCTTCATCGACGCGCTCGCCTCCCGCAAGGCGCGCATCACGGCGGCGGTCGCGAGCTCGGAGGCGAGTGCCGTGCGGCTGCGCTCGCTCCACATTCCCGTGCGCGAGCTGAACGACACGGACGGCTGCGACGTCTACGTCGACGGCGCGGACGAGGTGACCGAGCACCTCGCGATGATCAAGGGCGGCGGCGCGGCCCTCACGCGCGAGAAGATCGTGGCGCAGGCGAGCCGGAAGTTCGTCTGCATCGCGGACGCGAGCAAGCTCGTGCCCGTGCTGGGCAAGTTTCCGCTGCCCGTGGAGGTGATCCCGATGGCGCGGAGCTTCGTCGCGCGCGAGCTCGTGAAGCTGGGCGGGATGCCGGAGCTTCGCCAGGGCGTCACGACGGACAACGGAAACCTGGTCCTCGACGTGCGCGGGCTCACCATCCTCGATCCCGTCGCGCTCGAGACGGCGATCAACATGATCCCGGGCGTAGTCACCAACGGCATCTTCGCCCGCCGGCCGGCGGACGTGCTCCTGCTCGCGACTTCCGAAGGCGTGAAGACCTACAAGCGCCCGAGGTAGCCTTGTTTAGGCAGGAATTGAAACCACAAATGAACACGGATGAACACAAATGAGATTCGAAATGGAATCGCATCGTGGCCATGGGCACGACGTAGCTCCGTTCACAAGCCATCTGTGTTCATCCGTGTTCATCTGTGGTTCCCTCGCCTTCAGCCCTTGGGCACGTATCCCTGCGCGGCATCCGCCCCCTCGCCGAAGAAGTGCTTCCGCATCTGCTCCTCGAGGTACTTCCGCGCCCGCGCGTCCGCCAGGTTCAGCCGGTTCTCGTTCACGAGCATCTTCTGGTGCTCGAGCCAGCCCTTCCAGGCTTCCTTCGAGACGTTGTCGTAGAGGCGCTTCCCGAGCTCGCCGGGATACGGCGGGAAGTCGAGGCCCTCGGCCTCGCGGCCGAGCTTGATGCATTTCACCATCCGCGCCATAAGTTTCCTTTGATCTGCGGGCGAGACGGCCTACACGAGGCCGCCGCCCTAGAGGTCCTTTACGAACACTTTCGAACGCCGGTCCGGGTTGTAGCGGGCGCGCCGCCCCTCGGGGAGCCGTCCCGGCTCCGATTCCACGAACCCGCGCTCGATGAACCAGTGCGTGGTGCGGGTCGAGAGGACGAAGAGCGATTTCAGCCCCGCCGAGCGCGCCTTGGATTCCGCGAAGGCGAGGAGCCGCTCGCCCCGCCCGCCGTCGCGGTAGAAGGGGTTCACCGCGAGCGCCGCCAGCTCCGCGGTCTTCTCCTCGGCGTACGGATAGAGCGCCGCGCAGCCGAGAATGTTCCCCTCGGAGGCGATCACGAAGAAGCGGTCGATCTCGCGCTCGAGCTCGTGCGGGTCGCGCTTCACGAGGATGCCCTGCTGCTCGAGGGGCTCCAGGATCTGGACGATGCCCGGCATGTCGTCGCGCGTGGCGGGGCGGATGGTCTCCGGCGACTCCGGCACGATCATCGTCCCGATCCCGTGGTGCGTGAAGAGCTCGATCAGGAGGGCGCCATCCACGTGGCGGCTGATGAGGTGCGCGCGCTTCACACCGTTGGAGCATGCGCGGATCGCGCAGGGGAGGTACACCTGCACGTCCTCCGGCAGGTTGTTCCGCGCCGCGACCTCGGCTGCCTGCTTCACGGTGAGCTCGGCCAGGAGCCGGCCGCGCGCGTCGAGCGCGCCCGCGGTCTCCGTGAGGAAGATGAGCTTGTCCGCCTGGAGCGCGATCGCGGTCGACGTGGCGACGTCCTCGAGCGTGCAGTTGAACACGTCGCCCGTGGGGGAGAAGCCGATCGGCGAGACGAGCACCACCTCGTGGTCGTCCAGCCGGCGCCGGATGCCCGCCGCGTCGATCTTCCGCACCTCGCCGGTATGCTGGAAGTCGACGCCGCCCACGACGCCCACCGGCTTCGCGGTCACGAAGTTGCCGGACGAGACGCGGATGTCCGCGCCCCACATGGGGCTGTTGGCGAGCTCCATCGAGAGGAGCGCCTCCATCTCGACCCGCACGATGCCGTTCGCTTCCTTCACGCAGGCGAGGGCCTGGGCGTCCGTCACGCGCCGGTTCGCCTCGTAGCGCGGGGTCACGCCGT
Source organism: Usitatibacter sp. (assembly GCA_036266535.1). Taxonomy (GTDB): domain Bacteria; phylum Pseudomonadota; class Gammaproteobacteria; order Burkholderiales; family Usitatibacteraceae; genus Usitatibacter. Next base: position 37,956 of record DATAMY010000095.1, on the reverse strand, counting down.
GCTGGCGCATCTGCTCCTCGATCTGCGGACGCGAGCCGTGCACGAGCACGATCCGCACCTCGAGGCTCACGAGCACGTTGATGTCGTGCGTGAGCTGCTGGAACTCGCCGTCCGCGAGCACCTCGCCGCCGAACGCGACCACGAACGTGGCCCCGCCCCACTGGTGGATGTAGGGCGTGGCGGCGCGGAACCACTTCACGAACGCTTCGGTCTTGGGGACGTTGCTCTTGGCCATGGGCGGCAATTCTATCGGGGTGCGGGCGCGAAGTCGCCCCAGAGCGCGTGGATGGCGGCCAACGCGGCGAGCGGCGCGGTCTCGGTGCGGAGCACCCGGGGGCCCAGCGAGAGCGGCTCGCAGCCTCGCAGGAGTGCGAGCTCGCGCTCGCGGTCCGAGAGCCCGCCTTCGGGGCCGACGAGGAGCTCGATGGGCGCCACCGGCGGCGCATGGAGCGCGAGCGGCGGCGCCTCCGGCTGCAGCATCCACCGCGCAAGCTCCGAAGGCGCGCCGATCCACGCCTGGAACGAAAGCGTCGGGCGGACCTCCGGCACGCGGTTCCTGCCGCTCTGCTCGCACGCGGCGATCGCCACGCGGCGCCAGTGCGCCTCGCGCCGCTCCGCCCGCTCGCCGGACAGGCGCACGACGCTGCGGTCGCAGGCGAGCGGCTGCACCCACGCCACGCCCAGCTCCACGGCCTTCTGGATGATCCAGTCCATCTTGTCCGCCTCGGGAAGGCCCTGGACGAGGCCGATCGAAAGCGCGCTCTCGCGCTCGACCTCGCGCGCTGGCCCCACCTTCACGTCGACGCGGTCGCGGTCGATCCGCTGGACCACCGCCTCGTACTCGCCGCCCCGGCCGTCGAACACCGTGAGCCCGTCGCCCACCTTGAGCCGGAGCGCCTTCGAGACGTGCTGCGCGGCTTCGGGCGCGAGCGGGAACTGCGCCCCCGGCCCGAGGCGGACGTCGCAGTGGATCCGGGGAAGCGGCATGGCGGGGTCGGGCGGGTTCCCACCGATGCTAGCATAGGGACGTGGAGATCACGGCCCGCTTCGCCGAGCTGGCGATCGAGGCCGTGCGCCGCGTCGCGGTGGATGAGATCCTGCCGCGCTACCGGCGCGTCGCCGCGATCGCGAAGGACGACGGCAGCATCGTCACGGAGGCGGACCTCGCGGCGCAGGATGCGCTCGGCGTGCGCCTGCGCGCCCTGTGCGCCGTGCCGGTGCTGGGCGAGGAGATGGATCCCGCGGACCAGCGCGCGATCCACGATCGCGGCGGCCGCTACTGGTGCGTCGATCCCCTCGACGGCACGAAGAACTTCAGCTCGGGCGTTCCCTTCTTCGCGATCTCGGTGGCACTCGTGGACGATGCGCGCCCGGTCTTCGGCACGGTGTACGACCCCATCGCGGACGAGGCGTACCACGCGGTGCGCGGCGAAGGCGCGGCGCTCGATGGTAATCGGCTCGTGGTCCCCGCATCCGGCCCGCCGCTGGCGCTCGCGGTGGCCGAAGTGAGCCTGCGGCGCGAGATCGCGAAGCTCCGCGCGCCGCTCAAGCACCGGAAGCCCTACGCGCGGCGGCTCACGAGCGGCTCTTCCGCCCTCTCCTGGTGCCATCTCGCCGGCGCGCGCATCGACGTGATGCTCCATGGCGGGCAGAAGATGTGGGACTACGCGGCGGGAGCGCTCATCTTCGAGGAGGCCGGCGGCTTCGCGGCGTCCGTCGCACACGACGACTTCTGGGCCGCGCCGCCCTGGAGCCGCTCGGTCATCGCCGCCCGCAGCGCGCCGCTACTGGATGAATTTCGAGCCTGGATCCTGCGGGAGTTGGAAAGTGATTCAGGCGAGGATCATGGAACCACAGATGAACACAGATGAACACAGATGGCTTCTGAATGGTGCTGCATCCTGCCCATGGCCACAGTGCGATTCCTTTTCGAATCTCATCTGTGTTCATCTGTGTTCATCTGTGGTTCCAATGCCTTTCAGTAGCTCATGCAAGCCGCGTTGAGAAGGCCGACGCCCAACGAAAAGGCCCCGAGGAAAAACCCCTGCGCGGACTTCCCCGCCACCACGTCGTGCGCGAGCGTGGGGATCATGAGCTTCACCGCGACGAAGGCGCAGAGCTGCACCACGAGGGCCAACGCCGCCCAGATCGCCATGTCCACGAGGCTCACGCTGAAGCGCACCGCGGCAGAGAGCGGGACGATGAATCCCAGGAGCGCGCCGGAGAGGCTGAACGAAGCCGCCATGTTCCCGTCGCGGATGAGCGAGAGCTCCCGGTAGGGCGTGATGCGGATGTAGATCGCCACGAAGAGCCCGAGGAACGCGAGCGACACGGCGAGGTACACGAGGAAATCGTCGAAGCCCGCGAACGAATCGAACACCTGTCTCATGCCTGTCCCTCCCTCGATCAGACGAAATAGTGGGGCACGAAGCGGCTCGTGTCCCGCGTGATGGGCGTCGCATCCTCGCGGATGCCGATGCCGGCGGGATCGCCGCCGACCACCCACGAGCCGATGACGGCGTAGTTGCCGTCGAAGCGCCCGAGCTCCCCGTACGCCTGCCAGATGAAGCCTTCCTCGCCGTACTCGCCGGGCGCCTCGATCGTTCGCCCGTCCGCGGTGATCGCCACGTTGGCGCCCTCGCGCGAGTAGAGCGGCTTCTTCACGAAGTCGGTCGCGAAGCGGCCCGGCTCGAAGCTCGCCTCGAGGAGGTTCGGGTGCCCCGGGAACATCTCCCAGAGGACCGGGAGGATCGCCTTGTTCGAGAGGAGCATCTTCCACGGGGGCTCGATCACGGTGAGCCCGGGTGCGAGGAGGTTCGCGCCGAACGCCTCGCGCACCAGCCACTCCCACGGGTAGAGCTTGAAGAGGGCCGCGATCGCGTGCTCCTCCAGGTCCACGAACCGCGTGCCGTCCCAGCCGATGTCCGCGATGTCGATGGGCCGGGGATCGAGCCCGGCCTGCATCGCGGTGTCGCGCAGGTAGTCGAGGTTGCCGCGGTCCTCCGCGGAATCCATCGCGCACGTGAAGTAGACGCGCCCGTCCGCGGGAAGCGCTCCGCGCATCTCCTTCCAGCGCGCGACGAGCTTCTCGTGGATGGAGTTGAACTGGTCGTACTCGGGGAACGCGTCCTGCAGCCAGTACCACTGCACGACGCTCGCCTCGAGGAGCGCGGTGGGCGTGTCCGCGTTGTACTCGAGCATCTTCGGCTCGCCGGATCCGTTCCACGCGAGGTCGAAGCGGCCGTAGAGGCTCGCCTCGTCCGCGTTCCACGAGCGTTCGATCAACGCGTGGAAGGGCTCCGGGATGCGGAAGCGCTCGTAGTCGCCGCGCTCGATCACGCGGCCGGCCGCCTCGATGGCGCGCTCCTGGAGCTCCGCCGTCGCCGCCTCGAGCTTGTCGACCTCGCCCGCGTCGAAGCGGTAGCACGCGCGCTCGTCCCAGTAGACGGCGCCGTCGATCGTGTGGAAATCGAAGCCCAGGGCCTCGACCTTCGCGGGCCAGTCCGGGCGCGGGATGCGCGACTCGCGCTGCATCCGCTAGCCCCCGCCGGACCGGCCGGAGGACCCGAAGCCGCCGCGGGTCGCGTGGGTCGACGTGCTTCCCAGCGCGCGCGGCGTGTGCACCCATGTCGAGCCGCTCCCGCCGGAATGGTAGATGTAGGACGGCCCGTAGAAGAAATGGCGGGCGCGGTAGTCCGGGTCGGTCGCCGGCGTGCAGTCCTGCGGCTTGTTGCCCCAATCCGCGAGGCAATCCTCGCGCGAAGCGTAGACGTCGCGGCGCTGGTCGTCGCCGCGCCCGCACCCCGAGAGCGCGGCGACGCCGATCAGCACCAGCGTCACGCGGGCCGAGGACTTGCGCGCCCTCATCTCACGCCACCAGCGTGCGGATGTAGTTCGGCAACGCGAAGAGCGCGCGATGCGCCTCGCCGTTGTAGTACTGCAGGTCCTTAAGCCGGCGCTCCGCGATCGCGCGCTCCACCTCCGCGGCGGAGACCTCGCGCGGATCGAGCGTCTCCGAGGCGCACGCGAAGCCCCAGATCGAGCCGTAGAGCGGGATGTGGACGAAATAGGGCGCCACGCGCGGGAAGACCTGCCGCAGGTTGGCGAGCATGCCGCGCACGCGCTCCGGATGCGAGAAGGGCGAGCCGATATGGAGCGTGAGCGCCGCCCCGGGCGCCATCGCGGCGCGCGCGAGCGCGAACGTGGCCGGCGAATAGAGCTCCGCCGACGGGCCCACCGGATCCGTGAGGTCCATCACCACGAGGTCGTAGCGCGCGCGCGTCGCGCGGAGGTACGCGAGCCCGTCGCCCACGGTCACCTCGAGGCGCGGGTCGTCGAAGGCGCCGCGATGCACCCGCCCGAACTGCGCGCGCGAGACCTCGATCACGTCCGGATCGAGCTCCGCCATGTGGACGCGCTCGATGGAAGGGTGCTTGAGGAGCTCCTCCGAGGAGCCGCCGTCGCCGCCCCCGATCACGAGCGCCTGGCGCGGCGCGGGATGCGCGACCGCCGCGGGATGCACGAGGTTCTCGTGGTAGAAGAACTCGTCCCGCTCCGAGGTCATGTTGCAGCCGTCGAGCCGGAAGATGCGGCCCATCTCGGGCGTCTCGTAGACCTCCAGGAGCTGGTAGGGCGTGCGCCGGCGCTCGACGAGCGTGCCTTCGAAGTACACGCCGCTCGCGTCGTTCAGGCGCTCGAGGATCTTCTCCGACACACCGCTTGGCGTCAGGCGACGCGCTTGCGAAGCGGCAGGTCCTTCCCGCGCATCACGCGCTCGACCAGCACGTCGCCGGGCTTCAGCGCCTTCACGAGGGCCTTGTAGACGGCCTCCGCCTTGCCGGTGTTGTCCGCGGTGTAGTTGCAGACGTACACGTCGAGGGTGGCCCCGTCCCGCTCGGGCCAGGTGTGGATCGCCAGGTGCGATTCCGCGAGCACGACCGCGCCCGTGGCCCCGCCTTCCTGGGTGCCGTCCGCGCCGTCGAATTGGTAGAAGTGGTCCCCGAGGACCGTGAGCCCCACTTCCTTGCAGGCGCCCACGCAAAGCTCGCGCAGCTTGTCGGACGAGGCCAGCAGCTCGCCCTTCTGGCAATTGTAGAGGTCAGCGATGATGTGCAGTCCCTTCACTCCGATACCCCCTTCCAAGCAAAGATCCGCAGTGGAGGGACTGCGCGCGCGACCTCGGGCGACCCGCGATGCGGGGCGCCCTCAGACCCAGGGCGGCGGGCGAAATCCTTCTTGCAGAGGTTTACCCAAGCGAAAAATATCGCGGTGAAAAGTGCGCAAGTATAATCGCATAAATCGTGCCGCGTGAAGCCTTTTCAAGCGTTTTCCGCGCTTTTTTCCCGACCTCCGCCGAGAAAGCCGCCATGCAAATCCCCGATCGAACCGCCCGAGCGGCCGAGCCTCCCGCCGCCGTCGCGCCGCGCGCGGAGCTCGCCAACGCGATCCGCGTCCTCGCGATGGACGCCGTGCAGAAGGCGAACTCCGGACACCCGGGCATGCCGATGGGCATGGCGGACATCGCGGAGGCGCTGTGGCGCCGGTTCCTGCGGTACAACCCGGCCGATCCCGCGTGGCCGGACCGCGACCGCTTCGTGCTCTCGAACGGCCACGGCTCGATGCTCCAGTACGCGCTCCTGCACCTCACCGGCTACGACCTGCCGATCGAGGAGATCCGCAACTTCCGCCAGCTCCACTCGAAGACGCCGGGCCATCCCGAGGTGGGCGTGACGCCCGGCGTGGAGACCACGACCGGCCCGCTCGGCCAGGGCCTCGCCAACGCGGTGGGCTTCGCGCTCGCGGAGAAGCTCCTCGCCGCGCAGTTCAACCGCCCCGGGCACGCGATCGTCGACCACCGCACCTACGTCTTCGCCGGGGACGGCTGCCTCATGGAAGGAATTTCGCACGAGGTCTCGTCCCTCGCGGGAACGCTCGCGCTGGGAAAGCTCGTCGTCCTCTACGACGACAACGGCATCTCTATTGACGGCAAAGTGGAGGGCTGGTTCCGCGACGACACGCCCAAGCGCTTCGCCGCCTACGGCTGGAACGTGATCGCGGGCGTGGACGGCCACGACACCGCCGCGATCGAGCGCGCGATCGAGCGCGCGAAGGCGGACGACTCGCGCCCCACGCTCATCTGCTGCAAGACGATCATCGGCAAGGGCGCTCCCACGCGCGCCGGAACGGCGAAGGCGCACGGCGAGGCGTTGGGCGAGGCGGAGGTGGCCGCCACGCGCACGGCGCTGGGCTGGAGCCCGGTGCCCTTCGAGATCCCGGACGCGGTCTACCGGGGCTGGGACGGCCGCGAGCGGGGACGCGCGCTGCAGGCCGACTGGAACGCGCGCTTCGCGGCCTACGAGCGCGCGCACCCGGAGCTCGCGCGGGAGTTCCGGCGCCGGATCGCGGGCGAGCTGCCGGCGGACTGGCGCGCCACGGTCGAGGCCATGATCGCGAAGGCGGTCGAGAAGGGCGAGACGGTCGCCACCCGCAAGGCCTCCCAGCAAGCGCTCGAGGCGCTGGGCCCGCACATGCCCGAGCTCCTCGGCGGCTCCGCGGACCTCACCGGATCCAACCTCACGATGTGGTCCGGCTCGAAGCCCGTGACTGCCCGCGAGGCCGGGAACTACGTCTACTACGGCGTCCGCGAGTTCGGCATGTCGGCGATCGGCAACGGCTTGGCGCTCCACGGCGGCTTCATCCCCTATTCCGGCACGTTCCTCACGTTCTCGGACTATTCGCGCAACGCCCTCCGGATGGCGGCGCTCATGAAGGCGCGGAACATCTTCGTCTTCACCCACGACTCGATCGGGCTGGGCGAGGATGGCCCCACGCACCAGGCGGTCGAGCACGTCTCGAGCCTGCGGCTGATCCCGCACATGGACGTCTGGCGGCCGTGCGACACGGTCGAGACCGCGGTCGCCTGGGCGATGGCGATCGAGCGGCGCGAGGGCCCCTCCTCGCTCGCCCTCTCGCGGCAGAACGTGCCCTTCGTGAAGCGCCCGGCGGAAGCGGTCGAGGCGATCCGGCGCGGCGGCTACGTCCTCGCGGACGCTCCCGGCGCGAAGGCGGCGATCCTCGCCACCGGCTCGGAAGTCTCGCTCGCGTTGGCCGCGCAGAAATCGCTCGCGGAGGCGGGCATCCCGGTGCGCGTGGTCTCGATGCCGTGCACGAGCCTCTTCGACCGCCAGGACGAGGCGTGGAAGCGTTCCGTCCTCCCGAAGGGCCTGCCGCGCGTGGCCGTGGAAGCCGGCGTCACGGACTTCTGGCGGAAGTACGTGGGGCTCGAAGGCGCGGTGGTGGGCCTCGACCGCTTCGGCGAGTCCGCGCCCGCCGCCGAGGTCTACAAGTACCTCGGGATCGACGCCGCGCACGTGGCCGCCGCGGTGAGGAGCGTCCTCCACGGATAATCCCGCCGCCCGCGGGCTCCCGGGGCCGTGCGTCGCGCAGCGGCCGGTGGTGCGCCTCGCCACGGCGGCGGACGCGGCCGCCGTGGCCCAGGTCCATCGCGAGAGCTGGCGGACCACCTATGGCGGCATCCTCCCGCAGGACTTCCTCTCGGAGGAAACCGGGCGCCGGAGCCAATCGGCGTGGCTGCGAAGGCTCGCCTCGGCCCCGGCGGAAGGGGCCACGTGGCTCGCGGAGATGGACGGGGAGGCGGTCGGCTTCGCCTCCTGCGGCCCGGCGCGCCACCGCCTCGAAGGCCTCGAGTGCGAGATCTACGCGCTCTACGTGATCCAGCCCCGCCAGCGCCAGGGTGTGGGCCGCGCGCTCGTGCGCGAGTGCGCCCGCCACTTCGTGCGCCACGGCCGCTTCGGGTTCTACCTTTGGGTGCTCAAGGCCAACCGGGCCCGGCTCTTCTACGAGTCGCTGGGCGGGATGGAGGCCGGCGAGAAGCGCGAGCGGCTGGGCCTGCATGCCTTCGCCGAGGTCGCCTACGCCTGGCATGACCTGAACGGACTGGTCGCGGCCTAGGCCCGGCGCGATGGCCCTTCCCGGCCATGCGCTAAAATATGGGTTCCCCCGCGTCGATCCTCGCCTGGAGCACCCTCCATGACCGTCCGCGTCGCCATCAACGGTTACGGCCGCATCGGCCGCAACATCCTCCGCGCGCACTACGAGAGCAACAAGTCCCACGACCTCGCGATCGTGGCGATCAACGACCTGGGCCCGCCCGAGACGAACGCCCACCTCACCCGCTACGACACGGCCCACGGCAAGTTCCCCGGCAAGGTGGACGTCGAGGGCGACCAGATGATCGTGAACGGCGACCGCATCCGCGTGGTCGCCCAGCGCGATCCCGCGCAGCTCCCGTGGAAGGACCTGGGCGTGGACGTCGTGCTCGAATGCACGGGCTTCTTCACCACGAAGGAAAAGGCTTCGGCGCACCTCAAGGGCGGCGCGAAGAAAGTCATCATCTCCGCCCCGGGCGGGAAGGACGTGGACGCGACGGTGGTCTACGGCGTGAACCACCAGACGCTCAAGGCCTCGCAGACGGTGATCTCGAACGCCTCGTGCACGACCAATTGCCTGGCGCCGCTCGTGAAGCCGCTCCACGACGCGATCGGCGTCGCGAACGGCCTCATGACCACGGTGCACTCGTACACCAACGACCAGGTGCTCACGGACGTCTATCACGAGGATCTCCGCCGCGCGCGCTCCGCCACGATGTCGATGATCCCCACGAAGACCGGCGCCGCGGCGGCGGTGGGCCTCGTCCTCCCGGAGCTGAACGGCAAGCTCGACGGCTACGCGATCCGCGTGCCCACCATCAACGTGTCGATCGTGGACCTCTCGTTCATCGCCGCCCGCGACACGACCGTGGACGAGGTGAACGCGGTCATGAAGAAGGCGTCCGAGGAAGGGCCGCTCAAGGGAATCCTCGGCTACAACAAGGCGCCGCTCGTCTCGATCGACTTCAACCACGATCCGCGCTCGTCGATCTTCGATTCCACGCTCACCAAGGTCTCGGGCCGGCTGGTGAAGGTGTCGAGCTGGTACGACAACGAATGGGGCTTCTCGAACCGGATGCTCGACGTGACCATGGCGTGGATGGGCGCGAAGTAGCGTGGCGAAGATCCTGCAGATGGCCGGCCTGGATCTCGCCGGCAAGCGCGTCTTCATCCGCGCGGACCTGAACGTGCCGCAGGACGATTCCGGCGCGATCACGGACGACACGCGCATCCGCGCCTCGCTTCCCGGCATCCGGCAGGCGCTCGGGAAGGGCGCGGCGGTGATGGTCACCTCCCACCTCGGCCGCCCGAAGGAAGGCGAGTTCTCGGAAGCCGATTCGCTCGCTCCCGTGGCGCGGCGCCTCGCCGAGCTCCTGGGCCGCGACGTGCCGCTCGCGAGGAACTGGGTCGACGGCGTGAAGGTGAAGCCGGGCGAGCTCGTGCTCCTCGAGAACTGCCGCTTCAACAAGGGCGAGAAGAAGGACGACGAGGCCCTCTCGCGGAAGATGGCGGCGCTTTGCGACGTGTACGTGAACGACGCGTTCGGGACCGCGCACCGGGCGGAAGCGACGACCCACGGCATCGCGCGCTTCGCCCCGGTCGCCTGCGCGGGCCCGCTCCTCGCCGCGGAGCTCGACGCCCTCGGCCGCGCGCTCGCGAGCCCGAAGCGGCCGCTGGTGGCGATCGTCGCCGGATCCAAGGTCTCGACCAAGCTCACGATCCTCGAGTCGCTCGCCGGCCGCGTGGACGAGCTCATCGTGGGCGGCGGCATCGCGAACACCTTCATGCTCGCGGCGGGGCTTCCGATCGGGAAGTCGCTCGCGGAGCCGGACCTCGCCGGGCAGGCGAAGGCGATCATCGAGATGATGAAGCGGCGCGGCGCGGCCGTTCCGATCCCCGAGGACGCGGTCTGCGGCAAGCAGTTCGCCGCCGACACGCCCGCGACGGTCAAGGCCGCGCGCGACGTGGGGCCGGACGACATGATCCTCGACATCGGGCCCGCGACCGCGAAGGGCTACGCGGAGATCCTCGAGAAGGCCGGCACCATCGTCTGGAACGGTCCCGTGGGCGTCTTCGAGTTCGATGCCTTCGGCTCCGGCACGCGCACCGTCGCGGAGGCGATCGCGGGTTCCGCCGCCTTCTCCATCGCGGGCGGCGGCGACACGCTCGCCGCGATCGCGAAGTACGGCGTGACGGACCGCATCGGCTACATCTCGACCGGCGGCGGCGCGTTCCTCGAGTTCCTCGAGGGCCGGACGCTTCCCGCGGTCGAGGTCCTCGAGGAGCGCGCGCGATCGGGCAACCCGAGCGTCGCCGCCCGATGAGCGCGCGCAGCACCAAGATCGTCGCGACCCTGGGCCCCTCGTCGAGCGATCCCGCGGTCCTCGAGCGGATGTTCGCCGCGGGCGTGGACGTCGTGCGCCTGAACTTCTCCCACGGCACGGCCGAGGACCACGTGAAGCGCGCGGAGCTCGTGCGCGACACCTGCCGGAAGGTGGGCCGCACGGTCGGCATCATGGCGGACCTCCAGGGGCCCAAGATCCGCGTGGGCAAGTTCCGCGACGGGAAGGTGGCGCTGAAGCCGGGCGATCCGTTCGTCCTCGACGCGCAGCGCGAGATGGGCGACCACGAGGGCGTGGGCCTCGACTACAAGGACCTCCCGCGCGACGTGCACGCGGGCGACGTGCTGCTGCTGGACGACGGCAAGATCGTGCTCGACGTGACGGGCGTCGACGGCTCGCGCATCCATACCGTGACCCGCCACGGCGGCACGCTCTCGAACAACAAGGGCATCAACCGCCAGGGCGGCGGGCTCACCGCGCCGGCGCTGACCCCCAAGGACATCGACGACATCCGCACCGCCGCGCAGATGAAGGTGGACTACGTCGCGGTCTCGTTCCCGAAGAGCGGCGCGGACATGTACATGGCGCGCGAGCTCCTGCGCGCGGCCGGCGGCCACGCGATGCTCATCGCGAAGATCGAGCGCGCGGAGGCGATTCCCGCGCTCGAGGACATCATGAACGCGTGCGACGGCATCATGGTCGCGCGCGGCGACCTCGCGGTGGAGGTGGGGGACGCGGCCGTCCCGGCGCTCCAGAAGCGGATGATCCGGCAGGCGCGCGAGTTGAACAAGCTCACGATCACGGCGACCCAGATGATGGAGTCGATGATCTCGAGCCCGGTGCCCACGCGCGCGGAGGTCTCGGACGTCGCGAACGCGGTGCTCGACGGCACGGACGCCGTGATGCTCTCCGCGGAGTCGGCCTCCGGCCAGTATCCGGTGGAGACGATCGCGGCCATGAACCGCATCTGCATCGAGGCGGAGAAGTCGCAGGTCGTGACGCTCGAGAACGATTTCCTGAACCGCGTCTTCCGGCGGGTCGACCAGTCGATCGCGATGGCCGCGCTCTTCACGGCCTACCACCTCAAGGTGAAGGCGATCGCCTCCCTCACCGAGTCGGGATCGACCGCGCTCTGGATGTCGAGGCTGAACTGCGGCGTGCCGATCTACGCGCTCACCGCCCAGACCTTCACCCGCTACCGCTGCACGCTCTTCCGCGACGTCTACCCGCTCATGGTGAAGTACGTGGGCCACGACCGCGAGGAGCTGCTCGCCGAGGCGGAGGCCGTGCTGGTCGCCAACGGCGCGGTGAAGCCGGGCGACCTCATCGTCGTCACGATCGGCGAGCCGATCGGGAAGTCCGGCGGGACCAACACCATGAAGATCGTCAAGGTGGGCGAGCATCACCAGCAGCACTGAACCTGAACCCCAGGAGGAAAGATGGACGCCAAGCTCATGACCGAAACCGCCCGCGCCATGGTCGCGACGGGCAAGGGACTGCTCGCCGCGGACGAGAGCGCGGGCACGTGCAAGAAGCGCTTCGACTCGGTGAACGTCGAATCCACGGAGGAGAACCGCCGCGCCTACCGCGAGCTCCTCTTCACGACGCCGGGCCTTCCGCAGTTCGTGAGCGGCGTGATCCTCTTCGACGAGACGATCCGCCAGAAGACGAAGGACGGCGTCCCGTTCGCCGAGTACCTGAAGAAGAACAACATCCTCCCCGGCATCAAGGTCGACGCCGGCGCGCAGGACATGGCGCTCCACCCCGGCGAGAAGGTGACCGAGGGCCTGGACAAGCTCGCGGCCCGGATGAAGGAGTACTTCGACATGGGCGCGCGCTTCGCGAAATGGCGCGCCGTGATCACGATCGGCAAGGACATTCCCTCGCCCGCGTGCATCAAGGCGAACGCCCACGCGCTCGCCCGCTATTCCGCGATCTGCCAGGAGGCCTCGATCGTGCCGATCGTGGAGCCGGAGGTGCTGCTGGACGGCGACCACACCGTGGAGCGCAGCGAATCCGTGCACGAGGACACGCTCGCCGCGCTCTTCCACGAGCTCCAGCGCCAGGACGTCTCGCTCGAGCACGTGATCCTCAAGGCGAGCATGGTCGTCTCCGGCAAGGACAACCCGCGCCAGGCGGGCGTGCCGGAGGTGGCCGAGCGGACGCTTCGCGTCCTCAAGCGCACCGTGCCCGCGGCGCTCCCCGGCGTGGTGTTCCTCTCCGGCGGCCAGGCGGACGAGAACGCGACCGCGCACCTGGACGCGATGAACCGCCTGGGCGGCGCGCCGTGGCCGCTCACGTTCAGCTACAGCCGCGCGCTGCAGGCCGTGGCGTTGAAGGCGTGGCGCGGTTCGCCCGCGAACGTCGGGGCGGCGCAGAAGGCCTTCCACCATCGCGCCCGCATGAACAGCTTCGCCGCCAAGGGGCAATGGACCCCGAAGCTCGAGAAAGAGGCCGCGCTCGCCTCGTGAAGCCGCTCTACGAGAGCAGTCTCGAGAGCCTGCCGCGGATCGGCCGCGGCAAGGTGCGGGACATCTACGCGGTGGGCGACGACAAGCTCCTCATCGTCACGACCGACCGCCTCTCGGCGTACGACGTGATCCTTCCCACGCCCGTGCCGGAGAAGGGCCGCGTCCTCACGACGCTCTCGAACTTCTGGTTCGGGCGCCTCGCCTCCATCGTTCCCAACCACCTCACGGGCATCGACCCGGAGACGGTGGTGGCCGCGGGCGAGCGCGACCAGGTGCGCGGCCGCTCGACCGTGGTGAAGCGCATGCGCCCGCTCCCGATCGAGGCCGTGGTGCGCGGCTACCTCGAGGGCTCCGGCTGGGGCGAGTACAGCGCGAACGGGAAGGTGTGCGGCATCGCGCTCCCGAAGGGCCTCGAGCGCGCCTCGCGCCTCCCGCAGCCCATCTTCACGCCGGCGACGAAGGCCGAGGCCGGCCACCACGACGAGAACATCGACTTCGAGCGCATGTCGCGCGACATCGGTGCCGCCCGCGCGGCCGAGGTGCGCGACACGGCGCTGAAGCTCTACCAGTCCGCGGCGGCCTACGCGCTCGAGCGCGGCATCATCATCGCGGACACGAAGTTCGAGTTCGGCCTGGACGCCGGCGAGCGCCTGCACCTCATCGACGAGGCGTTGACGCCGGACTCCTCGCGCTTCTGGCCGCTCGACACGTGGCGCCCGGGTGCCAGCCCGGAGAGCTTCGACAAGCAGTACGTGCGCAACTGGCTCGATTCCATCGGTTTCGCGCGAAAGCCGCCGGCGCCGGAAATGCCGCCGGACGTGGCCCGGAAGACCTCGGAAAAGTACCAGGAAGCGCTCCGCCGCCTCATGGGCTGAACGGATACGCGGCCGGAACCCCCGCCGCCGCGAAACTGTCCGACAGTTGGTTGCCGGCTTCCCTTCCCCGGCCGAGGACTCCCTCTTGGACCGGAGCACCATCGATCTGGCCGGCGAGGGCGCGCGGACCCTACGCATCGCCGTCGTCTCGCCGCTCCACGAGAGCGTCCCGCCGAAGCTCTATGGCGGCACGGAGCGGGTCGTCTCCTACCTCACCGAGGAGCTCGTCGCGCAGGGACACGACGTGACCCTCTTCGCCACCGCGGATTCCGTGACGGCCGCGCGCCTGCACGCGATGGCGCCGCGGGGCTTGCGGCTCGATCCCGATTGCCGCGATCCGGTCGCGCACCATATCGCGATGGTGCACGACGTGGTCGAGCTCGCGGACACGTTCGACGTGATCCACTTCCACATCGACAACGTGCATTTCCCGGCGGCGCGCCTCGCGCGGCTCCCCAGCCTCACCACGCTCCATGGGCGGCTGGACCTGGCCGACCTTGTGCCGCTCTACAGGCGCTACGCGGACATGCGCCTCGTGTCGATCTCGGACGCGCAGCGCCTGCCGATGCCGTGCGCGTCGTGGCTGGGGACCGTCCACCACGGCCTCCCGCGCGACATGCTCCCGATGGGCGCGGGCGGCGGCGGCTACCTCGCGTTCCTCGGCCGCATCTCGCCGGAGAAGCGGCCGGACCGCGCGATCCGCATCGCGCGGCGGGCAGGCCTGCCGCTCAGGATCGCGGCGAAGATCGAGAAGACGGACCTCGCCTACTTCGAGTCCGTCGTGAAACCGCTCCTCGGCGAGCCCGGCGTGGAGTTCATCGGGGAGATCGGCGAGCGCGACAAGGCGCGCTTCCTGGGAGAGGCGGCGGCGCTTCTCTTCCCGATCGACTGGCCGGAGCCGTTCGGCCTCGTGATGATCGAGGCGATGGCGTGCGGGACGCCCGTGATCGCGTTTCCCTGCGGCTCGGTGCCCGAGGTGCTGGAAGAAGGCGTCACGGGATGCATCGTCCGGGACGAGGACGAGGCGGTCGCGGCCCTCGCGCGCCTGGCGGACCTCGATCGCGCCGCGTGCCGCCGCGCCTTCGAGGAGCGCTTCACGTCCGGGCGCATGGCGCGCGACTACGTCGCGCTCTACCGGAAGATCGCCGTGCAGCCGAGGCTCGCCCCGGCGCGGCGCGCCGCCGCATGAAGGACGCCACACCCCTCGAGGAAGCGATCCGCGTCGGGGACCGGTGGTACGTCCTCGCGACCTCCTCGCGCGAGGGAGACCCCATCCGCGTCCTCAAGTACGGCGACGGGTTCGCGCTCTTCGACCGCTTCGGCGACATGCCGCGCGCGGGCAGCGGCGAGCACGGCTTCTACCACCAGGGCACGCGCTACCTCGCGCGCTACGAGCTGCGCATGAACGGGTTGAGGCCCATCCTCCTCCACTCGAGCGCGCGGCGCGACAACAGCGTGCTCGCGGTGGACGCCACGAACCCGGACTTGCACGACGACGGGAAGCTCGTGACGGTGAAGGGGACGGTCCACCTCGCGCGTTCGTGGGCGCTCTGGCAGGCGACCTGCCACGAGCGGCTGCAGGTCGCGAACTTCGGCGAAGCGCCGGTGCGCCTGCGCCTCTCGCTCGAGTTCGGGACGGACTTCGCGGACATCTTCGAGGTGCGCGGCTACGATCGCCGGCGCCGCGGGCAGGACCTGCCTCCCGAGGTCCGGTCCGACCACGTGACGCTCGCCTACGCGGGCCTGGACGGGGTGGAGCGCCGCAGCCGCATCGCGTTCTCCACGCCGCCCACGCGGATCGACGCCACGCGCGCGGAATTCGAGATCGAGCTTCCGCCGCAGCGCCGGCACGTGATCGAGGCGCTCATCGCGTGCGATCCCGAGCCGCGGCGCGAAGCCGCGAGCGGCGCGCTCAACGTGGACTACGCGGCCGCCGCGCGGCACATGGAGCAATCGCTCGGGAGCCGGCGCGGGGCGAGCGCCCAGTCGCCGAACGAGCAGTTCAACGACTGGATCGAGCGCTCGGCCGCGGACCTCTCGATGCTCACGGTGGGGAACCCCGAGGGCTGCTACCCCTACGCGGGCGTGCCGTGGTACAGCGTCCCCTTCGGGCGCGACGGGATCCTCACCGCGCTCCAGTATCTCTGGGTCGATCCGGAGATGGCGCGCGGCGTGCTCGATTTCCTCTCGCGCACCCAGGCCGATGCGGTGGTGCCGGCGCAGGACGCGGAGCCGGGGAAGATCGTCCACGAGATGCGCAAGGGCGAGCTCGCGGCCCTGGGCGAGATTCCCTTCGGCCGCTACTACGGCACCATCGACGCGACGCCGCTCTTCGTGGTGCTCGCCGGCGAGTACCACCAGCGCACCGGCGACCGTGCGACGCTCGAAGCGACGTGGCCCAACGTCGAGCGCGCGCTCGAGTGGATCGACCGGTACGGGGACCTGGACGGCGACGGCTACGTCGAATATCGCCGGCGGAGCCCCACGGGCCTCGTGAACCAGGGCTGGAAGGACTCCGAGGATTCGATCTTCCACGCCGACGGAAAGATCGCCGAGGGGCCCATCGCGCTCTGCGAGGTGCAGGGCTACGTATACCTCGCGCGCGTGCACGCGGCGCGGCTCGCGCGCGAGCTGGGCCACGAGGATCGGGCGCGCGCGCTCGAGGAGGCCGCGGCCGCGCTGCAGGCGGCCTTCGAGCGCGACTTCTGGTGCGAGGACATCGGGACCTACGCCCTCGCGCTCGACGGCGACAAGCGCCCGTGCCGCGTGCGCACGTCCAACGCCGGGCATGTGCTCTGGAGCGGCATCGCGCGCGCGGACCGCGCGCGGCGCGTGGGCGAGACGCTCCTTTCTCCGGAATCGTTCTCCGGCTGGGGCGTGCGCACCGTCGCGCGCGGCGAGGCGCGCTACAACCCGATGTCCTATCACAACGGCTCGGTCTGGCCGCACGACAACGCGATCGCCGCGATGGGCCTCGCGCGCTACGGCATGAAGGAGAAGACGGTCGCCATCGCGGCGGCGCTCTACGACGCGAGCCTCTTCATGGATCTGCATCGCCTGCCCGAGCTCTACTGCGGCTTCGACCGGCGCCACCGCGGCGAGGGCCCCACGCTCTACCCCGTCGCCTGCTCGCCGCAGGCATGGGCGAGTGCCAGCGCCTTCTATCTCGTGAAGGCGTGCCTCGGGCTCTCGTTCCGGCCGCAGGAGCCGCGGATCCGGTTCCTCCACCCGGTGCTCCCGCACTTCCTCGACCGCGTGCGCCTCACGGACGTGCGCGCGGGCGACGCGGTGGTCGACGTGCAGTTCGAGCGTCACGGCGGCGACGTGGGCGTGAGCGTCATGCGCAAGAAGGGGACGGTCGAGGTCTCGGTCGTCCTCTGAGAAGACGTGCGAAACTAGGGCCATGGCCGCCCGACCCGAAGCCCGCGCGCTCACCCGCGAGCTCCTCGCCTTCAACACGATCAACCCGCCGGGGATGGAGCGCGCCTGCGCGCGGCACGTGGGGGCCCTCCTGGAGGCGGCCGGGTACTCGGTCGCGTACCACGAGTTCGCGGAGTCGCGCACGAGCCTGGTCGCGCACATCGGCGTACGCGACGGCAAGCCGCCCCTCTGCTTCACCGGGCACATCGACGTGGTGCCGCTCGGGAATGCGCGCTGGTCGCACGACGCCTTCGCGGGCGAGACCGACGGCGATCGCCTCTACGGCCGCGGATCGACGGACATGAAGAGCGGCATCGCGGCCTTCATCGTGGCCGCGATCGAGCTGGCACCCGAGCTCGCGCGCGGGCCGGGGCTCGCGATCGTCGTCACCGCGGGCGAGGAGATCGGCTGCGAGGGCGCCAAGTTCCTCGCCGACCGGAAGCTCCTCGATCGCGCCGGCGCCATCGTGGTCGCCGAGCCGACGGCGAACTATCCCTACGTCGGCCACAAGGGCCTCGCGTGGTTCGAGGTGGAGACGACGGGCGTGACCGCGCACGGCTCGATGCCGGAGGTGGGCGAGAACGCGATCGTGAAGATGGCCCAGGTGATCGGCGACCTGGGCGGGTTCCGCTTCCCGGTCGCATCGCACGGCGTGATGGGGAAGCCCACGTTGAACGTGGGCACCATCCACGGCGGGCTCAACACCAACTCCGTCCCGGACCGCGCGACGATCACCGTCGACACGCGGACCGTGCCGGGCATCGACCACGTGCACCTGTGCGAGTCGCTGCAGGCGCTCGTCGCCCCGCGCGGCGCGCGCGTGAAGCGGATCGTGGAGACGCCCGCGCTCTACACGGAGCCCGCGACCGAATGGGTGCAGGAGGTGTTCGAGATGTGCACCCCTTACGTCGGCGCGCGCCCGACCCCGAAGACGATCACGTTCTCGACGGACGGCGCCGACTTGAAGCGCGGCTTCGGCGGCACCACGCCCGCCGTGATCCTGGGGCCCGGCGAGCCGCGCCTCGCGCACCAGACCGACGAATGGTGCTCGATGGAGCGCATCGACCAGTCGGTGGAGCTCTTCCGCACCCTGATGACGCGCTGGAACGGCGCCTAGATCGAAACGGCCACCTTCACCGCCATCGCCGCGAGGAAGAGCGCGAAGATCCTCCTCAGGCGCCCCGCGGGAAGCCGGTGCGCGAGCCGCGCGCCGAAGGGCGCGAAGAGGATGCTGGTCGCGGAGATCCCGAGGAGCGCCGGCACGTAGATGAATCCCAGGCTTCCCCGCGGAAGCCCCTCCACGCCCCACCCGGACCAGATGTAGCCCAGGCTCCCCGCCGCGGCGAGCGGAAACGCGAGCGCGGCGACCGTGCCGATGGCGCGGTGCGTGTTCATGCGGCACCACGTGAGAAACGGGACGCCGATCGCCGCGGCGCCGCTCCCGAAAAGTCCCGAGACCACGCCGATCCCCGCGCCCGCCGCCGCGAGCCCGGCGCCTCGCGGCAGCTCGCGCATCGCCCGGGGCTTCAGGTTCAGCGTCATCTGGGCCGTCACGAAGAGCGTGAAGCCGAGGAAGAAGTACGTGAGGAACGCGTTCGGGATATGGCGCGAGAGCGCCGTGCCGGCGAGCACGCCCGCGAGGAGGCCGGGCGTCATGAGCTTCACGACGTGCCAGTCGACGGCGTCGTGCCGGTGGTGGGTGCGCAGGCTCGCGAACGAGCTCGCCACCATCGCGGCGAGCGAGGTCGCGATCGCCATGTGCATCACGAACGCCGCGGGGAACGCGTGGGCCGCGAACATGAGGGCGAGCGACGACACGATCACGATGCCGCCGCCGATACCGAGGAGCCCCGCCAGGAATCCCACCACCGCGCCGATGGCGAGGTAGGCGGCGATCTCATCCACCCAGCAACTCAAGAATGAAGCGCCACTCGTGCGGCGCCACGGGCGTGATCGAAAGGCGGTTCCCGCGCCGCAGCGTCACCATGTCCTGCAGCTCGCGGTAGCCGCGCATCTCCTCCAGCGGCATGAGGCGCGTCTTCTTCACGAGCGCCACGTCGACCAGCATCCAGCGCGGCTCCTCGCGCCGGGACTTCGCGTCGAAGTACGGGCTCTTGCGGTCGAACTGGGAATCGTCCGGATACGCCGTGCTCGCGACGCGCGCGATGCCCGCGATGCCGGGCTCCGGGCAGCTCGAGTGGTAGAAGAGCACGCCGTCGCCCACCTTCATCAGGTCGCGCATGTAGTTGCGCGCCTGGTAGTTGCGGACGCCGAACCAGGCAGTGGTCTTGCGGGGCGCGCGGGCGAGGTCGTCGATCGAGAACTCGTCCGGCTCGGACTTCATCAACCAGTAGGCGGGCATGGAAAAATAAAATGGGCCGGATTGCCTGCGGTGTTCGCCCGGGCCGCACACTCGAACCAAAGGTTCAAGGCGGACTCCTACCGAGCGCCGCAGGTACGTCCGACGTGGGACGCGCACAATAGCGCTCTTGGCGGGCGTCCTGGCTAACAAGCTTATCGGTCAAAGGATGTAAGCCCGGACGAACACCGCAGGAAGCCCGGCCCAGCTGGAACGGCCTCGCGGCCGCTAGAAGAGATTCTCCTGGTCGGCGGCGAGCGCCGACTCCACGGTTTCCTGCATCGCTTCGATTCTACCCCTGAACGCGCTCGCGTCGAAACCCGGCGCGTTCGGACGGTTCGACAGGAGCTCGTGCGCGATGTTCAACGCGGCCATGATCGCGATGCGCTCGTTGCCGACGACCTTGCCCGTGTCGCGCACCTCGCGCAGCTTCCGGTTCAGGTAATCGACCGATGCGAGGAGCTGCTTCTCCTCGCCCTCCGGGCATCCCACGCGGAACTCGCGGCCCATGAGGCTGATCGTGAGCGCGCCCTTCTCGCGGGCCTTCGTCGCTTCGGTCATGTCTCCGTCTCCGGGATCTGCTTGAGGAGGGCCTCGATGCGGGTCTTGGCGGCCGCGAGCTTTTCGGTGAGCCGGGCGTTCTCGTCCGTGCGCGCCGCGAGGGCCTGTCGCAGCTCGCGATTCTCCGCGCGCAAGGCATTGAGCCGCTGGACCAATTGACCCAGCTTCTGCTCGAGCCCGGAAAGTTCCGAATCCATCACCTCACGTTATTGGAAAAACCAAAGCGCGTCAATGGCTAAGACGTTATTTTGAAAGTCGTTTCGAGCGCCGGTCGGCACGGTCGGTTATGATCCGCCTGCGAACGGATGCTCGGGAAGCCGGTTCCAAGCCGGCGCTGCCCCCGCAACGGTATGCAGGTGAAGGATCGCCAGGAGCCACTGCGGCTGCCCGCCGTGGGAAGGCGGCGATTCCATGCCCGCGAGCCCGGAGACCGGTCCGTCGCAACGGTGGAGAACGGCTTGCCTGCCCGCGCTCCAAGTGAAAACCGCGGCTTGCGGGGACGCTCGCCGCCCGATCGAAGGAACCCCATGAAACCGTCGCGAATCGCGGGGCTCGCGAGCCTCGCCACACTGGGCGCCCATGCCCAGGTCTTTCCTCCCACCCTGCCGCCTCCCCTCGAGTCGCTGGTCGTCACGGCCACGCGGAGCTCGCAACCCGTCGCCACGCTGCGCGATACCGTCGTCATCACGCGCGCGGACCTCGAGGACGCGGGGCCGCTCTCGCTGGGCGAGATCCTGCAGCGCCGCGCGGGCGTGGAGCTCCGCGGGCTCGGCGGCCCCGGCCAGCCGGAAAGCATCTTCATCCGCGGCGCGGGGGCCGCGCAGACGCTCGTGCTGGTCGACGGCGTCCGCGTGAGCTCCTCCACCACGGGCACGACCGCGATCGAGGCGATTCCGCTCGACATGATCGAGCGGATCGAGGTCGTGAAGGGACCGCTCTCGAGCCTCTACGGATCCGAAGCCGCGGGGGGCGTGATCCAGGTCTTCACTCGCGGGAAGAACATCCCGCACCTCTTCGCCGCGGCGGGCTACGGCACCGATCGCGACCGGCGCGCCTCCGCCGGCCTCACGACCACCGACGGCACGACGCTCGTGGCGCTCTCCGCCGGCGCGCGCAAGGTGAACGCGCCCAGCGCGACCAACCCGCGCAACTTCAGCTTCTTCCCGGACCGCGATCCGCACGAGAACGCGTTCGGGACCCTCCACGCCTCGCACCGGCTCTGGACCGGCGAGACGCTCGAGCTGGATGCCTTCGGCTCGCGCTCGCGCACGGCATTCGACTCGGGCGCCGCGGCGGACGGGGGAAACCCCGGCGACCGGAGCGACCAGACCGTGGAGGGCGTGCGCTTCACGTCCGCCACGAAGTTCGCCGAATGGTGGTCGAGCCGGCTCTCCGTGGCGCAGGGCCGCGACAAGGAAGTGTTCACCGGGCTCTTCCCCGCCATCTTCGAGACGCGCAAGGACCAGGCGTCCTGGGTGAACGAGATGCCGCTCTCGGACGGCACCCTCCTCCTCGGCCTCGAGACCGTGCGCGAGAAGGTGCTTCCGGACCGCGCGACGGACGATGCGACGGGCGCCGAGACGATCCTCTTCTCGAAGAGCCATCGCACGACCAACTCGGGCTTCGCCGCGATCTCGGAGAGCTACGCGGGACAGCGCTTCGAGGCGAGCGCGCGCCGCGACGAGGAGAACCAGTTCGGCACGCGCAACACCGGGAGCCTGAGCTACGGCACCGACTGGCCGCCCTATGCGCGGATCTCGGCCACCTTCGCGCGCGGCTTCCGGGCGCCCACGTTCAACGACCTCTTCGGGCCGAGCTTCCCCGGCGTCTTCACGCCGAACCCGGATCTCAAGCCCGAGCGATCGCATTCGCGCGAGGTGAGCATCGAGAGCATTCCCGCCGCGGCGGTGCGATGGAAGCTCACGGGGTTCGACAACCGGCTGGAGGACCTCATCGTGTTCAGCCCGTCGGCCGCGACCGTGCTGAACATCGCGTCCGCACGCATCCGCGGGCTCGAAGCTTCCGGCGACGCGGCGTGGCTGGGCGTCCGCTGGCACGCGAGCGCCACCGCACAGCGCCCGCGGGACGAGGACACCGGCCGGCGCCTGCAGGGGCGCGCCGAGCGCTTCGGCACCGTGGAGGCGTCGAAGACGGTGGGCGCCTGGCGCGCGGGCCTCTCGGTCTTCGCGAGCGGCGCGCGCTTCGACTCGAACGACGAGTCGCCCTCGTCGCGCCTCCCGGGCTACGCGATCGTGGACGCGAAGCTGCGTTACGCGATCGACAAGCGCTGGACGGCGGAGCTCACCGCGACCAACCTCGCGAACAAGCGCTACGAGAGCGCCGTGGGCTACGACGCGCCGCGGCGCGGGGTGTTCCTGGAGGTGCGCTTCGACGCGTTCTGAGCGCTAGCGCGGTTTCAGCAGCAGGCCCTGCCCGGTCGGGAGCGCGAGGATCGACACGCGCTCCCGCTGGGCGAAAGCGTCCCATGCCTTCTTCTGGTTCACGTGCGCGGCCCAGCCGTAGTCGTCGAGCAGCATGAGCGCCCCGGGTACCAGGCGCGGCCAGAGGAAATCCGCCGCCGCCATCTCCGCCGCCGCGACGTTCATGTCGATGGACGCGTAGGCCACCTGCCTGGACGCTTCCATCGCCGCGAGCGACTCGGGCACCCGCCCGCGCACCACGACGGCGTTGGGCCAGCGGGCGAACTTGGCGACCACGCCCGCGTGGAGCGCGTCGCCGTCGCGGTACTTCCGGTTCATGTCCGCGACGCCGAAGCGCTTCTCCTCCTCCGAGATCTGCTCGACGGGAATGCCCTGCCACGTGTCGAGGAGATAGAACCGCCGGTCGGAGAAGCGGGCGAAATCGAGCCACGTCATCACCGCGCCGGACAGGATGCCGGTGTGCACGCCGCATTCGACGAAATCGCCCTCGAGCGCGGCCGCCTGCGTGGCGCACCAGAGGGCCACGTGCACGCGCCATTGCACCTGCGTGCCGGCGGGCGCGTTCTCCAGCCCCGCGCGGTACGCGGCCTGGAAGCGCGGATCGGCCATGAAGTCCGCGTTGTGGCGCGTCGCGAGCCCGTCCTGGTTGTACGTGAGCGGGCCCTGCACCATCGCGCGGCCGTCCGGCAGCGGAAAGCGCAGCTCCAGCTTGAGGAGATCGAGCGGCGGCGGGGCGGAGCTCACAGCCGCACTTCCTTCACCCGCGCCTCGCAGCCGAAATCGCGGTAGAGCGCGCGCATGAGGCGCTCGACCTGGGCGGCGTTGCGCGCGTCGAGCCAGCGGTAGCCGTCGTAGGGCGCGCGCGGCGCCGCTACCACGTGGTGGATCGTGTCCGACGCCTCGACGGCGGGACGGGCCTCCTCGAGCACGGCGTCCCATTCCTCC
The DNA here is from genome assembly GCA_036266535.1 of Usitatibacter sp. Classification (GTDB taxonomy): domain Bacteria; phylum Pseudomonadota; class Gammaproteobacteria; order Burkholderiales; family Usitatibacteraceae; genus Usitatibacter. The sequence continues at coordinate 14,593 of DATAMY010000095.1, read as the reverse complement.
GCCGGCGTGTCGCTCCAGAGCCAGCGCATCCAGTCCGCGAGCCATGCGAAGACGCTGTGGTCCCAGACGCCGTCCCGCCGCTCGCGCAGGAACCCGGCGTGCCCGCGGATGAGCTCGCGCCGCATCGCCTTCTGGAGGTCCACGGGGATTTCGTAGAGCGTCTGGTAGCCGTAGCGCTCGCACAGGGCGCGCGACGGGTCCGCGATGACCGACGCGCCGCCCGCGAGGCGCGCGGCGAGCGCGGAAACGTCGAGGGCGGGGGCCGCCGAGATCACCTGCCGCATGTCATTTCACCCTGAGGAGGAAGCCGTCCGGATTCAACGTCATCACGTAGCGCTCGCCCCAGCGGCGGTCCGGGACGAACGCGTCGTTCTCCGCGAGGAACGCGCGCGCCGCGGCCTTCGGGCCCTCGTTCGGGACCGGGTGGTAGCCCATGACGTCGTTCAACGAATCCTCGACCACGAAATAGCCGCCCACGTGCACCATCGGCGCGTAGGCGCGGATCTCGGCGAGCACGTGGTTCTTCTCGTGGTCCGAATCCGCGATCACGAGGACGCGCTTGCCGGCCGTGAGGCGCCGGACCTGCTCGACGACCTCCGGCGCGGTGCTGCTCCCCTCGAGGTAGCGGATGCGCTTGCTTTGCGGCGCCTTCGCCTTGGCGAGGCTCACATCGATCCCGATCACCTCTCCGTGGCCCACCATGTCGAGGATGCTCGCGTAGAAGTGCGTGGCTCCCCCGAACATCACGCCCAGCTCGATCACGTAGTCCGGCCGCGTCTCCCAGATGATCTCCTGGTAGACCCAGCAGTCCATCGGCGTCTTGATGATGTCGTGGCCCAGCCAGCGCTGCTGCAGGCGCGGCGCGCCGTAGCGGTAGCCCTGGTGGATGTAGTAGTAGTGGTACACGAGGTACTCGCGCAGCGTCATGTCGCCCAGGCGCTCGAGCGAGGACTGGTCGCGGAAGAGCTTCGCCACCGCGCCCACGTGCGGGTTCGCGGAGAGGAGCTTCGGGTGGAACCCGGACGCCTCGCAGAACGCGCGGCGCGATTCCGCATCGTCCGCCCCTCCGGATTCCACGAGCCACGCGACGTACTTCAGCGCGATCTCGCGGTCGAGCGCGAGGGCGGGCGATTCGGCGGGATCTTTGCGGTCGGTCACTGTGCGTGTTCCTGCGAGAGGGCGTGGACGAGGCGCTCGACGTGCTGCTCGAGCGAGGGGCCGGGAAGGTGGCCCGCCACCCGCGTCCGGTATTCGAGCGCGGGCGCCGCCGGCTGCGGCTCCTGCGGACGGACCACCTCGCAACGCCGCCCGGTGATCGCGCCCGCGATTGTCGCGCAGAGCAATGCGAAATCATAGACCGACATCTCGTCGCGCCCCGGCGCATTGGCGACGGTCACGCCCGAACGGCCGAGGCCCAGCCACCAGCCGACGAGGTTGCCCAGCCCTTCCACCGGCACGAAGTTGCGGCGCTGCGCCCCGTGCGACTTGAGGACGATCCGGCCGGCGAGCGCCTGGCGCGGGAAGTCGAACGGGATGAGCGACCAGCGCGCGAAGCGCTCGAGGGACGGTGGGAGCCCGTAGGCCGCGCAGGGGCGCGCGATGAGGAGCGCGGCGCCGTTGGCTTCCGCGGTCTCGCGGAAGAGGGACTCGACGGCCATGTGCGCGCGGGCGTAGTCGCTGCGCGGGTCCGGCGGCCGCGATTCGTCGATCATGCCCTCGAGCGGCCCGTAGACGTGCGCGCTCGAGACGTATGCGAACCGCCGGATGCCGGCGTCCCGGGCGGCCGCGAGGAGCGCCCGGGCGCCCTTCGTCTTCGCCGCCGCGCGCGCGGGTTCGGCGAGATCCTCGTCGGTCACGCCCGCCGCGTGGACGAGGGCGTCGCATCCGCGAAGCCCTACGAGGGGCCCCGCCGCGGCATTGGCGAGGTCGAAGCGCACCTGCGCGTCCTCGTGCCGGCCGATCGTCACCACGCGATGGCCCTCGCGCGCGAGCGCCCCGGCGATCCCGTGTCCGATCAACCCGGTGGTCCCGGCGATGGCGACGCGCAAGCTCAACCCAGCGGTTCCAGCGTGGCGAGCCGCGGCCAGCGGCGGTCCCTGGCGGAGACGATCGCGGCGCCCTGCACCGGCCATGGAATGCCCAACGCCGGGTCGTCCCACGCGAGGCCGCCCTCCGCCTCGGGCCGGTACGGCGCGTCCACGAGGTAGCTCACGAGCGCGGACTCGGTGACCGCGCAGAAGCCATGGGCGAAGCCCTTCGGGACCAGCACGGCATTGCGCCGCGCCTCCGAAAGCTCGACCGCGTCCCATTGCCCGAACGTGGCCGAGCCGCGGCGCAGGTCCACGAACACGTCGTAGACGGTCCCCGCCACCGCGCGGACGAGCTTCGTCTCCGCGTGGGGCGGCCGCTGGAAATGGAGGCCCCGCACCACGCCGCGGCGCGAGAGCGACTCGTTCGCCTGCACCCACGCCGTCGGCAACCCCGCCGCCGCGAACGCATCGGCGTCGTACCAGCGCATGAAGTGGCCGCGCTCGTCCGCGTGCGGTACCAGGGTGATCTCGAACGTGCCCCGAAGGCGGCGCGGCTCGATCTTCATGCCGCGTCCGCCGCATGCGCGTCGACCTGCCGCGCGGTGAGCGCCGCGAGATCCGCGCCGCCGCCCACCGCCGCCCGGTACCACGCGACGCTCTCCGCGATCGCGCGATCGAGATCCCACGCGCATCGCCAGCCGAGGGTTTCGAGCGCCCGCGCGCTGGAAAGCACGAGCGCGCGCGACTCCGGGATCGAGGCGTCGGGCTCGTGGCGCCATTGCGCGCCGCCGCCCCATGCGCGGGATGCGAGATCCGCCACGGCGGAAACCGGATGCGCGTCCCGGGGCTCCGGCCCGAAGTTCCAGGCGAGGCGCTCCGCGGGCTCGTCCCGCGCGGCGTGGCGCTCGGCGAGGAGAAGCGTCCCGCGCACGGCGTCGAGCACGTGCTGCCAGGGACGGGTCGAAGCGGGGCTTCGCACGACGAGGGGCTTTCCCGCCCCGAAGGCGCGGATCGCGTCCGGGAGCAGGCGATCGCGCGCCCAGTCGCCGCCGCCCACGATGTTCCCCGCGCGCACCGTCGCGACCATCGGGCGGCTCGCGGCGCGCCGGAAATAGCTCTCCCAGTACGCGCCCACCGCCCATTCCGCCGCCGACTTGCTCGCGCTGTAGGGCTCGTTTCCGCCGAGCCGATCGTCCTCCGTGAATGCGCGCTCCGACTGGTCGTTGCGGTAGACCTTGTCGGTCGTGTAGACGACGACCCGCTCGAGCGAAGGCGTCGCGCGGCACGCCTCCAGCACGTGGACCGTGCCCATCACGTTGGTCGCGAAGGTGCCGACCGGATCGCGATAGGCGTCGCGGACGATCGGCTGCGCGGCGAGATGGAAGAGGACCTGCGGCGCGAACGCCTGCACCGCAGCGCGCACCGCGGCCGCATCGTTCACGTCGCCGCGAACGTCCTTCGCGAGGCCCGACGCGACGCCCGCCAGCGCGAAGAAGTTGGGCGTGGTCGGGGGATCGAGCGCGAAGCCCGCGACGCGGGCCTCGAGGCGTGCGAGCCACGCGCAGAGCCAGCCCCCCACGAACCCCGTGTGCCCCGTCACGAGCACCTTGCGGCCGCGCCACCAGCCCGGATCGGGGACGGGACGCATGCGCTAAAGCCAGGGCGCGTCGCCGCGGGCCCAGATCTGGTTCAGCGCGAGCATCTCGCGGTAGGTGTCCATGCACTGCCAGAATCCGCCGTGCTGGAACGCCGAGAGCTCGCCGCGCGCGGCGAGCTGGGGAAGCATGTCCGTCTCGAGGACGACGCCCGGCTCGTCCGGGACGCCGTCGAAGGCATGGCGCGAGAAGACGAAGAAGCCGCCGTTGATCCAGCCGTCCGCGACCTGGGGCTTCTCGAGGAACGTGCGCACCGCGTCGTGCGCGACGTCGATCTCCCCATAACGCGAGGACGGATGGACCGCGGTCACGGTCGCGAGCCGCCCGCCCTTCTCGTGGGTGGCGAGGAGCGCTTCGAGATCCACGTTCGCCACGCCGTCGCCGTACGTCGCGAAGAAATGCTCGCCGCGCACGTGGGCGAGCGCCCGCTTCAGTCGCGCGCCCGTCATGGCGTCGTCGCCCGTGTCCGTGAGGACCACGTCCCAGTCCTCCGCGTTGTCGTGGCCGTGCACCTCGACCGCGTGGGAACGCAGGTTCACCGTCACGTCGCACTGGCGCAGGCGGTAGTTCAGGAAATAGTCGCGGATCATCTCGCCCTTGTAGCCCAGGCAGAGGATGAAGCGGCGCACGCCGACGCGATGGTAGCGCCGCATGATGTGCCAGAGGATCGGCCGCCCGCCGATCTCCACCATCGGCTTGGGCTTGAACTCGGTCTCCTCCCGGAGCCGCGTCCCCTGCCCGCCGCAAAGGATCACCGCCTCGAGCTGGGCGGGCTTCATCGCGCGCCTCCCGCGGCCGCGCGGGATTCGCTGCCGAAGCTCGCGTCCAGCAGCTCCTCGAGGCAGCGCGTCATCGGCGTCTCGCGGAAGAGCTCGTATGCCGCTTCACCGCGCGCCTTCCAGCGATTCTCCGCGAGGAGGCCGGCGAGCGCGTCGGCGAACTTCTCCCGCCCGTGCACGACGTCGGCCAAGGCGAGGTAGCCCGCCGGATCGCTCTCCGCCTCCGAGAGGATCGCCACGCGGTTGTTGGCGAGGTAGCAGATGCGGAACGAGTTCACGTGGGTGTACTTCTCGTCCTGGACGATGTTCAGGCTCACGCGCGCGCGCGCGATGCGGTCGTTCCGCAGGAAGTACGGGCAGCTGTGGTCGACCATGCCGGTGAAGCCGCGTTTGCCCAGCTCCTGCACGACCTCGGCCCGGCGTGGCGTCATCATCCCGAAGAAATAGAAATCGAGGTCCTTCTGCGCGCGGTGCTCGATGTCCTCCATCTTCGGGTGCCACCCCCAGCGCATGAAGTGCGCGGCGACCCCGTAGCGGCGGTGCTCCGCGAGGTTGTCCTGGATCACGTCCCACACGAAGCGGCCCGCCTTGAGGCTCGGGAGGTAGGCACCCAGGAAATCGACCTTCTGCGGGTTGAAGTTGAGCATGTCCTTCGCGATCACCTCGGTGTTCACGTGGGCGAAGGGGACCCCGGCCTTGTCGATCCGCGCGAGCTCCGCCGCGGGGAGGAAGTAGGCGCCGATCACGAGGTTGAAGCGCGACGGGTCCATCTGGAGGCCCGAGAGGACGACGTCGTGCCCCAGGCTCTCCAGCCCGCAGCGCGTGGCGAGGATGAAGTCGCGGCGCAGGTGGAAGAGCCATTCGGGCCCGAAGTAGGCGATGTTGAACTTCACGGGTGGGGGTGCCGGGAGCGGTCCCGGAGCGCTTGTGCCTTAGAATCCGGAGGGAGTGGCGTTCGCGGCTGCCGCGGACGATCGAGAATCTTAGCAAACCCGCCCCTTCCACGCCGGATGAACGCGACCGCCTCCCTCGAGATCCACCCCACGGCCACCGTGAGCCCGGACGCGCGGATCCATCCGTCGGAGCGCGGGACGCGCATCGCGATCGGCGCCCACACGCGGATCTACGACTTCGTGGTGATCCGCGCGGTGGGCGGGACGGGCGACATCGTGATCGGCGAGCACTGCTACATCAACCCGCACTGCACGCTCTACTCGGGCTCCGGCATCCGCTTCGGCGACTACGTGCTCGTGGGGCCGGGCTGCTCGATCGTCCCCGCGAACCACGCGATCGACCGGCTGGACACCGAGATCCGGAAGCAGGGATTCATGCCGTCCAAGGGCGGCGTGGTGGTGGAGAACGACGTGTGGATCGGCGCGAACTGCGTGCTCCTCGACGGCACCCACATCGAGAGCGGGGCCGTGATCGCGGCGGGGAGCGTCGTCTCCGGGCGCGTCACCGGGCGCGCGGTGTGGGGCGGTAACCCCTGCCGGATGCTGCGTCCGCGCGGGCCCAAGCCTTAGCGCAGCGCCGCGAGATCGTCCCGTAACCGCGCGAGCGCCGGCGCCCAGTCGCCCTCCGCGGCCTGCCTGTAGAGCGGCATTCCCGGAAACCACGGCGAACGCTCGGGGCCGTGCATCCAGCGCCATTCCGGCGGCCACGGGACGAGGACGCGCGCGATCCGGCCCGCGCCCGCGCGCAAATGCGTGTTCGTGTTGCTGACCCCCACGTACTCGTCCATGAGCTCCATCGCCGCGAGCGCATCCTCCAGGCGGTCGTTCAACGCCGCGCCGTCGTGCACGGGGGCGCCCAGCGCCGCGGCGAACGCCTCGATCTCGCCCGCCGCGGGCGCCCGCTGCAGCGAGATGAAGGTCGCGGGCAGACCGCAGAGCGCGGCGGCCAGCGCCTGCGCAGGCACGCCCTTGGCGAGCCCGATCCGCCCCTTGCGATCGAGGCCCGCGCGCCAGGTGAGGCCCACGTACGGCGCGGGACCCAGGCGCTCGATGTACGTGCGAAGCCGCGCGGTGCGCGGCGCCTCGGAGGGAAGCGCGAGCGCCGATGGAAACGCCGCCGGGTCGGTCGCGCCGAGCATCCCGGGGAGATCGCCCACCCACGCGACGGCGAGGCCTTCGGCCGGAACCGCCTGCGGCCCGATGAAGTGCTCGAAGAGTCCCGTGCGCACGAGGAGGGGTTGAAGCCGCGGATCGCCCCAGAACGCGAGCCGGTGGCCGCGCTCGCGAAGGTGCGGCGCGAAACGCAGGAAGAAGACCGTGTCGCCCAGGCCCTGCTCGCCGTGGAGCACGAGGGGCGCGGAAGGCTCCGGCAGCCGGTCCACGTGCGGGACGACCGCGGGCTGGCGCGGATCGCGCAGGTTCACGAGCGGGCCCGGCCGCGCGCGATACTCGCGCCATGCCTCCGCGAACTTGCCCTGGGGAAGCAATGCGGTCGCGAGATTGAGGCGCGCCTGCGGGAAATCGCTCCGCCGCGCGATCGCCCGGCGCGCGCTCTGCTCGGCGCCGGCGAAGTCCCCGCGGGCGCGCAGGACCAGGCTGAGATTGCTCAGCGCGTCGGGATCGCCGGGCGCCAGCACGAGCGCGCGCTTGAGCTCCGCGTACGCCTCCTCGCCGCGATCCAGCACGAAGAGGATCAAGCCCAGGTCGCAATGGAACGCGGCCTGGCGCGGCGCCATCGCGATCGCGGCGCGCATGTCCGCCATGCCCTCGTCGAAGCGCTCCAGGTGGCAGAGGGTGAGCCCGCGCATCTGCCGCGGCTCCGGGACCGACGGGAAGCGGCGCACGAGCGCGTCGAACGCCTGGAGCGCCTCCTCAAGCCGGCCCGCGGCCCGAAGCGCCAGGGCCTGCCGGTATTCGGTTTCGAGATCGCCCATGCGAAGCATTGGATTATAGTCTCCGGGCCATGGTCCCCGACGCCGTCAATCCCGACTCGATCCGCCGCGCCCTCGTCGTGAAGCTGCGCCACCACGGGGATGTGCTCCTCTCCTCGCCGGTCTTCCAGGTGCTGCGCAATCGCGCCCCGCAGGCCGAGATCGACGCGCTGGTCTACGACGACACGCGCGACATGCTCGAGGGGCATCCGGCGATCTCGCGCATCCACGGGATCGACCGGAGCTGGAAGCGCGCGGGCATCGTGGAGCAGGCGCGCCAGGAAAGCCGGCTCCTCGCGCAGCTGCGCGAGCGGCGCTACCAGCTGATCGTGCACCTCACCGGCCATTGGCGCGGCGTGTGGCTCTCCCAGGCGCTGCGGCCCCGCTGGTGCGTGGGCCCGGAGCGCGACAGCACGCTCTGGCGCTGGAGCTTCACGCATCGCTACAAGCTCCCGAAGGCCACGCCCCGGCACACGGTGGAGGCGAACCTCGATGCGCTGCGCCGAATCGGGCTCTATCCCGCGGAAGACGAGAAGGCCCTCGTGATGGTGCCCGGCGGCGAGGCGCAGGCGCGCGTCGACGCGCTCCTCGAGGCGCAGGGGCTGGGGCCCCGCGGCTTCATCCACGTGCACCCGACGTCGCGCTGGCTCTTCAAGACGTGGACGGAGGCGCAGAGCGCGGAGCTCCTGCGGCGCCTCGCGAAGGACGGGCACCGGATCGTCGTGACCGGTGCGCCGGATGCCCGCGAGAAGGCGATCGTCGCGCGGATCCTCGCCGAGGCCGCCACGCCCGTCGTGGACCTCTCGGGCCAGCTCACGCTCCGCGAGCTGGGAGCGCTCGCGGCGCGCGCGAAGCTCTTCTTCGGCGTCGACTCGGCGCCCATGCACATCGCCTCGGCGATGGGAACGCCCGTCGTGGTCCTCTTCGGGCCGAGCGGCGAGAAGGAATGGGGGCCGTGGCGCGTGCGCCACCGCATCGTCACGAGCGCGCACCCGTGCCGCCCGTGCGGCAACGACGGCTGCGGCGGCGGCAAGGTGAGCGAGTGCCTCACGACGCTTCCCGTCGACCGCGCGCACTCCGCGATCAACGAAGTGCTCGCGGGGCCGTGAGCGCCGCGCCGCCGGTCCGCCCCGCCGCCGGGGCGCCGCGCGTGGCGATCGTCCGCGGCCGCTACGATCCCGCCGGGGGCGCCGAGCGCTTCGTCCAGGGCGCGCTCGCGGCGCTGCGCGCGCAGGGCGCCTCGGTCACGATCGTCGCGCGCCAGTGGCCGGACCACGACGGCTCGGCGATCCTCCTCGATCCGTTCCACATCGGGAGCACGTGGCGCGACCGCGCGTTCGCGCGCGCCGCCTGCGCCGAGCTCGCCCGCCGCCGCTTCGACCTCGTGCAGTCCCACGAGCGGATCGCCTGCTGCGACGTCTACCGCGCGGGCGACGGCGTCCACGCGCAGTGGCTCGCCGAGCGCGCGCGGGTCCGCGGCCCGCTCGCGCGCCTGGCCACGCGCCTCTCGCCGCACCATCGCTACCTCCTCGCGGCGGAGCGCGAGCTCTTCGCGAGCCCGCGCCTCGCGGCCGTCATCTGCAATTCCGAGATGGTCCGCGGGGAGATCGCGCAACGCTTCGGCGTGGACGCGGCGAAGCTCGTCCTCATCCGCAACGCCGTGGACGCCGGGCATTTCCATCCGGGCCTGCGCGCCCAGTACCGCACCGAGGTGCGCGAGCAGCTGCGCCTCCCGCGCGAGGCGCGCGTGGCGCTCCACGTGGGCTCCGGCTTCGAGCGGAAGGGCGTGCGCGCGTTGCTGGAGGCCCTCGCCCGCGCGCCCTCGCGGCCCTGCGCGATCGTGGCCGGCCGCGACAAGCACGCGGCCCGCTACCAGGCGCTCGCCCGCCGGCTGGGCATCGCCGACCGCGTGCGCTTCGTGGGCAGCGTCTCGGATGTGCGGCCGTACCACGCGGCGGCCGATTTCTTCGTGCTCGCGACGCTCTACGATCCCCAGCCGAACGCGCTCCTCGAGGCGATGGCGAGCGGGCTCCCGGTGGTCACGACCCGCAAATGCGGGGGCGCGGAGCTCGTGGCCGAGGGCGGGAACGGCTTCGTCCGGGATGCGCTCGACGTGCCCGGGATCGCCGAGGCGATGGAGCGGCTGGATCCGGCCACCGCCCCGCGCCTGGGGGAAGCGGCCCGGGCGGCGGTCCTCCCCTATACGCCAGAGGCCATGGCCGCCGAGTACGTCGCGCTGTACCGCCGCCTTCTTCGTCGATAATGGCGGGATGACGCCCCAGAAGCACTCGAGCCGGGCCCTGTACGTCCGGCTGCTCCGCCACGTCTGGCCCTACCGCCACGCCCTCCTGGGTGCCGTGGTGGCGATGGTCGTGGGCGGCCTCGCGGACGCCTCCCTCGTGAAGGTGGGCGAGTACGTGGTCGAGGAGCTCTTCGTGCGGCACGACCGCACCTACGCCGCGATCCTCCCGCTCGCGATCGTGGGCGTCTTCCTCGTGAGCGGCGTCGCGAGCTTCGCCTCGGGCTACGGCATGCAGTGGATCGGGAACAAGGTGGTCCTGGACCTCCGGCGCGAGATGTTCGCGAAAGTCCTCAAGCTTCCTCCCGGCTTCTTCGACGAGATGCCCACCGCGCAGCTCGTGGCCCGGTTCACCAACGACGTGAACAACCTCACCGCGGCCTCCACCACGGTGATCACCGTCCTCGTGCGCGACAGCGTCACCATCGCGGCGCTCATGGGCTACCTCCTCTACTACAACTGGAAGCTCACGCTCATCACCTTCCTCGTGATCCCGCCCATCTCGATCGCCGTGCGGATCTTCAGCCGGAGGCTTCGCCGGATGAGCCGCGAGAACCAGCGCGCCGTGGGCGGCATCGCGGAGGTGCTGGACGAGGCGATCGCGAACCAGCGCGTGGTGCGCATCTTCGGCGGGCAGGCCTACGAGGCGGCGCGCTTCGAGCAGGCGAGCCAGCGCATCCGCCGCTTCATGATGAAGCACGCGACCGCGGCGGCGGCGACGGTGCCCGTGACGCAGCTCTTCGTCGCGGCGGCGGTCGCGGCGATCATCTACTTCGCGGCGATCGAGGCCACGGCGGGCGCGTTCAACGTGGCCGAGTTCATGGGCTTCATCAGCGCGACGGGCCTCCTCCTCCAGCCGCTGAAGCGCCTCACCGGCGTGAACGAGCAGCTCCAGAAGGGGCTCGCCGCGTGCGAGAGCGTCTTCGACCTCGTGGACGAGGCGCCGGAAGACGACCGCGGCACCGTGGTCCTCGAGCGCGCGCGGGGCGCCATCCGGTTCGACGACGTGACCCTCGCCTATCCCGGCGCCTCCCGCCCGGCGCTGGAGCGCGTGACGCTCGAGATCCGGCCCGGCGAGACCGTGGCCCTCGTCGGTCCCTCGGGGAGCGGCAAGTCGAGCCTCATCCACCTCCTGCCGCGCTTCTACCGTCCGGGGAGCGGCCGCATCACGCTGGACGGCCGGGAGCTCGAGGCGATCACGCTGGAGAGCCTGCGCCGCCAGATCTCGCTCGTCTCGCAGAACGTGGTGCTCTTCAACGACACGGTGGCCGCGAACATCGCGTACGGGCGCGCGGAGCGCACGTCGGAAGCGGACATCGTCCGCGCGGCCGAGGCCGCGCACGCGATGGAGTTCGTCCGCGCGCTTCCGCAGGGACTCGCGACCGAGATCGGCGAGAACGGCGCGAAGCTCTCCGGCGGCCAGCGCCAGCGAATCGCGATCGCGCGCGCGATCCTCAAGGACGCGCCGATCCTCCTCCTGGACGAGGCGACCTCCGCGCTCGACACCGAGAGCGAGCGCGCGGTGCAGGCGGCCCTCGAGGCGCTGATGCAGGGACGCACGACGATCGTCATCGCGCACCGCCTTTCGACCATCGAGAAAGCCGACCGCATCGTGGTGCTCGCCCACGGCCGCATCGTCGAATCGGGCAGCCACCGGGATCTCGTCACCGCCGGCGGCATGTACGCGGGGCTCCATCGCCTGCAGTTCGCGGGCGCATGAGGATCCTGCACACGGAGTCTTCGCTCGGCTGGGGCGGGCAGGAGATCCGCGTGCTCACCGAGGCGCGCGGCGTCGCGGCCCGCGGCCACTCCGTGCTCCTCGCGGCGCCCGCCGAATCGCGCATCTTCGCGGAGGCGTCGCGCCACGGCGTCGAGGCGGTGGCGCTCCCGATCGGCCGCAAGCGCCCGCGCGGCCTCACGGCGCTCCGGAAGCTCCTCTCGGCGCGAGCGTTCGACGTGGTCAACACGCATAGCTCGACCGATTCGTGGCTCGCGGCCCTCGCCTGCGCCACGCTCGCGAAGCCGCCCGCGCTCGTCCGCACCCGCCACATCTCGGCGCCCGCGCCGGGAAACGCCGCCACGCGATGGCTCTACACGCGCGCCGCCCGCCGCATCGTGACGACCGGCGAGAAGCTCCGCGCGCAGGTGATCGCGGAGACCGGTGCCGATCCCGCGTGCGTCGTCTCGATTCCCACCGGCATCGACCTCGCGCGCTTCCGTCCGGGCGACCGGCGCGCGGCGCGCGGGGACCTGGGCCTCGCGCAGGAGGCACCGCTCGTGGGCATCGTCGCGACGCTCCGGAGCTGGAAGGGCCACCGGTACCTCATCGAAGCCATGGCGGGCATTCCGGGCGCGACGCTCGCGATCGTGGGCGACGGCCCGCAGCGCGAGACGCTGGAAGCGTTGGTGCGCGAACGCGGGCTCGCCGATCGCGTGCGCTTCGCGGGGAACCAGGCAGACGTGGCGCCGTGGCTGCGCGCCTTCGACGTCTTCTGCCTCCCCTCGTACGCGAACGAGGGCGTGCCGCAGGCGCTCATGCAGGCGATGGCATGCGCGCTCCCCGTGGTCACAACGCCGGTGGGGAGCATCGAGGAGATCGTCGCGGACGGCGAGACGGGCGTCCTCGTGCCGCCGCAGGAGGTGGAGCGGCTGCGCGCGGCGCTGGGCTCGCTCCTCGCGGACACGGGGCGGCGCGAGGCGCTGGGCCATCGCGCCCGCGAAGCCGCCGCCGCGCGCTTCGGCGACGAGCGCATGGTCGACCGCATGATCGAGGTCTTCGCCGCGGCTTCCGGAGCGCGCGATGGGTGAGCGCTCCGCCACGCGCGCGCTCGTCGTCTCCCGCGCGCTCGTCCGCCGGCTCGCGCGGCCGCGCGGCGCGGCCCCGGAGATCCGCCGCGTGCTGGTCGCGCACAACCTGCTCCTCGGCGACACGGTGATGCTGACGCCGCTCCTCGCCAAGATCCGCGCGCGATACCCGCAGGCGGAGGCCACGCTCCTCGCCGCGCCCGCCTTCGTGCCGCTCTACGCGGGGCGCCCCTACGGCGTCCGCGCCCTCCCCTTCCGTCCCGCGGAATCCGCGACCACGCGCGCGCTCCTGGACGAGCCGCCATTCGACCTCGCGATCGTCGCCGGGGACAACCGGTACAGCTGGCTCGCGGCGGCGATGCGCGCACGCCGCATCGTGGCCCATTCCGGCGATCGTCCCGGCCGCAAGAGCTGGCTCGTCGACGAGTCGCGGCCGTACGCGAGCGAGCCCTCCGCGTGGGGCGACATGGTCGCCGACCTCGTCGACGGCGACGATCCGCCGCCCTACGCGCGGGGCGATTGGCCGGACCCCCCCGCGCGTGCCTTCGAGCGGCCGGCCGTGCTCTACGCGGTCCTGCACGTGGGTGCGAGCACGCCGCTCAAGCAGTGGCTGCCGGAGCGGTGGAACGCGCTCGCGAAAGCGCTTCGCGCGCAGGGCCTCGCGGTCGTGTGGAGCGCCGGCCGCGGCGAGGAAGCGTTGGTGCGCGCGTGCGATCCTGCCAGCGAGTTTCCGTCGCTCGCCGGCGCGCTCGACCTTCCGCAGCTCTGGCAGCTCCTGCGCGGCGCGGCGCTCCTCGTGGCCCCGGACACCGGCGTCGCGCACCTGGGGCGCGCGGCGTGGACGCCGACGGTGACGCTCTTCGGACCCGGCTCGCCGGTGGTGGCCGGGCGCGGGCGCTTCTGGCGCGACACGCCGTGGGCGGGCGTCGCGGAGGACCCGTTTCCGTGCCGCGACCAGCGGATCCTCTTCCGCCGCGAGGTCGAGTGGGTGCGCCGCTGCGGGCGCTCCACCGCCGAATGCGCCGAGCCGCGCTGCATGCACGCGATCCCCGTCGAAAGGGTGCTCGCGGCGGCGGAACAGGTTCGCGCCGCGGGTCATCGATAATGGTCCCTGGAGCGTTTAAGGAGGAACTCCCTCGGGCGGCCGCCGGTCGCACGGGAGTCACCCATTCCCAGCGCGCAAGTCCCTGATGCCCAAACGATTCTTTCATCGCCTCGCCACCCTCGCCCTGGGATTCCTCCTCGGGGCGCCGGCCCTGGCCGCGCTCCCGATCGTGCCGGGCGAGCCGGTCCAGGCCGCCAAGTCGGCCGCGCCGGAGGCGGTGCTCCGGATCGAGAAGCGGGTCGAGGCCGCGCCGGAGCTTCGCGCGCACGCGGTCCTGTCGCCGGTCACCGACGCGGAGCGCGCCTCGGTCGCGCGGCTGAACGCGGGCCAGGCGCTCGGCGGCCTCGCGAAGCGGCTCGCGATCGGCGTGGTCCGCGCGCCGGAGAACGTCCCGGAATTGCCCACGGCGAAGGACCTCGCGTGGCTTCCGGTGCAGGGCGGCTTCGCGGCGCAGATGGCGATCACGTCGCCGGACGCCGCCGCGTTGCGGGTCGCGATCGACCTCGCGGGAGCGCCGCCGGACGTGCAGATGGTCTTCTTCGGCTCGAAGGATCCGTCGCGCCTTTTGGGCCCGGTGCGCGTCGAGGACATCGCGGATCGCACGGCGCCGTGGTGGTCGCCGGTGACGGAAGGCGAGACGCAGACGGTGGAATTCTTCGCGCCGGGCACGGGTGACCCGCGAAGCCTCGCCATCCGCGCGGCGAAGGTCTCCCACCTCTTCACGGGCCCCTCCACGCGCTTCGACAAGGCGACGGTGCCTTCGGACTGCACGGGCGTGGGGTGCGCCGGGTCGTGCAACGTGGACCTCGCGTGCTCGCCGCTCGATTCCTCGGCGGCGTTCGTGAACGCGGCGAACGCCGTCGCATTCATGATCTTCAACGATTCAGGCTCGACGTTCCTCTGCACGGGGACGCTCCTCAACGACACGGACGGGTCGACGCAGATCCCCTGGTTCTACACCGCGAACCACTGCTTCGACAACGAGACGGCGCCGTCGAAGACGCCCGCGCAGATGCAGGCGGTCGCGAGCACCCTC
>DATAMY010000094.1:0-5076 GCA_036266535.1 Usitatibacter sp. | reverse complement strand
TGCTGCTGTCCGGAATCGGGTTGGTCGCCGTCCTCGGCGAGGCCGTGCGGCGCCTGAAGCGCGAGCCCGCGGAGCCGCTCAGCGCGGGGTGACGCGCGGCCCTTCGCCGGGCTTCGGAACCGCCGTCGTGATCTCGCGTGTCGCGCCGTGCCCCGGGAAGATCCGCAGGAACCCGTAGCCCAGCGCCATCACGAGGGCCGTCACCGCGAGGACCGCCGCGAGGAAGCGCATCGACCGCCGCGTGTCCATGCGGTCGCGGCTCTCGAGATTGTCCACGAGCGAGCGGACGTTCCGCAGCGCCCGGCGCTCGAGCTCGCGCTGCGCTTCGTTCGAAGCGGGGCCCGCGGGATCGCCCACCGTGTTCACCTCCGGCGCCATCAGCCTTTCCCGTCCTTGCAGCCGAAGCGGTTCACGCGCAGCGCCCCGAACACCGCCACGCCCTTGCTGCTGTCGTCCGCGGCCCCCACCGTGGTGCCCTGGTCGCGGCCGGCGGCGATGTGCGCGTCGCACTCCGCCTCGATCGTGATCTTGCCCATCACGGTCACGTTCGAGCGGAAGCAGTACCAGCCCTTCGGGTTCTGGAGCCGGATGGTGCTGCGCCCCATCACGTTCACCGCGGGGCGCACGAGCACGAGGCGCGGCTTCGAGGTCGGCGGGTCGTCGCCGGTCGAGCCCTTGCCGATGCCGAAGACCTTCACGCCGGTCGCGATGACGCCGTCCGGGTGCGTGCCCTTCCGGAAGGGCGACGACTTGCCCCAGGAGGCGATGCATTCGTCGATCGCGGCCTGGTCGTCGGCGAAGGCGAGGCCCGGCGCGAAGGAAAGGGCTGCGAAGGCAAAGACGGCGGCGGGGAGCGGTCGGACCATGATTCCTCCATCAGAAGCGGAACCGCTCGACCATCTTCGATCCAGGGATCCCGTCGACGCTATAGCTGAAAATGCCGTGGCTCGCGTCCAAAGGCGCGAACTCCGCCGTGCCCACCGGCGTGACGCCCGACATGGAGGCGTCGAACGGAAGCTGCCAGGGGCTTCCGCGCGTGCGATAGACCTTCCCGCTGAAACGCAGGATGTTCCCCGCGTCGCGGCCCCACGATCCTCCGGGCACCACGAGCCATGCGGGCTTGCCCGCGTCGTCGTAGGTCGCCCACACCATGAAGAGCTTTTCCGAGAGCTGGCGGACGGAGAGGGCCCATCCCGGCTCGCGCGGGTTCCACCACATGTCCGAGTAGTCGTCGTGCGGATGGAGCAATGCCGCGGGCGCGAGGCGCGCGACGGAAACGTGGACCGGCCCCAGGAGCTGGCTCGCGGCGAGCGACCCCGGCACCGGGTTCACCACGAGCGAGACATCGTATTCGCCGGCCGGGAGCCGTCCCAGGGTGAAATCCTCGAAAAAGCCGGCCGTGGTCCCGCAATCCGGCGCGAGCGCGGCGCGCTCGACCTGCACGGTGATCAATGTCGATTCCTGCTGCACCTGCACCGACTGGCCGTTGGTGCAGCCCACGTGCGCATAGCGCAGCCGCAGCGTGTCGATCGACGTCGGATTCGGCGGGTCGAGCGAAAGCTGCGCCTGCGCCGCGCCCGCGCCCATGAGGACGACCGCGGCCAGCGCGCGGAAACCGCGGCGCCTGCGGGGGCGTTGCGTACGGGCGGGCAGCGGCATTCGGACGGGAAAGTCTTACCGGTGCGAAGGGGCGACCATTCTAGCCGAGGGCGCCGATGCCGGCCAGCGCGCGCCGGACCTCCCCGATGCCCTCCGGCGAGAGCGGCGCCTGCGGGCGAAGGGGCTCGCCCACGTCGTAGCCCTGCAGGACGAGGCCTCCCTTGATGCAGGCGGCGAGGTTGTGCTTCGCAAACGCCTGGCTCAGGCGCCAGAGCGGGCGCTGGAGCTCCATCGCGCGCGGCCAGTCCCCGGCCCGGCAGGCCTCGTAGAGCGCCACGCTCTGGCGGGGCGCCACGCAGGCGGGCCCGGCCATCCAGCCCACGCCGCCCAGGAGCATCACGCACGCCGGAATGTGCGAGGACGCGGCGAATACCTGCATGCGCCCCTCGACCCGGTCCATGATCGAGAGGAGGCGCCCGGTGTTGGACGACGCATCCTTGATGTAGCGGATGTTCGCCACGCGCGAGAGCTTCTCGATCACGGGAAGGCTCAGGTCCGAGCGCTGGAAGCTCGGGTTCGTGTAGAGCACCACGGGAAGCGATACGGCCTCGGCGATCGCCCCGAAGTAGTCGTACACGCCGGCGTCGTCCAGCGGGAAATAGGCTTCGAGGATCGCGAGGATGCCGGCGCAGCCCACGCGCTGGTAGTCGCGGGCCTGGGCCACGGCGTCCGCGATGGTGGTCGACGCCACGCCCGCGATGACGGGAACGCGCCCCTTCGCCGCGGCGACCACGACCTCGACCACGCGCCGGCGCTGCGCGCGGTTGAGGTACGCGAACTCGCCCGTGGAGCCCAGCGGCGTGAGCCCGTGCACGCCGGCCGCGATGAGGTCGTCGCACAGGCGCGCGAGGACCTCGGCCTTGACGTCGCCCGCCGCGTCGATGGGCGAGACGAGGTACGGGAAGACGCCTCGAAACGCGGGCTCGGCCATGGGCCGCTTCAGCCCCCGTCCGAAGGCGGGAAGTTGAGCTCCACGCCGTTGCCGGCCGGATCCTTCAGGAAGATCTGCGCCTGGCCCGTGCGCGGCACCTTCGCCATGCGGTGCGCGATGCCCAGCTTTTCCAGGCGCGCGCGCATCGCCGCGAGGTCCTCGCAGGCGAAGGCGACGTGGTCGAACGTCCCCGCGCCGGGCACGGGACGCGATTCGCCGGCGCCGGCCTCGCTCAGGTGCAGCACCGCGCGCCCGTCCGCGTAGAGCCAGTACCCGAAGTGGTTGAGCGGCGGACGGTCCCCCACGTCGAGCCCGATCGCGTCGCGGTACCAGTCGCGCAGGCCCTCGAGCACCTCGCGCGCCGCGCGGAGGTTGTAGTGGTCGATGCGATGGACCGGCACGTCCGTCGGCCTCAGCGCTCGGTCAACTGCTTCTCGATCCGCTCGACGCCCGCGGCGGCGCATTTCGCGTCGCCCTCGCCGCCACCCGATGTGGTGGGCGTTCCGGAAACGCCGATCGCACCGATCGTGGCGCCGCCCGCGCGGATGGGAACGCCGCCGGCCGCCGTCGTGATGTTGGGCAGGAGCTGCGGGCCGATCGCGATGCCCTTGGCCTGGGCGGCGCGCTTGCCGTATTCCGCGGACGGCATGCGGTAGCTCAAAGCCGTGTAGGCCTTCCGAAGGCTGTGCTCGGCCGTGTGCGGCGCGGCGCCGTCGTCGCGCACCGCCGCCTTCACGCGGCCCGCCGCGTCCACCACGGTCACGCTCACGTGCTGTCCCTCCGAGCGGCAATGGCCGAGCGCGCCCGCGAGCGCTTCGAGCGCGGCGTCCGCGGAAAGCGTGGGCTCGTTCGCGATGGGCGAGGCGGCGGTGGCGGCGAGCGGTGCGGCGAAAGCGGCGAGCAGCAGTGCGGCGATCCTCATGGCGAGCCTCCGTGGATCAAGCGACCTCGAAAAGACCGGCGGCGCCCATGCCGCCTCCGATGCACATCGTCACCACGACATATTTGACGCCGCGGCGCTTGCCCTCGATGAGGGCGTGGCCCGTGAGCCGCGCCCCGGAGACGCCGTACGGGTGGCCCACCGCGATGGCGCCGCCGTTCACGTTCAACCGGTCGTCCGGGATGCCCAGCTTGTCGCGGCAGTAGATGACCTGCACCGCGAAGGCCTCGTTCAGCTCCCAGAGCCCGATGTCGTCCACCTTCATGCCGGCGCGGGCGAGGAGCTTCGGCACGGCGAACGCGGGGCCGATGCCCATCTCGTCCGGCTCGCAGCCGGCGACCGCGAAGCCGCGAAAGATGCCGAGCGGCTTCACGCCCCGACGCGAGGCCTCCGCGCCGCTCATCACGACGCAGGCGGCGGCGCCGTCCGAGAACTGGCTCGCGTTCCCCGCCGCGATCACGCCGCCGGGCAGCGCCGGCCGGATCTTCGACACACCCTCGTACGTGGTGTCCGCGCGGATCCCCTCGTCCGAGTCGAGGGTCGCTTCCTTCGTGAGGATGCGTCCCGAATCCCTGTCGGCCACGCCCATGCGCACGGTGAGCGGGACGATCTCGTCCTTGAACTTCCCGGCCGCGGCCGCCGCGGCCGCCCGCTGCTGGCTCCTCGCGCCGTACTCGTCCTGCTTCTCGCGCGGGATGCCGTAGCGCTTCGAGACGTTCTCCGCCGTCTGGAGCATCGTCCAGTAGAGCTCCGGCTTGTGCTCCAGGAGCCAGGGCTCGCGGATCATGTGCCGGTTCGACTCGTTCTGGACGCACGAGATCGATTCGACGCCGCCCGCGACGAAGATGTCGCCCTCGCCCGCGAGGATGCGCTGCGCCGCCATGGCGATCGTCTGCAGCCCGGAGGAGCAGAAGCGGTTCACCGTGGCGCCGGGCACCGTCACCGGGCAGCCCGCGCGCAACGCGACCTGGCGGGCGATGTTGGCGCCGGTGGCGCCCTCCGGATACGCGCAGCCCATGAGCACGTCCTCGACGCTCGCCGGATCGATGCCCGCGCGCTCGATCGCGTGGCGCACCGCGTGCCCGCCCATCGTCGCGCCGTGGGTCATGTTGAGCGCGCCGCGCCAGGACCTCGCGAGCCCCGTGCGGGCGGTGGAGACGACGAGGGCGTCGGTCATGACTTGGCGATCCGATGTTTCGCCCGGCCGAGGAGCGGATAGGCGGCGAACAGAAGGATGAGCATCAATGCGAGCATGCCCGGTGTGGTGAGCGCGGGCACCGTCGGCGGCACGACCAGCAAAGTGCCCGCGATCGTGAACGTCGCGCTCACCGAAGGCACCGCCAAGCCGACGAACGACCACGTAACGGTGTGGGTGCCATCGGGCACCCCTCCCAGATTGACGCCGATCGAATAGGGAGTCAGGGCTACGGGGCCTGGCGGGCACGGCGCCCCCAGGCCCACGATGGTGGAGGTCACGGTGAAGTTTGCGCCGCCCGGGACGACCGCGGGCGATCCGACGAACCCGAAGCCGCAGATGGAATTCTCG
>DATAMY010000093.1:0-74312 GCA_036266535.1 Usitatibacter sp. | reverse complement strand
TACCTGCGCTACCAGGGCGACAAGTTCGCGCAGGTGTTCGACGCCAACACCTACCTCCTCATGACGAAGGCGCTCGACTACTTCGACCCGGCGAAGGAGGCCGGCGGCGACCTCGCGCGCGCGCTCTCGTCGGCGAAGGCCCAGTTCTTCGTCGCGTCCTTCAAGAGCGACTGGCGCTTCCCGCCCGAGCGCTCGCGCGAGATCGTGAAGGCGCTGGTCGCCTCGGGAAAGGACGTGACCTACACGGAGATCGACGCGCCCCACGGGCACGACGCTTTCCTCCTCGACAACCCGCATTACCACGGGCTCGTCGCAGCCTACATGGACAACGTGGCGGTCGAGGTGGGCGCGGGCGATCGCCGCACGCCGCTCGTGCTCGCCACGACGGAGCTCGAGGAGATGCGCGGCTTCGCCGGGCGCCCCGAGGCGCGGGAGGGCACGTGATGCAGCGCTACGACTTCGAGCTCATCGGCTCCTGGATCCCCGAGCGCTCCCGGGTGCTCGACCTCGGGTGCGGCGACGGCGTCCTCCTCGCGGGGCTCGCCGCGACCCACGGCGTGAAGGGCTACGGCATCGAGATCGACGCGGACAACGTGCTCGCGAGCGTGAAGAACGGCGTGAACGTGATCCAGAGCGACATCGAGGAGGGCCTGGCCTCCTTCGGCGACGGCGCGTTCGACTTCGTGATCCTCTCCCAGACGCTGCAGGCGATGCGCGACGCCGAGCGGGTGCTGAACGAGATGCTGCGCGTGGGCCGCGAGGGGATCGTGACCTTCCCGAATTTCGGCTACTGGCGCCACCGGATCGACATCCTCCAGGGGCACATGCCGGTCTCGAAGACGCTCCCGCACGACTGGTGGAACACGCCGAACATCCACCTTTGCACGGTGAAGGACTTCGAGGGCCTCTGCAGGAAGGTGGGCGCGCAGATCCTGGACGAGCGCGTGATCCACGGCGGAAAGACCATCACCGTGATGCCCAACCTCTTCGGGAGCCTGGGCGTCTTCCGCTTCCGGCGCTAGGTCTTATCCTTTGCGCCGGTCCAGGCGCGGGCGCTTCCTTCGCATCTCGTGCAGGGCGCGCAGCGTCTTGTCCGTGAGCCTGCGAAGCCGCTCGGCCGCCCGGATCGCGTCCTCGACTTCCGTACGGCGCGCCGCCAGGAACCGGCGGTCCACCACCTGGGACTCGGGCTGCGCCTCGCCCCCGGGACCCGGGTCCCAGAGCGCGCGCGCGAGCTGGATCCGGAGCGTGCGCGAGCCCGTGTCGCGCATGTACGCGGAACGCGTGAGGAGCGCGCGCACGCGATCGGCGCTCTCCAGCCGGCGCGCGAGCTGCTCGAAGTTGTAGTCGGTGTCCAGCCCGTGGAACTCGAAGAGGTCGCGCACCGCGGCGATGTACTGGCGCGGGCGCGGGAGCTTGAGGATCACGCGCCCCTGGCGGATCGAGATCTCCATCAGGCTGTACATCACCTGGCCCAGCACCCAGTCGAGGTAGGCGTGGCGCGCGAGGGTGGTTCCCACGCTCGCGGCGATGGCGGTGGGGAGCGGCTGGGTGAGCGGCACCAGGGCCGTGTTGAACATCGCGGGCTTTCTCGGCATGCCTAGGGTCTCCGGTCGAGCGCTTCGATGGCGGGCCGCTTGTACGCGAGGAGGGCCAAGCCGGGAAGCGCGATGATGAAGGTCATGAAGAAGAAAGTGGGCCACGAGAGCCCGAGGTAGCGGGGATCCGTCGCATACCCCGCGAGCGGGCCCACGTACACGCGCCCGAAGGCGGAAAGCGCCGAGAGGAGCGCGTACTGGGTGGCGGTATAGCGATGGTCGCATAGCGCCATGAGGAGCGCCACGAAGGCGACCGTCCCCATGCCGCTCGTGAAGTTCTCGAGCCCCACCGCGAGCACCATGACGGGGTAACTCTTGCCGACGAGCGCCAGCCACGTGAAGGCGAGCGTCGAGACGCCCTGCAGGATCCCGAAGGCCATGAGCGCGCGGTAGAGCCTCAGGCGCACCATCAGGGCGCCGCCCAAGAGCGCGCCGCCGATCGTCGCCGCGAGCGCGAGCGCCTTGTTCACGTACGCCACGTCCTGCAGCGAGAACCCCGCGCCGCGGATGAGGAAGGCGGTGCTCAACGAAAGCGCGAAAGCGTCGCTCAGCTTGTAGAGCACGAGGAGGAGGAGGAGCGCTCCCGCGCCGGGACGGGACAGGAACTCGCGCAGCGGTTCCACGAAGGCCTCGCGGAGCGACAGCGGCGGCGGCGCGGGAACCTCGGGCTCCCGTCCGATGAGCGTGGCGATAATGCCTACCGCCATCAGCGCCGCCATCAGGAGGTACGTGTCCCGCCATCCCAGCGCCGGAATCCAGCCCGAGCCCGCCGCGAGGACGAGCGCCAGGGCGCCGGACACGAGCATCGCGGTGCGATAGCCCACGACCAGCAGCGCCGCCGCGAGCCCGCGCTTCTCGGGCGGTGTGATGTCCGTGCGATACGCGTCGTAGACGATGTCCTGGGAGGCCGAGGTGAACGCCACCAGGAACGCCATGAAGGCGAGGAGCGGCATGTCGCGGCCGGGCGAGAGGAGGGCCATCGCCGCGATGCCCGCCGCGAGCATGAGCTGGGTCACGAGCAGCCACCCGCGCCGGCGTCCCAGGAACGGCGGCACGAACCGGTCCATCGCCGGCGACCAGAGGAATTTCCACGTGTACGGGATCCCCGCCAGCGTGATGAGGCCGATGGTCGAGAGGTCCACGCCGTCGACCGTCATCCAGGCCTGCAGCGTGGCGCCCGTCAACGCGAGCGGCAATCCCGAGGAAAAGCCCAGCAGCAGGATGACGGCGAGGTTGCGGTCGCGCAGGACCGCGGAATAGTCGTGCGACGCGTTCAAGGTGCGCACAGGATAGCGCAGCGCGCAGCCGTTAGAATGGCCCCATGGGTCCCCGCCCGCCGCGGGGACGACGGAGGACGGCCATGGACGAAGCCCCGCAGGGCGCGAAGGTGGTGAAGACGGACGCGGAATGGAAGGCGCAGCTCACGCCGCAGCAGTACGAGGTCGCGCGCAAGCACGGCACCGAGCGCGCGTTCACCGGCGAGTACCACGCGACGAAGGACCCCGGGACCTACCGGTGCGTGTGCTGCGGGCAGGACCTCTTCAGCTCGGAGACGAAGTTCGATTCCGGCACCGGGTGGCCGAGCTTCTGGAAGCCCGTGTCGAAGGACGCCGTCACCGAGAAGGAGGATCGCACCTGGTTCCTCGCCGCGCGGACCGAGGTGCTCTGCTCGCGCTGCGACGCGCACCTCGGCCACGTGTTCGACGACGGCCCGCAGCCCACGGGCCTGCGCTACTGCATGAATTCCGCGGCGCTCGACCTCAAGAGGAAGTGACCGGCGCCTGCGAATTGGCCGGATCGATCTTGCCCAGCTTCTCGAGCCGCAGGCGGATCGAGCTTTGCGTGCGCATGTGCTTCCTCGCCATCTCCGGCATGGAGGCGCCGGCGTCGAACTCCGCCACCAGCGCGTGGTCCTCGCCCGGGCTCCAGGGCTTGCCGAAGTTCGCGGGCAGGCGCTCGCGGCGCTTCTCGCGCTCGACCTCGCGGCTCATGAGGTCCACCGCCGAGTAAAGCGCGCGCAGCGTGCGCGGCTCCGCGTAGGGGCTGGTTTCGGGATACGCCTCGCCGGTGACGGGATTCACGCCGTCGGCCAGCGCGCGCACGATGGGCAATGCGGCATCGAGTTGCATGGGTCCTCCGTGGGATGTTGGGTTGCGCCCTAGCGAAAACGGCGCCGCACGCGCGGCGGTTGACGCGGGCACTACGCGCGGCGGAAGACGATCGGCGGGTCCGGGGAGAACATGTCGAGCGCGAGCTTCGCCGCGCCGGCGGTGACCGCGTGATCGTGCAGCTTCGCGACCACGATCTTCGCCGCGCGCGCCGCCCGCGGCGTCGCGTGCCCTTCGATCGCCTTCCTCACCTCGCGGCGCACGAGCGCGGGCATCGCCTCGACGAGGCCTCCGCCCAGCACCACCATGTCCGGGTTGATGAAATCGACGAAGTTCGAGATGGCGGCGCCCACGATCGCGATCCGGTTCCTCACGAGCCTCTCCACCGCCTTGTCGCCGCGGCGGATCGACTCGGCGAGGTCGCTGCTCCTGATGTCGGTCACGTCCGTGCCGGCGGCCTCGCGCAGGTTGGGCGCCCAGCGCTTGGACGCCAGCGCCGCCGCGCCGCCCGCGATCGCCGGCCGGCTCGCCACCATGTCGAGCACCTCGCGCCGCGAATCCTCCGCGGGCGGCGCGGCGTGCAACACGTAGTTCCCGATGTCCCCCGCAAGCCCCGTGGCGCCCCGGTGGATGCGCCCGTCGATGATGAGCGCCCCGCCCACGCCGGTGCCGAGGAAGACGCCGATCACGTGGCGGGCCTTCCGCGCGGCGCCCAGCCGGAACTCGCCGTAGAGGCCCGCCTGTACGTCGTTGCCTACGAAGACTTTGGCGCCCGTGAGCTTCTCCAGGCGCGCGCGGAACGGATAATCCTTGAGGAAGGCCACGTTCGGCGCGGAGCGCACGACGCCCTCCCGCATGTCGATGTCCCCCGCGCAGCCGACGCCCACCGCGTGCACGTGCAGCCGCTCCTTGCGCGCCACCTTGAGGAGCGCCCCGACCGCGCCGCGCATCCCGCGCGTGAACGCCTTCACGCCGCCCTTGTCGGGATGGGTTCGCAACTTTTCCTGGGCGACGATCTCGAAACGATCGTCGAAGAGCGCATAAAGGCTCTTCGTTCCGCCGATGTCGATGCCCACGGTCGCGCGCCCGCTTTCCTTGCCCACGGCATGGCCTCGGTGGAATTCCTGCGGGACAGACCCCCTTCGGAGGCCACAGGTTCAATGCGCTACACCGCCCTCGCCGTCGACTTCGACGGAACGATCGCCCACGACGGCGTGGTCCCGCCCCACGTCGTGGACGGCTTGCGGCGGCTGAAGGAGACGGGGCGCAAGCTCCTCCTCGTGACCGGCCGCGAGCTGGAGGAGCTCCTCTCGATCTTCCCGGACGTCGACCTCTTCGATCGGGTCGTCGCCGAGAACGGCGCCCTCCTCTACCGGCCCGCGAGCGGCGAGCGCGAGGAGCTGGGAGACCCGGCGCCGGAGGCGTTGGTGGAGCTCCTGCGCGCGCGCGGCGTTCCCATCTCGGTGGGCCACTCCATCGTGGCGACCGTCCTGCCGCACGAGACCACGGTCCTCGAGGCCATCCGCGAGCTGGGCCTCGAGCGCCAGGTGATCTTCAACAAGGGCGCCGTCATGGTGCTGCCGGAGGGCGTGAACAAGGCGAGCGGGCTCAAGGTGGCTCTCAAGGAGCTGGCCCTTTCGCCGCGGAACCTCGTCGCGGCGGGCGACGGCGAGAACGATCATGCCCTCCTCGGATCGGCCGAGTATTCGGTCGCGACGGCCAACGCCATCGCGACGCTGCGCGAGAAGGCGGACCGCGTGACGCGGGAGACGCACGGCGACGGCGTCCTCGAGGTGATCGCGGACCTGATCGAGTCGGACCTCGAGCGCTCGCCGCCGCGAGCGGCGCGCCGCACGCTCTGCATCGGCCGCGATGCCCGCGGGGCGCCGGTGACGGTGGCGACGGCGGGCGTCTCGATGATCGTAACGGGCGGTGCGTCCGCCGGCAAGACGGCGCTCGTCCGCGGCCTCGTCGATCGCATCTGCGCGATGGGCTACCAGTTCTGCGTGGTCGACACGCGCGGCGACTACGTCGAGGTGGAGCAGGCGGTGGTGCTGGGCGCGGCGGATCGCCCGCCGGACCCGATGGAAGCGCTCACCGCCCTCAGGAAGCCGGAGATCGACGCGGTCGTGACGCTCGCGGCACTCCCGCCGCCGGCGCGGCCCGCGTTCATCACGGACCTCCTCCGGCGGCTGGGCGCGCTCCGGGAGTCGACCGGGCGGCCGCACTGGATCGTGCTGGACGAGGCCGAGCAGGCGCTTCCCGCGCGGGGGCTGCGCGACGAGGTGGCGCTCGCCCCGGCCGAGAACACGATATTCGTTTCATCGGACGCAACGCTTCTCGCACCCGAGCTCCTCGCCGCGGCCAACGCGATCGTCGCGACGGGCGACGGCGCGGGGGCCGCCCTCGCCGCGATCGCGCACGCGCTTTCCGCGGCCGCGCCGCCCGAGGCGCTGCGCGACCCGCAGGCGGGCGAGGCGCTGGTCTGGTTCCGCCGCTCGGGCGCCGCACCCGTGCTGGTCCACCTGGGGAAGATGGAAACGGGGAAGGGCCGCGAAAGGGCGGACGTAGGACGGCTCCTACGGCGCGCGTGAGCGCGATGGGCGATCATGGGAATCGCCCCGGAACCGGGGCGAAGGCGCGCGGCCGCTGAATCTTTGCGCGGCGCGCCGGGTCGAATCCAACACTCGAAACATCCCAACAACGGAGACCCGATGGCGCGCATGCGCGACGAACTGCCCTCGCGGGTGCCGGGCCGGCAGGAGCTGCTGCGCTCGCTCCCGGACAGCTCGACCATGGCGCAGCTCGCGCGCCAGGCGGTCGCCGTGGTGCTCGCGGGCGGCCGCGGCTCGCGGCTGGGCCCGCTCACGGCGGGGCGCGCGAAGCCGGCGGTTCCGTTCGGGGGCAAGTTCCGCATCATCGACTTCGCCCTCTCGAACTGCCTCAACTCCGGCATCCGGCGGATCGGTGTCGCCACGCAATACCATTCCCACGGCCTCATCAACCACGTGCAGAAGGGCTGGTCGTTCCTGGACGGCCGGTTCAACGAGTTCATCGAGCTCCTGCCGGCCCAGCAGAGCCACAACTGCGACTGGTACAAGGGCACCGCGGACGCGGTGTTCCAGAACCTGGACGTGCTGAAGCGCCACGGGCCGCGGCTCGTGCTGATCCTCGCGGGCGACCACATCTACAAGATGGACTACACCCGCATGCTCTACGAGCACGTGGACCGCGGCGCGGACATGACCGTGGGCTGCGTCGAGGTGCCCGTCGCCGAGGCCGCGGGACAGCTGGGCGTGATGGAGGTCGACCGCGGCTTCAAGGTGATCGGCTTCGAGGAGAAGCCGGAGCATCCGAGGACCCTCCCCGGCCAGCCGCACGTGACCCTGGGCAGCATGGGCATCTACGTCTTCAACGCGGACTTCCTCTACGACGAGCTGGTGGACGACGCGATGGAAGAGGAGTCGGGCCACGATTTCGGCCACGACCTCATCCCGCGCCTCCTGAAGGACGGCGCTCGCGTCTACGCCCACCGGCTGCAGGACAGCTGCGCGCAGCTCACCGAGGGCCGGCCGTACTGGCGCGACGTGGGCACCGTCGACGCGTTCTGGGAGGCGAACCTCGAGCTCACGCGCGTCTCCCCGGCCTTGAACCTCTACGACGAGTCGTGGCCGATCTGGACCTTCCAGGAGCAGCTCCCGCCCGCGAAGTTCGTCTTCGACCTCGAGGGCCGGCGCGGCGCCGCGGTCGACTCCATGGTCTCCGGCGGCTGCATCGTGAGCGGCTCCACGATCCGCAACTCCCTCCTCTTCTCCCGCGTCCGGGTCCACAGCTACTGCACGATCAACGAGGCGGTGCTGCTTCCCGAGGTCGAAATCGGCCGCGGGGCGATGCTCTCGAAGGTCGTGGTGGACCAGGGCACGCGGATCCCGCCGGGCCTGCGCGCCGGCATCGATCCCGAAGAGGACCGCAAGCGTTTCCACGTGACGGAAAAGGGCGTGACGCTCATCACGCCCGCCATGCTCGGGCAGCCCCTCCAACATCTCCACTGACGCTCGAGATCCACCGGCGCCATGGCGATGCTGACCGAGCACGATATCTACCTGTTCAAGGAAGGCACGCACGCCAACCTGTACCGCAAGCTCGGGTGCCACCTCGCGGAGGAGGGCGCCCACTTCGCGGTGTGGGCGCCGAACGCGCGCGCCGTCTCCGTGATCGGCGAGTGGAACGGCTGGAAGCCGGGCGTGGACGTGATGAACCCGCGCTGGGACCAGTCCGGGATCTGGGAAGCGGAGGTCGCGGGCGTGCGGCCCGGGCAGTCGTACAAGTATTCGATCACCACGGTGCATGGCAGCCGGCAGGACCGCGCGGACCCGATCGCGTTCTACGCCGAGGTCGCGCCCGCGAGCGCCTCGCGCGCCTGGTCGCTCGACTACGAATGGGGCGACGCGGACTGGATGCGCGAGCGCGGCCGGCGCAACGCCGCCGACGCGCCGTGCGCGGTCTACGAGGTGCACCTCGGGTCGTGGCGGCGAAACGGCGCCGACCGCCTTCCCACCTACCGCGACATCGCGCAGCCGCTCGCGGAATACGTGCAGTGGCTGGGATTCACGCACGTGGAGCTCATGCCCATCACGGAGCACCCGTTCTACGGATCGTGGGGCTACCAGACGACCGGCTACTTCGCGCCCACCTCGCGCTACGGCACGCCGCAGGATTTCATGCACCTCGTGGACGTGCTCCACCGCCACGGCATCGGCGTGATCCTCGACTGGGTGCCCTCGCACTTCCCGGACGATCCCCACGGCCTCGCGCGCTTCGACGGCACGCACCTCTACGAGCACGCGGACCCGCGGCTGGGCTTCCACCCGGAATGGAAGAGCGCGATCTTCAACTACGGCCGCCACGAGGTGCGCGCCTTCCTCGCCTCGAGCGCCCACTTCTGGCTGGAGAAGTACCACATCGATGGCCTCAGGGTCGACGCCGTCGCCTCGATGCTCTACCTCGACTACGGCCGGAAGGCGGGCGAGTGGATCCCGAACGTCTACGGCGGCAAGGAGAACCTGGACGCCATCACCTTCCTCAAGCAGCTGAACGTGGGCGTGGGCCGCGACTTCCCGGACACGCGCACGATCGCCGAGGAGTCGACCGCGTGGCCGCAGGTCTCGCGCCCGGTGCACACGGGGGGCCTCGGCTTCGCGATGAAGTGGAACATGGGCTGGATGCACGACACGCTCGACTACTTCGCGCACGACCCGATCCATCGCCGCTACCACCACTCGGCGCTCACGTTCTCGCTCTGGTACGCCTTCTCGGAGAACTTCGTCCTGCCGCTCTCGCACGACGAGGTGGTCTACGGCAAGCGCGCGCTCATCGACAAGATGCCGGGAGACCGCTGGCAGAAGTTCGCGAACCTGCGGCTCCTCTACGGCTACATGTGGTCGCACCCGGGGAAGAAGCTCCTCTTCATGGGCGGGGACATCGGCCAGTGGCGCGAATGGCACCACGAGCGCGAGCTCGACTGGGGACTCACCCACGAGACGGACCATGCGGGCGTGCAGCACTGGCTGCGGGATCTCAACCGCACCTACCGCGAGATTCCCGCCCTGCACGAGGTCGACTTCTCGCCGGACGGCTTCCAGTGGGTCGACATGCACGACAGCGACGACAGCGTCATCACGTTCCTGCGCCTCGACCGCGCGGGAAGGCCGGTGCTCGTCGCCTGCAACTTCACGCCGGTGGTGCGCGAGCGCTACCGGATCGGCGTGCCGCTCCCCGGGCGCTGGCGCGAGGCGTTGAACAGCGACGCGCCCTTCTACGGCGGGAGCGGGATCGGGAACCTGGGCGGCGTCGAGGCGAACGGCCCCGCCTGGCACGGCCGGCCGCATTCGCTCGAGATCACGCTCCCGCCGCTCGCGTTCGTGCTCTTCGCGCCGGAGGGGTCGCCGTGAACGACCTCTCGCGCGCCTCCGTCCGCGAGACGCTGGCACCGTCGGCCGCGGTCGAGAACGTCTCGCCGCAGGTCGACGGCGGGCGCTTCGCGATCAAGCGCACGGTGGGCGAGGAGATCGTCGTCACCGCGGACTGCTTCGCGCACGGGCACGAGCGGGTCTCGTGCGAGATCCGCTACAAGGGACCGGGCGATGCGAGCTGGAGCGGCGTCGAGATGGAGGCGCTCGGGAACGACCGGTGGAGCGCGAGCATCGCCCTCGACCGCATCGGCGCGTGGCAGTACGGCGTCGTCTGCTGGATCGACCACCTCGCCACCTGGCGCGAGGGGTTCCTGCGCAGGGTCGAGGCGGAAGACGTCCGGCTGGCGGCGCTCGTGGGCGCCGACCTCCTCGCCGCGAGCATCGCGAACGCGGACGGCCCCGCGCGCGAGGCGCTGATCCGCTGGGCACGGACGCTTCGCGAGGAGCGGGATCCGGCGGCGCTCCATTCGGCGGCGATGGACGACGCGCTCCTCACGCTCGCCCGGCGCCACGCGCCGCGCTCGGGCTCCGCGCAGTCGGTGAGCTTTCCCGCATTCGTCGACCGCGAGCGCGCGCGCTTCGGAAGCTGGTACGAGTGCTTCCCGCGCTCGATGGCGGCGGAGCCGGGGCGGCACGGAACGCTCGCGGACGTCGAGCGCAACCTCGACCGCATCCACGCGATGGGCTTCGACGTGCTCTACCTCCCGCCGATCCATCCCATCGGGCGCACGAAGCGGAAGGGCCGGAACAACTCGCCCACGGCGGAGCCGGGCGACGTGGGAAGCCCGTGGGGCATCGGCGCGCGCGAGGGCGGGCACACCGCGATCCACCCGGACCTCGGCACGCACGAGGATTTCCGGTCGCTCGTCCGGGCGCTCGGCAGCCGCGGCATGGAGATCGCGATGGACATCGCGTTCCAGGTGGCGCCCGACCATCCGTGGGTGACCCAGCACCCGGAGTGGTTCCGCCGCCGCCCGGACGGGAGCGTCCAGTTCGCGGAGAACCCGCCGAAGAAGTACGAGGACATCTACCCGATCGACTTCGACACGCGGGACTGGCGCGCCCTCTGGCAGACGCTGCGCGAAGTGATCGAGTTCTGGATCGGCGAGGGCGTCGAGATCTTCCGCGTCGACAACCCGCACACCAAGCCCTTCGCCTTCTGGGAGTGGCTGATCGCGGGCGTCCGGCGCGAGCATCCGCGCGTGATCTTCCTCGCGGAGGCCTTCACCCGGCCGCGCGTGATGCATCGCCTGGCGAAGCTGGGCTTCACGCAGTCGTACACCTACTTCACGTGGCGCACGACCAAGGCCGAGCTCACCGAGTACTTCACGGAGCTCGCCCTCTCGCCCTCGCGCGACTACTTCCGGCCCAATTGCTGGCCGAACACGCCGGACATCCTCCCCCACCACCTGCGCAACGCCCCGCGCGCGATGTTCGCGATCCGGCTCGTGCTCGCCGCGACGCTCTCGGCCAACTACGGCATCTACGGCCCGGCCTTCGAGCTCGGCGAGAACCGGCCGCGCGACGAGGCGAGCGAGGAGTACCTCGGGAGCGAGAAGTACGAGATCAAGCGCTGGCACGCGGACGATCCCGCGAGCCTCGCACCCCTCGTCACGAAGGTGAACGCGATCCGCCACGCGCACCCGGCGCTCCAGTCGGACTGGAGCCTCGCCTTCCACCCGACCGACAACGGCGAGCTCCTGTGCTATTCCAAGCGCGCGGGCGACGACCGGATCCTCGTCGCGGTGAACCTCGACCCCGCGAACGCCCAGAGCGGGTGGGTGAGCCTCGACCTCGCGGCGCTCGGCATCGCGGAATTCGGCCCGTACACCGTGGAAGATCTCCTCACCGGCGAGCGCTACCAGTGGTGGGGGCCCCGCAACTTCCTCCTGCTCGACCCGCGCCGCGGTCCGGCGCACGTCTTCGCCGTCACGCCGGGCCACTGATGGACGCGCGGTCCCTCGTGCACGGCGCGGCGGCCGACGCCCCGGAGGGCGATCCGCTGTGGTACATGGACGCCATCATCTACCAGGTGCACGTGAAGGCGTTCTTCGATTCGGACGGCGACGGCATCGGGGACTTCCGCGGGCTCGCGGGGAAGCTCGACTACGTCCGCGACCTGGGCGTGAACACGATCTGGCTGCTGCCGTTCTACCCGAGCCCCATGCTGGACGACGGCTACGACGTCGCGGACTACCACAACGTGCATCCCTCGTACGGCACGCGGCAGGACTTCCGGCGCTTCGTGCGCGAGGCGCACGCGCGCGGGCTGCGCGTCATCACCGAGCTCGTGGTGAACCACACGTCGGACCAGCACCCGTGGTTCCAGGCGGCGCGCCGGGCACCCCGCGGGAGCACGAAGCGGGACTACTACGTGTGGAGCGACGATCCCAACAAGTACGCCGGCACGCGGATCATCTTCACGGACACCGAGTCGTCGAACTGGGCGTGGGACCCGGTCGCGCAGCAGCACTACTGGCACCGCTTCTTCAGCCACCAGCCGGACTTGAACTTCGACAACCCGCACGTGCTGCGCGCGGTGCTCCGGGTCATGCACTTCTGGCTCGACATGGGCGTGGACGGCTTCCGCCTGGACGCGATCCCGTACCTCGTCGAGCGCGAGGGAACCAACAACGAGAACCTTCCGGAGACCCACTCCGTCATCAAGCAGATCCGCGCCGACCTCGACCGCAGCTACCAGGGCCGGATGCTGCTCGCGGAGGCGAACCAGTGGCCGGAGGACGTGCGCCAGTATTTCGGCGAGAGCGACGAATGCCACATGGCGTACCACTTCCCGATGATGCCGCGGCTCTACATGGCCATCGCGATGGAGGACCGCTATCCGCTGGTGGAGATCCTCGCCCAGACGCCGCCCATCCCGCCCACCTGCCAGTGGGCGATCTTCCTGAGGAACCACGACGAGCTCACGCTCGAGATGGTGACCGACCGCGAGCGCGACTACATGTACCGCATCTTCGCGGACGATCCGCGGATGCGCGTGAACGTGGGGATCCGGCGGCGCCTGGCGCCCCTCATGGAGAACAGCCGCTCCAGGATCGAGCTCATCACGTTCCTCCTCATGACCATGCCCGGCGCGCCGATCCTCTACTACGGCGACGAGATCGGCATGGGCGACAACATCTACCTGGGCGACCGCAACGGCGTGCGCACGCCCATGCAGTGGAGCCCCGATCGCAACGCGGGCTTCTCGCGCGCGGATCCCCAGCGCCTGTACCTCCCTCCCGTGATGGATCCGGTCTACGGCTACGAGGCCGTGAACGTCGAGGCGCAGCTGCGCAATCCCTCGTCGCTCCTGCACTGGACGCGCCGCCTCGTCGCCACGCGCCGGCGCTACAAGTCGTTCGGCCGCGGCACGATCTCCTTCCTCGAGCCCGGGAACCGCCGCGTGCTCGCGTTCGTCCGCGAGTACGAGGACGAGGCCGTGCTCTGCATCGCGAACCTTTCGCGCGTCCCGCAGGCGGTGGAGCTCGACCTCGCGCGCTTCGAGAACCGCGTTCCGGTGGAGCTCCTGGGCCAGGAGCCGTTTCCGCCCATCGGCAAGCTCCCGTACCTCTTCACCCTCGCGGGGCACGGCTACATGGCGTTCCGGCTCGCCGCGGACGCGAAGCCGCCCGGATGGCACGAGCAGCGCCTGGCGCGCAGGCGCCTGCCGGTGCTCGTGATGGCCCCCGGCTGGCAACAGGCGCTCGAGCAGGGCGGGCCCGCGCCGGAGGCCGGGAAGCTCTTCCTCAACGTCACGCACGAGAAGCTTCGCGACGAGGCGCTCCTTCCGTACCTGCGCGAGCGCCGCTGGTTCGCCGCGAGGAACGAGCCGATCACCGATGCGCGCGTCGTGATGCTCGCCCCCTGGAAGAACGGCGGCGCCACGTGGAGCGTGGCCTTCGTGCAGGTCGACCTCGCCGCGGGTGGCTGCCAGCGCTATTTCATTCCGCTCGGCATCGACTGGGAGACGCGCGACCACGACCCGATGGAGCGCTTCGGGAACAACGCCATCGTGCGGGTGCGGCACCGCGACCGCGTGGGCGTCTTCTACGCCGCCTTCGCGGACGCCGCGTTCACCCGCGGCCTCGCGCGCGCCATGGGCGAGGGCGGCGAGGTCGCGCTCGGCTCCGGACGCCTGCGCTTCTCCTCGACCCGCGCCTACGCGGCGTCGGCGCCCGCCATCGCGGAGGACGTGAAGGTGCCCGCGGTCGAGCAGAGCAACACGGCGGTCTTCTTCGGCAATCGCCTCTTCCTCAAGGGCTACCGGCGGATGCGCGACGGCGTGAACCCGGAGCTCGAGCTCGGGCGCTTCCTCACCGAGGTCTCCCCCTATCCCAACATCGCGCCCGTGCTGGGCGCCGTCGAGTACGTCGCGGGCGACGGGTCCGAGCCGGTGACGCTCGCGGTCCTCCAGAAGTTCGTGGAGAACCAGGGCGACCTCTGGCAGATCACGCTCCAGCATCTCGGGAACATCGTGGCGCTTCCGCAGCCGCAGGCGGGCGTGCCGGAGAGCCCGGGCGAGGCGGCCGCCACCGATTTCCACCTCGGGCGCATGGCCCTCCTCGGCCGGCGGCTCGCGGAGCTCCACCGCGCGCTCTGCGTCACGACGGGCGATCCGGCCTTCGATCCGGAGCCCATCGCGCAAGCTGACGTGACCGCGTGGACGAAGGCGATCGAGCGCGAGATGGAAGCGAGCTTCGAGGCCCTGGCCGCCGCGCGCGAGGGCCTGGACCCCGCCGCGCGCGACGCGGCGCGGGCGCTCGAGGCGCGGCGCGAGCGCTTGCGTGCGCGCGTGCGCGCCACGCGCGCGCCGCGGACGCCGGTCATGAAGACGCGCTTCCACGGCGACCTCCACCTGGGGCAGGTGCTCGTCGCGCAGGACGACTTCATCATCGTGGACTTCGAGGGCGAGCCCGGCCGTCCCATGGCCGAGCGGCGCGCGAAGTCGAGCGTGCTCCGCGACGTGGCGGGCATGCTGCGCTCGTTCGGCTACGCGGCGCACGCGGCGCAGCTCAAGCGCGAGCCGGGCGCGCGTCCCTCGGACGCGGCGCTGCGCGCGGTGACGGGCTGGGAGCGCGACGCGGCGAAGCATTTCCGCGACGGGTATCTGCGCGCGGGTGCCGGCGTCGCTTCCATCCCCGCCGACCCGGCCGAGTTCCAGTCGCTCCTCGACCTCTTCCTCGTGGAAAAGGCGCTCTATGAGCTCCGCTACGAGCTCGCCCAGCGGCCGGACTGGGTGCTGATTCCGCTGCGCGGGCTCCTGGAGCTCGCGGCATGACGACGAAGGCGGTCGTGCAGTCCGGTATCGAGGTCTGGCAGGGGCAACCGCACCCGCTCGGCGCCACGTGGGACGGCGAGGGCGTGAACTTCGCGCTCTTCTCGCGCCACGCGGAAAAGGTCGAGCTCTGCCTCTTCGACGAGAGCGGCCGCCGCGAGGTGCAGCGGATCGCGCTTCGCGAGCGCACGGATTTCGTCTGGCACGGCTACCTGCCGCAGGCGCGTCCGGGTCAGCTCTACGGCTACCGCGTGCACGGCCCGTACGCGCCGGAGCGCGGCCATCGCTTCAACCCGCACAAGCTCCTCCTCGATCCCTACGCCCGCAGCATCGTGGGCCAGATCCGGTGGAGCGACGCGCACTACGGTTACACCATCGGGCACAAGCGGGACGACCTCTCGTTCGACCGGCGCGAGGACTCGGCCTCGATGCCGCGCTGCCAGGTGATCGACCCGGCGTTCAGCTGGGGCGACGACCGGCACCCGCACCTGGCGTGCAACGAGCGGATCATCTACGAGATGCACGTGGGGAGCTACACGCGCCGCCATCCGGACGTGCAGCCGCAGCTCCAGGGCAAGTTCGCCGGGCTCACGACGCCCCAGGTGGTCGATCACCTGAAGTCGCTGGGCGTCACGACCGTGGAGCTCCTCCCGGTCCAGTGCTTCGTGGACGACCGGCCGCTCGTGCAGCGCGGGCTCGTGAACTACTGGGGCTACAACACGCTGGGCTTCTTCGCGCCGGACCCGCGCTACGGGGTCGCGAACCCGGTGAACGAGTTCAAGACGATGGTGAAAACGCTCCACTCCGCCGGCCTCGAGGTGATCCTCGACGTGGTCTACAACCACACCGGCGAGGGCAACGAGCACGGGCCCACGCTCTCGTTCCGCGGTTTCGACAACCACGCGTACTACCGGCTCGCGGAGGACAAGCGCTTCTGCGCGGACATGACCGGCTGCGGCAACACGCTCGACGTGCGCAACCCACGCGTCCTGCAGATCGTGATCGATTCGCTGCGCTACTGGGTGACCGAGATGCACGTCGACGGCTTCCGCTTCGACCTGGCCACCACGCTCGCGCGCGCGAGCCCCCGCTTCGATCCCTTCGCCAACTTCTTCGCCGTGCTGCGGCAGGACCCGGTGCTTTCGCCGCGCCTGCTCATCGCCGAGCCCTGGGACCTGGGCGAGGGCGGCTACCAGGTCGGCAACTTCCCGGCGGGATGGGGCGAGTGGAACGACCAGTACCGCGACACCATGCGCGCGTACTGGAAGGGCGACGGCGGCCTCATCGGCGACTTCGCGCGGCGCCTCACCGGCTCTTCCGACCTCTACGCGTGGAACGACCGGGGCCCCTGCGCGAGCGTGAACTTCGTGACCGCCCACGACGGCTTCACGCTGAACGACCTCGTCTCCTACAACGAGAAGCACAACGAGGCGAACGGCGAGGAGAACCGCGACGGCACGGACAAGAACCTCTCCTGGAACCACGGCGTCGAGGGCCCCACGGACGATCCCGCGATCGTGCGGCTGCGAGAGCGGCAGAAGCGCAACCTCATCGCGACGCTCCTCCTCTCGCAGGGCGTCCCGATGCTCCTCGCCGGCGACGAGGTGAGCCGCACGCAGCACGGCAACAACAACGCCTACTGCCAGGACAACGAGATCAACTGGCTCGACTGGAACTGGGACGACGGGAAGTGGCGGCTCCTGAACTTCACCAAGCGGGTGATCGGCCTCAGGCGCGCGCACCCGATCCTGCGCCGGCGCGACTACTTCAAGGGCGTGCCCGTCGACGACCACGGGCGGAAGGACGTGGCGTGGTTGAAGCCCGACGGCCACGAGATGACGACCGAGGAGTGGGAGAAGGACTTCGCGCGCTGCCTCGGCATGTGGCTGAACGGAGAGCGCCTGCCCGAGACGGACGAGCGGGGACGCGCGCTCCACGACGCGAGCTTCCTCGTCCTCTTCAACGCGCACCACGACGTGATCGAGTTCCGGCTCCCGGATCCGGGGCCCGGCGGCGGATGGCGCGGCGAGGTCGACACGTCCACGGAGACGGGAGACGTGCCGCCGGAAGTGGCCGCGCCGCGCGAGACATACCCGCTCCAGGGGCGCTCGCTCGTGGTGCTTCGGCAGCTCACTCCGGGCAACCCGTGAGGCGCGCGCACGACATGCCGTTCGGGGCGGCGCTCCGCGGGCGCTCCGCGCGCTTCCGGCTCTGGGCGCCCGCCTGCGCCTCCGTGACGCTCGTGCTGGGCGAGGGCGCGGCGTGCCGCGAGCTCCCCATGCAGGCGATGGCGGACGGATGGCACGGCGCGGGCGTCGGCGATGTCGCGGCCGGCACGCCCTACGCCTTCCGCGTCGATGACGGCTCGCCGGTCCCCGATCCGGCTTCCCGCTTCCAGCCGCGGGACGTGAACGGGCCGAGCGCGCTCGTCGATCCGGGCGCCTTCGAGTGGCCGGAGGACGGCTGGCGCGGCCGCCCGTGGCGCGAGGCCGTGGTCTATGAGCTCCACGTCGGAACGTTCACGCCGGAAGGCACGTTCCGCGCGGCGGCCGAGCGCTTCGACCACCTCGCGAAGCTGGGCGTCACCGCGATCGAGCTCCTGCCGCTCGCCGACTTCGCGGGCCGCCGGAACTGGGGCTACGACGGCGCGCTCCCCTTCGCGCCGGACGCGTCGTACGGGACGCCGGAGGACCTGAAGCGCCTCGTCGTCGAGGCCCACCGGCGCGGGCTCATGGTGCTCCTCGACGTGGTCTACAACCACTTCGGCCCGGACGGCAACCACCTGCGCCGCTACGCGCCGCAATTCTTCAACGCGGCGCACCAGACGCCGTGGGGCGCGGCGATCAACTTCGACGGCGACCGCGCGGCGACGGTGCGCGATTTCTTCGTGCACAACGCGCTCTACTGGATCGAGGAATTCCAGCTGGACGGCCTGCGCCTCGATGCCGTGCACGCGATCGCCGACGGCTCGCCCACGCACATCGTCCAGGACATCGCCCGCGCGATGGCCGCGGGTCCCGGACGCGAGCGCCACGTCCACCTGGTGCTCGAGAACGACCGGAACGAGGCGCGGCTCCTCTCGGACCCCGCCCGCGCGACGGCGCAATGGAACGACGACTGGCACCACGCCGCGCACGTGCTCGTCTCCGGCGAGACGGACGGCTACTACGCGGATTACGCCGCCCGGCCGGTGGCGCACCTCGCGCGCGCGCTGGCCGAGGGCTTCGCGTGGCAGGGCGAACCCTCGCCGCATCGCGGCGGGCAGGCGCGGGGGGAGCCCTCCGCCGGCCTTCCGCCGCTGGTATTCATGCCCTTCCTCCAGAACCACGACCAGATCGGCAACCGCGCGCTGGGCGAGCGCCTCTGCGCGATCGCCGACCCGGCGGCGCTTCGGCTCGCGACGGCGGCGCTGCTCCTCGCGCCCGCGGTGCCCCTCCTCTTCATGGGCGAGGAGTTCGCGTCGACCTCGCCCTTCCTCTTCTTCTGCGACTTCCAGGGCGAGCTCGCGCAGGCGGTGCGCGACGGGCGCCGGCGCGAGTTCGCCGCCTTCGCGCGCTTCGCCGATCCCGCCGCGCGGGAACGCATTCCGGATCCCGGCGCGGTCGAGACGTTCGAGCGCTCGAAGCTGCGCTGGGAGGAAGCCGGGAAGGCGGGCCATCGCGAATGGCTGGAGCTCTACCGCGAGCTCCTGGCGCTCCGGGCGCGGGCGCTCGTCCCCCACCTCGAGGGCGACCGGTTCGCCGCGACCCACTCGGTGCACGGATCGAGCGGCCTCGCCGTCGACTGGACGCTGGGCGACGGGGCGCGGCTCCACTTGCGCGCCAACTTCTCCGCGGCGCCGGTCGAAGGGCTCCCGCCCGCCGCGGGCGAGACGATTCGCGTGCAGGGCGGCGAGCCGCAAGGCGGGCGCTGGCCCGCATGGAGCGGCCGCTGGTCGCTCGAGCCTTCGCCTTCGTCATGAGCGACACCGCCCTTTCGCGGCTCGCGAGCCTCCACGGCATCGAGGCCGGCTATCACGACATCTGGGGCGCCTGGCGCGAGACGCCGCCGGAGACGCAGCGGCGCCTCCTCGAAGCGCTCGGCGTGGCGGCCACGGACGAGGCGGCGGCGCAAGCCGCCCTGCGCGAGCACGAGCACCAGCGCTGGGCCCGGATCGTGGCGCCGATGAGCGTGCTGCGCCGCGGCGAGCTCGCGCGAGGCATGCGCCTGCAGCTTCCCGAGGCCGCGCTCGCGCGCTCGATCTCGTGGCGGCTCGTGGAGGAAAGCGGCGAGACGCACGAGGAACGGATCGACGTCCTCGCCCTCGATCGCATCGACGAGCTCGCGCGCGACGACGGCCGCTGGAGCGCCTTCCGGCTGCCGCTTCCCCGCGACCTTCCGGACGGCTATCACCGCATCACGCTCTTCGCGGGTGCCAGCGTGCTGGGCGAGGGGCTGGTCGCGGTGGCGCCCGAGCGCTGCTACCTGCCGCCCGCCATCGCCGACGGCGCGCGCCTCTGGGGCATGACGGTCCAGCTCTACGGCCTGCGCTCTTCGCGCAACGCCGGCATCGGCGACTTCACCGATCTCCGGCACTGCGCCGAGGTCTGGGGCGAGCGCGGCGCGGCCATCGTCGGCACGAACCCGCTCCACGCGCTCTCGCTCGTCGACCCCGGGCTCGCCAGTCCCTACAGCCCCTCCAGCCGCCTCTTCCTCAACCCGATCTACCTCGACGTCGAGGCGGTCGACGACTTCGCGGAGATCGCGGCGGCGGACGCGACCTTCACCACCCGCTGGCGGGCGCAATGCGAAGCTCTCCGGGCGAGCGACGCGGTCGACTACGCCGCCGTCGCCGCCGCGAAGCGCGCGGTGCTCGAGACCCTGTACGCGCATTTCTGCCGCCGCCACCTCGCCCCGGGAAGCCCGCGCGCGCGCCTCTTCGCGCAGTTCCGCGCGAGCCGCGGACAGGCGCTTCGCCACCATGCGCTCCACGAGGCGCTGCGCGAGCTCCATGGCGTGCCGTGGCGCGCATGGCCGCAGGAGCATCGCGATCCCGCCTCCGAAGCCGTGCGGCGCTACGGCCGCGAGAATTCTGAGCGCGTCGGGCTGCACGAATACCTGCAGTGGCAGGCGGACCTGCAGCTCGCGCGCGCGCAGGAGCTCTGCCGCGACTCGGGCATGGCGGTCGGGCTCTACGCGGACCTCGCGATCTCCATCGGGCCGGACGGATCCGAGGCGTGGGCGAACCAGCACCTCTACGCGCTGGGTGCCAGCGTGGGCGCGCCGCCGGACGCATTTGCGCAGAGAGGCCAGGACTGGGGCCTGCCGCCGCTCGACCCGTGGCGCCTCGAGGAGGCCGCGTACGCGCCGCTCATCGCCACGCTCCGCGCGAGCATGCTGCGCGCGGGCGCGCTCCGGATCGACCACGTGATGGGCCTCGCGCGCCTCTGGTGGGTGCCCGCGGGGGCGGCGCCGGACGAAGGCGCCTACGTACGCTATCCGCTGCGCGACCTCCTCGGCATCGTCGCCCTCGAGAGCCACCGCGCGCGCTGCCTGGTGATCGGCGAGGACCTGGGGACGGTGGCCGAGGAGCTTCGCCGCGAGCTCGACGCGAACGAGGTGCTCTCGTACCGGCTGGTCCTCTTCGAGCGGCGCGAGCCGGAGTTCAAGCCGCCCGGCGAGTACCCACGCCGCGCCCTCGTCGCATGGTCGACGCACGACCTGCCCACGTTCGCGGGCTGGTGGCGCGGCGAGGACCTCGCGACCCGCGCGCGCCTTCGGCTCCTGGACGACGCGGGCCTCGCGGCCGGGCGCGAGGAGCGGCGCGCCGGGCGCGCGGCCCTCGTCGGGGCGCTCAGCCGCGACGGGCTCCTTCCCGAGGGCGCGGATCCCGAGGGCCCGCTCACCGACGACATCGCGGTCGCGGTGCAGGCGTTCGCGGCGCGCACGCCGGCGGCGGTGATGGTCGTGCAGATGGAAGACGTGCTGGGCGTCCCGGACCAGGCGAACCTTCCCGGCACGACGGGCGAGCATCCCAACTGGCGGCGGAAGCTCCCGCTCCCGATCGAGGCATGGCCGAAGGATGCGCGCGTGCGGCGGATCGCGCGGACGCTCGGCGGGATCCGCGGAAAGACGCGCGCGAAGCGCGACCGGCCTCCCGGCCTCGAGCGCGCGCGGATCCCGATCGCGACCTATCGCCTGCAGCTCCACGGCGAGCTCACCTTCCGCGACGCGACGGCGCTCGTCCCCTACCTCGCGCAGCTCGGCGTGAGCCACGTCTACTGCTCGCCGTTCCTCCGCGCGCGCCCCGGGAGCATGCACGGCTACGACATCATCGACCACGACTCGCTGAATCCGGAGATCGGGAGCCCGGAGGACCTCGACCGGTTCGTGGCCGAGCTGCGCTCCCACGGCATGGCGATGATGATGGACATCGTCCCGAACCACATGGGCGTCCTCGCCGCGGACAATGCCTGGTGGCAGGAGCTCCTCGAGAACGGCCCGGCGTCGACGCTCGCGGATTTCTTCGACATCGACTGGCATCCGCCCGCCGAGCACCTCGCCAACCGCGTGCTCCTCCCGATCCTGGGCGACCACTACGGCGTGGAGCTCGCCGCGGGCCGCCTGGTGCTCGCCTTCGATGCCCCCGCCGGCGCCTTCGCGGTCCACTACCACGCGCACCGGCTTCCGATCGACCCGCGCGAATACCCGCGCATCCTCGTGCGCGCGCTGGAGGAGGTCGAGCGCGCGGGGCCGGAGCACCAGGCGCAGGCGCTGCGCTCGATCGCGGCGGCGCTCGCGAAGCTTCCGCGCCGCGAGGAGCGCCGCCGCGCGCTGGCGGACGAGAGGAACCTCCAGAAGGAGGTGCTGAAGGGCCGGCTCGCGGCGCTCGCCCGGACGAGCGCGGAGGTGGCGCGGGCGATCGCGCGGGCGGTCGAGGCCGTCAACGGCCGGGCGGACGAGCCCGCGAGCTTCGATGCGCTCCACGAGCTCCTCGAGGCGCAGCCCTACCGCGTGGCCTACTGGCGCGTCGCCGCGGACGACATCAACTACCGCCGCTTCTTCGACAACAACGACCTCGCGGCGCTGCGCCAGGAGAACGGGGCGGTGTTCGCGGCGACGCACCGGCTGGTCCTCAAGCTCGTGAACGACGGCGCCGTCGACGCGCTCCGGATCGACCACCCGGACGGCCTCTACGACCCCAAGGCGTACTTCGCGCGCCTCTTCGAGAGCTGCCGCCGCCCGCCCTACGTCGTCGTGGAGAAGATCGTGGCGCCGTTCGAGAACGTGCCGGAGACCTGGGCGGTGCACGGCACCACCGGCTACCGCTTCGCGAACGTGGTGAACGGGCTCTTCGTCGACGCCTCCGCCGAGGCGCGGCTCACGCGGACCTACCACCAGTTCATCGGCGACGAGACGCCGTTCGACGAGGTCGCGCGCCTCGCCCGCCGGCAGGTGCTGCGCACCGCGCTCGCGAGCGAGCTCACGGTGCTCACGAGCCGGCTCGCGCACATCGCGCGCGCGGACCGCAACACGCGCGACTTCACGTTCAACACGCTGCGGGAGGGATTGACCGAGGTGCTCTCCGCCTTTCCCGTCTACCGCACGTACGTCGACGACCAGGTGCACGCGGACGACCGCCGCTACGTGGACTGGGCGGTGGCGCGCGCCCGGGCGGAGAGCCGCGCGCCGGACGTGGACGTCTTCGACTTCATCCGGGACGCGCTCACGTGGCAGCTCCCGGCGCGCTCGCCCGCGCTCGCCGCGGCGATCCGCAACTTCGCGCGCAAGTTCCAGCAGCTCTCCGCGCCGGTGATGGCGAAGGGTGTCGAGGACACCGCGTTCTACCGGTACAACCGCCTCGCATCCCTGAACGACGTGGGCGGCGATCCCGCGGAGTTCGGCTTTCCTCCCGCCAAGTTCCACCGCGCGAGCGCGCACCGGGCGAAGCACTGGCCGCACACGATGCTCGCGACCTCGACCCACGACAACAAGCGCTCGGAGGACGTGCGCGCGAGGATCGACGTGCTCTCCGAGGTCGCGGCGGGATGGCGCCTGCGGCTGCGCCGCTGGCACCGCATGAACGCCGCGCGGAAGACGCTGGTGGACGACGCGCCCGCGCCCTCCCGGAACGACGAGTACCTCCTCTACCAGGTGCTGCTCGGGAGCTTTCCGCCGGGGGAGCCGGACGCGGCGGCCGTGGATGCGTACCGCGAGCGCATCGTCGCGTACATGACGAAGGCCTGCCGCGAGGCGAAGGCGCGAACGAGCTGGGCGCGGGTGAACGATGCCTACGAGGCGGCCACGACGGCCTTCGTGAACGCGCTCCTCGATCCCCGGCCGGGGAACGCCTTCCTGGACGACCTCCGCGCGGCCGCGGTGACGGTGGGATGGGCGGGGTACCTCAACAGCCTCTCGATGGTGGCGGTGAAGTACACGTCTCCCGGCGTCCCGGACTGCTACCAGGGAAACGAGCTCCTCGACC
The DNA here is from genome assembly GCA_036266535.1 of Usitatibacter sp. Lineage (GTDB taxonomy): Bacteria > Pseudomonadota > Gammaproteobacteria > Burkholderiales > Usitatibacteraceae > Usitatibacter. Next base: position 50,892 of record DATAMY010000093.1, on the reverse strand, counting down.
TCTCGCTCGTCGATCCGGACAACCGCCGTCCCGTGGACTACGCGCGGCGTCGCGCGCTCCTGGCCGAGCTCGCCGCGCTTCCCGACGCGCCGGACGAGGCGGCGCTCAAGCGGATCTTCATGGCCTCCGCGGACGGACGCGCGAAGCTCTACCTCACGTGGCGGCTCCTCGCGCTGCGCAAGGCCCGCGAGGCGCTCTTCGCGGACGGCGCGTACACGCCCCTTCGCACGAGCGGCGAGCGCGCGCGCCACGCGATCGCGTTCGCCCGGCGGCGGGGCAAGGAAACCGCGATCACGGTGGCGCCGCGGCTCGCGGCGAGCCTCGGCGTGCAGGCGGGAGAGCTCCCGTGCGGCGCGATCTGGGGCGACACGCGGGTCGAGATTCCGTTCCTGGGCGCGGAGGCGGAGCTCCGGGACGCCATCACGGGGCGCGTGCGGCGGATCGACGACGGCGGCATCGCGATCGCCGAGCTGCTGGACACGGCCCCGGTCGCGGTGCTCTCGCTCTAGACCGGCGGTCGGGCGCGCGCGAGCTCCTCCTCCATGCGCGCCTGCTGCCACAGCCAATCCTCTTCCAGCCGCGCGACCTCCGCCGCCGCTTCCCCGCGCCGGCGGAGCGCCGCCTGCAGCCGCTCGCGGTTCGCGGCGTCGTAGGCCTCGCCGCCGGCGAGCCAGGCCTCGATCTCCGCCGCCTCGCGCGCGAGCGCTTCGAGCGCCGCCTCGATCTCGGCGATCCGCGCCTCGAACGGACGGCGCGCGCGGGCTTCGCGCTCGCGCTGGCCCGCCTCGCGACGGCGCTCCTCGCGCCGGCTCACCACGGGCGCGGCGTCGCGCGCCTCGCCGCCCCGGTCCCGCGCGTGATACTCGCGCGCCCACTCGCGGTAATCGTCGAGCGTTCCCTCGAACGGCCGAAGCGCCCCGTCGGCGACGAGGAGCCACTGGTCCGTGGCCGACGCGAGGAGGTGCCGGTCGTGCGCCACGACCACGAGCGCGCCCTCGAAGTCCACGAGCGCCTCGGCGAGCGCTTCGCGCATGTCGATGTCGAGGTGATTGGTGGGCTCGTCCAGGAGGAGCAGGTTGGGCCGCTGCCAGACGATGAGGGCCAACGCGAGCCGCGCCTTCTCCCCGCCCGAGAGGCTGCCGACCGGCTGCGAGACTGCGGGACTGGGGCTCGTTCCTCGACCTCGTTCGCCGCGGAAGTCGAAGCCCCCGAGGTAGTCGCGCAGCGCCTGCTCGCGCTCCTGGGGCGCGAGGCGGGCCAGGTGCTCGAGGGGGGTGTCCGCCAGGCGCAGCTGGTCGACCTGGTGCTGCGCGAAGTAGCCCACGCGCAGCCCCTGCGCGCGGTGCACCTCGCCCGAGACGAGCGGAAGGTCGCCCGTGATCGAGCGCAGGATCGTGGACTTTCCCGCGCCGTTCGGGCCCAGGAGCCCGATGGCATCGCCCGGCAGGACGCTCCACTCGATGCCGGAAACGACCGCGTTCCCGTCGTAGCCCACCGAGGCGTCCTCCAGCCGGAAGAGCTGGCGCGGCTTCTCGGCCGGGGTGCGGAAGCCGAAAGAGAACGGCGTGTCGACGTGGGCGGCGGCGATCCGCTCCAGGCGCTCGAGCGCGTGGATGCGGCTCTGCGCCTGGCTCGCCTTGGACGCCTTCGCGCGGAAGCGCGTGACGAACGCCTCGAGGTGCGCGATCGCGCGCTGCTGCTTCTCGTGCGCCGCCTGCTGCTCGGCGAGCCGCGCCGCGCGCTGGCGCTCGAAGGCGCTGTAGTTGCCGGCGTAGGCGTCGAGGCGGCCGTTCTCGAGGTGCACGATGGAGCCCGCGACCGCGTCCAGGAACTCGCGGTCGTGCGTGACGAGGATCACGGCGCCCGGAAGGCCGCGGAGCCACTCCTCGAGCCAGAGCACGGCATCCAGGTCGAGGTGGTTCGTGGGCTCGTCGAGGAGGAGGAGGTCCGCGCGGCACATGAGCGCCCGCGCGAGGTTCAGGCGCATGCGCCAGCCGCCGGAGAACTCCGCGACCGGCCGCGCGTGCGCGCTCTCGCGGAAGCCCAGGCCCGCGAGGAGCGTCTGCGCCCGCGCGCGCGCCCGGTAGCCGCCGATCTCGTCGTAGCGCCCGTGGAGCTCCGCGATCCGGACGCCCTCCTCGTGCGCCGCTTCGGCTGCGGCGATGGCCCGCTCGACCTCGCGCAGCTCCGCGTCGCCGTCCATCACGAATTCGAGCGCGGGCCGGTCGATCGCGGGCGTCTCCTGCGCGACGTGCGCGAGGACCCACCGCGCGGGAAACGCCACCTCGCCGGCATCCGCGTGGAGCTCGCCGCGGACCAACGCGAGGAGGCTCGACTTCCCGCTGCCGTTGGCCCCCACGAGGCCCACCTTCTGGCCCGGGTGCACGTTCATCGACGCGTCCTGGAGCAGGACGCGCGCGCCGCGGCGAAGCGTCACCTGCGCGATCCTCAGCACCGACCGGCGCTCACAGCTCGCACGCGTAGTCGATCGTGAGCGGCGCGTGGTCCGAGAAACGCCGGCGCACGTAGATGTCCGCGGAGCGCGCGAGCGCCGCGATCCCCGGCGTCGCGACCTGGTAGTCGATGCGCCATCCCACGTTCTTCGCCCACGCCTGCCCGCGGTTCGACCACCACGTGTAGCGCTCCGGGCGCGGGTCGAGCGTGCGGAAGACGTCCACGAAGCCGTGGCGCTCGAAGACGCGGGTGAGCCACGCGCATTCCTCCGGGAGGAAGCCCGAGTGCTTGCGGTTGGCCCGCCAGTTCTTGAGGTCGATCTCGCGGTGCGCGATGTCCCAGTCGCCGCACAGGACGAACTCGCGGCCGCACGCGCGCATGGCCTCCAGCTTCGGCAGGAAGCGCTCCATGAACGAGAGCTTGCGCGCCTGCGCCTCCTCGCCGCTCGAGCCCGACGGGAGGTAGAGCGAGATCACGGAGAGCTTCCCGAAATCCGCCTGGAGGAAGCGGCCCTGCGCGTCGATATCCGGGATGCCGAGCCCGAGCGTGACCCGGTCCGGCTCGCGCGCGGCGTAGATCGCGACGCCGCTGTAGCCTCGTTTCTCGGCGGGATGGAAGAACGCATGGAGGCCGCGCGGAGCGAGGAGCGACCGCGGCAGGTCCGCCTCCTGGGCCTTGATCTCCTGCAGGCAGACCACGTCCGCGCGCTGCCGGCGCATCCAGGGCGCGAACCCCTTGGAGGCGGCGGATCGCAGGCCGTTGACATTGAGCGTGATGATGCGCATGGATTTGAGCGAAAATGGCCCCGTATCGTAACCTCGGACGACCCGATGAACGCGGCCCCCGCCACCGTCCCCGCCCCCGATCGCGACGCCTTCCGGCGCGAGTTCGTGGCGTTCGCGATCCGCGCGGGGGTGCTGCGGTTCGGGGACTTCGTGACGAAGGCGGGACGCCAGTCGCCCTACTTCTTCAATGCCGGCCTCTTCTCGGACGGCGCCCGGCTGGGAGAGCTCGCGGGCTTCTTCGCCCGGGCGGCCCTGGCCTCGGGCATCCGCTTCGACGTCCTCTTCGGTCCCGCGTACAAGGGAATCACCCTCGCCTCGGCCACCGCGGTCGCCCTTGCCGGCCTCGGTCACAATGTGCCGTTCTGCTTCAACCGCAAGGAGGCGAAGGACCACGGCGAGGGCGGCAGCATCGTGGGCGCGCCGCTCGCGGGGCGGGCGCTCATCGTGGACGACGTCATCACGGACGGCGCCTCCAAGCGCGAGGCGATCGAGATCATCCGCGCCGCCGGGGCCGTTCCCGCTGGCGTGCTAATTGCTCTGGATCGGCAGGAACGGGGCCAGGGCCCCCTCTCGGCCACCCAGGAGGTGAGCCGGGATTTCGGCGTGCCGGTGGCCGCCATCGCGACGCTCGAGGACATCCTCGCGACGCTGAGGGGACGTCCCGAGGAGCAGGCCAACGTGGAGCGGATCGAGGCATACCGGAGGCGATACGGCATAGCGGCATCGTAGGAAGCCCCACGGGGCGCACGGGGAGGCGAAAATGAAAAGAACCATCGCATGTCTGGCCATGGCGCTCTACGCCCCGCTCGCATCGGCGGCGTACCGGTGCGTGGACGAGCGCGGGCTCACGCTGGTGGGCGACACGCCGCCCGCCGGGTGCGCGAACGTGCCGATGTTCGAGATCGGCCAGAGCGGCAAGGTGCTGCGCAGGATCGAGCCCACGCCCACGCCGGAGCAGCTGAAGGCGCTCAAGGAGGAGCAGGAGCGGAAGAAGGCCGAGCAGAAGGCGGCCGTGGAGCAGAAGCGCCAGGACCTGGCGCTCCTCGCGAGCTACGGAAGCGCCGGCGAGTTCGACGTCGCCCGCGATCGGAACGTGGAGCCCGTCGTGAGCCGGATCGCCGCGGCCGAGCAGCGCATGAAGGAGCTCGACGCGCGCAAGAAGGATCTGTCCACCCAGATGGAGTTCTACAACGGCGGCAAGTCCAAGCGCGCGAACGCGAAGCTGGTCGATCCGGCGGACGACCAGACCGGCTCCTGGTACCGCGCGGAGGTCGACCGGATGGCGAAGGAGCGCACGACGCTGGGCGAGACGGTACGGCGGCTCCACGGCGAGGTCGCACAGCTAAACGCCAAGTACGAGGCCGACAAGCAGCGCTGGATGCTTCTCAAGTCCGGAAAGCTCGCGGTGGGCACCGTCGCCGCTACTTCGACGGCCACCGGCGGCGGAAGCAAGTCCGGCTACTAGCCGCCAGCGAGCTTCCGGCGCAGGATCTCGCCCGCCTGCGCGGGGTTCGCCTTGCCCTGCGTCGCCTTCATCACCTGCCCCACGAGCGCGTTGAAGGCCTTCTCCTTCCCGGCGCGGAAATCCTCGACGAGCCTCGGGTTCGCCGCGAGCGCCCGGTCCGCCGCCGCCTCGAGCGCGCCCGCGTCCGAGATCTGCGTGAGGCCGCGCTCCGCGATGATGGCGTCCGCGCCGCCCTCGCCGTCCGCCATCGCCTGGAGCACCGCCTTCGCCGCCTTCGCGGACACGGTCCCGTCCGCCACGCGCTCGAGGAGGCGCGCGAACGCTTCCGGAGCCACGGGCGGCGCGCCGAAGTCGCCGCCGCGGTCGTTCAGGAGCGCGGACATCTCGCCGTTGGTCCAGTGGGCGGCGAGCTTCGCGGGGAGCGCCGGGGCGGCCGCGAGCGCGGCTTCGAAGAACGCATGCTTCTCGCGGCTCTCCGTCACGAGCGCGGCCTCGTACTCGGTGAGCCCGCGCTCCTCGCGGTAGCGGCGGCGCAGCGCCTCCGGGAGCTCCGGGAGCGACGCGCGCACCGCCTCGATCCACGCGGACGCGATCTCGAGCGGCGGCAGGTCGGGATCCGGGAAATAGCGGTAGTCCTGGGCGTCCTCCTTCGAGCGCATCGGGCGCGTCTCGCCGCGATCCGGGTCGAAGAGCCGCGTCTCCTGCACCACCTTGCCGCCGTCCTCGATCAGCTCGACCTGGCGGCGCACCTCGAACTCGATCGCCTTCTCCATGAACCGGAAGGAATTCAGGTTCTTGACCTCGCAGCGCGTCCCGAGCGGCTCGCCCACGCGGCGCACCGAGACGTTGGCGTCGCACCGGAACGAGCCCTCCTGCATGTTGCCGTCGCAGATGCCGATCCAGCGCACGAGCGCGTGGAGCGCCCGGGCGTAGGCGACCGCCTCGGCCGCCGAGCGCATGTCCGGCTCGGAGACGATCTCGAGGAGCGGCGTCCCGGCGCGGTTCAAGTCGATGCCGGTCATGCCGTGGAAATCCTCGTGGAGCGACTTCCCCGCGTCCTCCTCGAGGTGGGCGCGCGTGAGGCGCACGCGCTTCTCGCCCTCGCCCACGACGATGGCGATCGAGCCGCCGGAGACGACCGGACACTCGTACTGGCTGATCTGGTAGCCCTTCGGAAGGTCGGGGTAGAAATAGTTCTTCCGCGCGAAGACGCTCCGCGCGGCGATGGTGCCGCCCACCGCGAGCCCGAAGCGGATCGCGCGCTCGACCGCCCCGCGGTTCAGCACCGGGAGCGTCCCGGGGAGCGCGAGGTCCACGGCGCTCGCCTGAGTGTTCGGCGCCGCGCCGAACGCGGTCGACGCGCCGGAGAAGATCTTCGACGCGGTGGTGAGCTGCGCGTGGGTCTCCAGCCCGATGACGACTTCCCAGGTCATTTCTCGAAACCTTGGTAAACCACAGATGAACACAGATGAACACAGATATTCAGTGGCCGAATGCGCGGTGTGCCCATGGCCCAGAACGACCAGCGCCTTACGGGCCATCTGTGTTCATCTGTGTTAATCTGTGGTTCCAACTGCATCAGTCGAACCCCGGAGGGGCTTTGGTGTGCCAGTCGGTCGCTTGCTGGAACGCGTGCGCGGCGGCGAGCATCCGCGCCTCGTCCCAGTAGTTGCCGACGATCTGCAGGCCCACGGGGCGGCCTTTCGCGCCGAAGCCGCACGGGATCGACATCCCCGGCAGGCCCGCGAGGTTGATCGGGATCGTGTAGAGGTCGTCCAGGTACATCTGCACCGGGTCGTCCTTCTTCGCCCCGAGGTCGTAGGCGACGGACGGGGCGGCCGGGCCCGCGATGAGGTCGCATTTGCGGAACGCCGCCGCGAAGTCGCCCGCGATGAGCCGCCGGATGCGCTGCGCCTGCAGGTAGTACGCGTCGTAATAGCCGTGGGAGAGCACGTACGTCCCGATCATGATCCGGCGCTTGGCTTCGGCCCCGAAACCCTCCGCCCGGGTCTTCGCGTACATGTCGTCCAGGCCGGAATACTCGGCCGCGCGGTGGCCGTAGCGCACGCCGTCGTAGCGCGAGAGGTTGGACGACGCCTCGGCCGGCGCGATCACGTAGTACACCGGCACCGAGAGGTGCTGGTTGGGAAGGCTCACCTCGACGGTGCGCGCGCCGCGCCGGCGAAGCTCCTCGATCGCGGCGAGGATGGGCCCCGCCACGTCGTGGGCCAGGTCCTTCGTGAAGTACTCGCGCGGAAGGCCGATGGTGAGGCCCTCGACGCCCCCGCCCAGCGCGCTCGCGTAGTCCTCCTTCGGCCGGTCCATCGAGGTCGAATCGCGCGGATCGAAGCCCGCCATCGCGTCGAGCAGCAACGCCAGGTCCTCCGCGCTCCGCGCGAGCGGCCCGCCCTGGTCGAGCGACGAGGCGAAGGCCACCATGCCGTAGCGGGAGACGCGCCCATAGGTCGGGCGCAGGCCGCAGATACCGGTGAAGGACGCGGGCTGCCGGATCGATCCGCCGGTGTCGGTGCCGGTGGCCCCGGGCGCGAGCCCCGCCGCGACGGCCGCCGCCGAGCCGCCGGAGCTGCCACCCGGCACGGCGGCGAGGTCCCAGGGGTTGCGAACGGGACCGAAGAACGACGTCTCGTTCGACGAGCCCATGGCGAACTCGTCCATGTTGGTCTTGCCGAGCATCACCGCGCCCGCGGCGTCGAAGCTCTCGATCACGTGCGCATCGTAGGGGGCCACGAAGCCCGCGAGCATCCGCGAGCCGCACGTGGTCCGCCAGCCCTTCGCGCAGAAAAGGTCCTTGTGCGCGACGGGGATGCCGGTGAGGGGCGCCGCCTCGCCGCGGGCGAGCCGGGCGTCCGCGGCGCGCGCCTGGGCGAGGCTCTTCTCGGGGTCGACCGTGATGAAGGCGTTGAGCTTCGGGTTGAAGCGCTCGATCCGCGCGAGCTGGGCGCGGGTGAGCTCCACGCTCGAAAGTTTCTTCTCGCGCAGGGCAAGGGCGAGCTGCGCAAGGGACGCTCGGTGCATCGCGATGTCGCCCGCGGCTACTCGACGACCCGGGGCACGAGGTAGAGGCCGTCCTCGACCTGCGGCGCCGCGTCCTGGAACGCCGCCCGGCCGTCCGGCTCCGTCACGGCGTCGTCGCGGAGCCTCAACGGGGCCTCCTCCGGATGGGACATGGGCTCCACGCCGCGCGTGTCGACCCGCGCCATCCGCTCGACCAGCGCGAGGATGCCGTTGAGGCTCTTTTCCAGCGCCTCGGTTTCCGGCCCCGCGAGCTCGATGCGGGCCAGCCGCGCGATGCGCAGCACCTGATCTCGGGACAACATTCGAAACTCTTCCTAAGGCCTTAATTCGGCGCAAATTCGGGCTATTATAGAGGCCCGCTTCCCCGGGCGGCAGGCAGCGCCTCGAAACTCTTTACGGATCAAGATGTTCTCCTTCGTTTCCAAGTACTTTTCCACCGACCTCGCGATCGACCTCGGCACCGCCAACACGCTGATCTACGTGCGGGGCAAGGGCATCGTCCTCGACGAGCCCTCGGTCGTCGCGATTCGCCAGGAAGGCGGGCCGAACGGCAAGAAGACCATCCAGGCCGTGGGCCTCGCCGCCAAGCAGATGCTCGGCCGCACGCCCGGCAACATCACGGCCATCCGCCCGATGAAGGACGGCGTGATCGCGGACTTCACGATCACGGAGCAGATGCTCAAGTACTTCATCAAGAAGATCCACGACAACCAGTGGTTCCGGCCCAGCCCGCGGATCGTGATCTGCGTGCCCTACGGTTCGACGCAGGTCGAGCGGCGCGCGATCCGGGAGAGCGCCGTCGGCGCCGGCGCCTCGCAGGTGTTCCTCATCGAGGAGCCCATGGCCGCCGCGATCGGGGCGGACCTGCCCATCGCCGATGCCACGGGCTCGATGGTGGTGGACATCGGCGGCGGCACGACGGAAGTCGGCGTGATCTCCCTGGGCGGCATCGTCTACTCGGCGAGCGTGCGCGTGGGCGGCGACAAGTTCGACGAGGCCATCATCAACTACATCCGCCGCAACTACGGCATGCTGATCGGCGAGTCCACCGCCGAGCAGATCAAGAAGCAGATCGGCTCCGCGTTCCCCGGGAGCGAGGTGCGCGAGATGGAGGTGAAGGGCCGAAACCTCGCCGAAGGCATCCCGCGCTCGTTCACGATCTCGTCCAACGAGATCCTGGAGGCGCTCACCGAGCCGCTCAACTCGATCGTCTCGGCGGTGAAGAGCGCGCTCGAGCAGACGCCGCCGGAATTGGGCGCGGACATCGCGGAGAAGGGCATGGTGCTCACGGGCGGGGGCGCGCTGCTGCGCGAGCTCGACCGCCTGCTCATGGAGGAGACGGGGCTTCCCGTCATCGTCGCGGACGACCCGCTCACGTGCGTGGTCCGGGGGTCGGGCCGCGCGCTGGAGGAAATGGACAAGCTTGGGACGGTCTTCACCAACGACTGAGCCTAGCTTCCCCCCGGATCCGGCCTTGCGGCCATGATTCGCGAGCCGCCTGCCTTCTTCCACCGCGGGCCCTCGCCGCTCGCGAGGCTCACGTTCTTCATGCTGGCCGCGATCGCCGTGATGATCGCGGACCACCGCTTCCACGCGCTCGACACCGTGCGGCTGTCCCTCTCGGTGCTCGCGCACCCGATCGAGGAGGTGGCCGCGATGCCCGCGCAGGCGCTGGGCCGCGCCGCCGACTTCTTCACGACCCAGGACCAGCTCCTGCGCGAGAACCGGGAGCTGCGCGAGAAGGTGCTCGAGCACGCCGCGCAGGCGCAGGAGGCGCTGCTGCTGAGGGCCGAGGAGGAGCACCTGCTCGGCATGGCCGCGGGACGCAGCCGCTACGCGGACAAGGGCATCATCGCCGAGGTCCTCTACGCCGCGAGGAACCCGTTCACCCGCAAGATCGTCGTCGACAAGGGCCTCACGCACGGGATCCAGGCCGGCATGCCCGTGATCGACGGGACCGGCGTCGTGGGGCAGGTCACGAGCGTCGGCACCTTCACGAGCGAGGTGACCCTCGTCACCGAGAAGGGCCAGTCGGTGCCGGTGATGCTCGTCCGCAACGGCCTGCGCGCCATCGCGGTGGGCTCCGGGAAGGACGGCGCCATCGACATCCCGTTCATGCCCGCCTCCGCGGACGTGCAGGACGGCGACCTCTTCGTCACCTCCGGCATCGACGGCACCTATCCGCCCGGGCTCACGGTCGCCAAGGTCGCGAGCGTCGAGAAGAACGCCGCGTACATGTTCGCGCGCATCGCCGCCCGTCCCGCCGCGGGCGTCGAGAACCACCGCTACGTGCTGATGCTGCCGCTCGCGCCCACGCCGCCCAAGCCGGAAACGCGCGACGAGGAAGCGCGCAAGCCGGGCAAGGAACGCGCGAACCCGCGGCCGCGACGGGAAGGAGCCGCCGGTGCGGTCCGCTGACTTAACCCCTGTCGCCCGGGATGTCATGAAGCTCCCGGCGAGCGTGGGTCTCGTCTTCGCGTCCCTCGTCGCGGCCTACCTCTTCTCCGTGCTGCCGTGGTCGGGACGCTGGCTCCTCGCACGCCCGGACCTGGTGCTGCTGGTGCTGGTCTTCTGGACGCTGCACGAGCCGCGCTCGGTGGGCCAGGGCATCGCCTTCGCGATGGGCCTCCTGGTCGACGTGGGGGACTCGATGCTCCTGGGCGAGCACGCCTTCGCCTACGTGCTCGCCGTCTACGGGGCGCAGGTGCTGCGCGTGCGCATCCTCTCGTTCCACCTGGGAGAGCAGGCGCTCCACGTGCTGGGCCTCTTCATCGCCGCCACGTGCGCGACGCTCCTCCTGAACCTCCTCCTCGGCGCGGACTTCCCGGGGTTCATGATCTTCGCTTCGCCCGTGCTCACCACCCTCGCGTGGGCGCCGGTGAGCTGGGTGCTCTACTCGTCCGCCGTGCGGCGCCGGCGGGAGGATGCCCGGTGATCCTCGGACAGGCGTTGCGCGACCCCCGCCGCGAGCTCACGGTCTTCCGCAACCGCATGATGGTCGCGGGCTTCGCGATCCTCGTGGCCTTCGGCGTGCTGGTGGGGCGGCTCGTGTGGCTCCAGGTGGTGCAACGCGAGTACTACCACACGCTCGCGGAGCAGAACCGCATCTCCGTGGTGCCGGTCGTGCCCAACCGCGGCCTCATCCTCGACCGCAACGGCGAGGTGCTCGCGGCGAACTACTCCGCGTACACGCTCGAGGTCACGCCGAGCAAGGTCGCCAACGTCGAGCGATCGATCGACGAGCTCGCGAGCGTGATCGAGGTGTCGCCCCGCGACCGCCGCCGCTTCCGGAAGCTCCAGGAGGAAAGCAAGAACTTCGAGAGCCTGCCGATCCGCACGCGCCTCACGGAGGAGGAGGTCGCGCGCTTCGCGGTGAACCGCTACAGGTTCCCCGGCTTCGAGATCAAGGCGCGGCTCTTCCGGTCCTATCCGCAGGGCGAGATCGCCTCCCATGCGATCGGCTACATCGGCCGGATCAACGACGCGGACCTGAAGCGCCTCCAGGACGCTGACCTGAGCGCCAAGTACAAGGGCACGGACCACATCGGGAAGCTCGGCATCGAAGGCGCCTACGAGCGCGAGCTCCACGGCGAGACCGGGAGCGAGCAGGTCGAGATCGACGCGGGCGGCCGCGCCATCCGCTCGCTCGCGCGCACCGAGCCCCAGGCGGGCAACAACCTGGTCGTGACGCTCGACCTCGAGATGCAGAAGATCGCGGAGGCGGCGTTCGGCGACTACAAGGGCGCGCTGGTCGCGATCGATCCGCGCAACGGCGACGTGCTGGCCCTGGTCTCCCGCCCCGGCTTCGATCCCAACCTCTTCGTGGACGGTATCGACCCGCAGAACTGGGACGCGCTCAACAACTCGCCGGACAAGCCGCTCAACAACCGGGCGCTGCGCGGCCAGTACCCGCCCGGATCCACGATCAAGCCGTTCATGGCGCTGGCCGCCCTGGAATACCACAAGCGCTCGCCGCAGTTCGCGATCTCGGATCCCGGCTACTTCACGCTCGCGGGCGTGGCCCACCGCTACCGCGACTGGAAGAAGGGCGGGCACGGGATGGTGGACATGCACCGCGCCATCGTGCAGTCGTGCGACACGTATTTCTACGGGCTCGCGAACGACATGGGCATCGACGCGATCCACGATTTCCTCGCGCGCTTCGGGTTCGGCGCCCGCACCGGCATCGACATCGAGGGCGAGCTCCCCGGGCTCGCGCCCTCGCAGGACTGGAAACGCGAGCGCTTCAAGCAGAAGTGGTACGCCGGCGACACGGTGAGCGTGGGCATCGGGCAGGGCTACCTGCTCTCGACCCCGCTCCAGCTCGCCACGGCGGTGGCCACCCTCGCGAACGGCGGCGTGCCCGTGCACCCGCACCTGCTGAAGGCGGTGGAGGATGCCCGGACCCATCTCTCCAAGGCATTCGCGCCGCCGGGAGGCGCGGCCCCAATCGTCAAGCCCGAGAACCTCGCGATCATCCGGGCGGCCATGGCCGACGTCACGCGGCCCGGCGGCACGGCGGCCGCGACCGGCGCGGGCGCCCCCTACTCGATCGCGGCGAAGACGGGCACCGCGCAGGTGGTCGGCATGAAGCAGAACGAGCGCTACGACGAGAAGCGCATGAAGCGCGAGCACTGGGACCATGCGCTCTTCGTGGCCTTCGCTCCGGCGGACAACCCGAAGCTCGCGATGGCGATCCTGGTCGAGAACGGCCAGCACGGCGGATCGACCGCGGGCCCGATCGCGCGCGCCGTGTTCGACTACTACCTCACCGGGAAGAAGCCGGAAGCGAAGGCGCCGCCGCCCCCGCCGCCCGAGCGCGACACCGAGGAGGACGAGCATGATTAGCCGCGCCTTCGATCTCCTCGCGCGGCGGATCGACGGGCCGCTCATGGCCGCGATCCTCCTCACCTCGGCGCTCGGGCTCACGGTGGTGTACTCGGCCTCGGGCGGCGGATCCCTCGATCGCGTGCTGGGCCAGGCGCGCAACCTCGCGCTCGCGCTCTTCGCGCTCTGGCTCTTCGCGCAGGTGCCGCCCCAGACGCTCATGCGCCTGGCGCTCCCGGCCTACATCGCGGGCCTCGCGCTCCTCATCGGCGTGGCGCTCTTCGGCGAGGTGAGGAACGGCGCGCGCCGCTGGCTCAACTTCGGGTTCACGACGCTCCAGCCCTCCGAGGTCATGAAGATCGCCGTGCCGCTCGTCCTCGCCTGGTACTTCCACCGGCACGAGGAGACGCTCAAGCTCCGCGACTTCGTCGTGGCCGGGGTGATGCTCGCCATACCCGTGGGGCTCATCGCGCGCCAGCCGGACCTGGGCACCGCGCTCCTGGTCTTCGCCTCCGGCTGCTTCGTGATCTTCCTCGCCGGCCTTTCGTGGAAGGTGATCGTGTCGCTGGCGGCCGCGGCCGGGGCGGCGATCCCGTTCGTCTGGCCGATGCTGCACTCCTACCAGAGGAACCGCATCCTCACGCTCCTCGATCCCATGGAGGACCCGCTCGGGGCGGGCTACCACATCATCCAGTCGACGATCGCGATCGGCTCGGGCGGGATCCTGGGCAAGGGCTGGCTCAACGGCACGCAGGCGCAGCTCGACTTCGTGCCGGAGCGCTCGACGGACTTCATCCTCGCGGTCTTCGGCGAGGAGTTCGGGCTCGTGGGCACCGTGGCCCTCGTGATCCTGTACGTGCTCATCATCGGCCGCGGGATGATGATCGCCGCCAACGCGTCGACCGTCTTCTCGCGCCTCACCGCCGGCGCCGTCACGCTCACCTTCTTCACCTACGCGTTCGTGAACATGGGGATGGTGAGCGGCATCCTCCCGGTCGTGGGGGTCCCGCTCCCGATGATCAGCTACGGCGGCACCGCGCTCATCTCCGTCCTCGCCGGGCTGGGCATCCTCATGTCCATCTCGACCCACAAGCAGCTGGTGTCGAGTTGAAGACCCTCCTCGCGCTCCTCCTCACGGCGATCGTCGCCGCCGGCTGCGGAACCACCGCGAAGCGCAGTCCCTATTATTCGGACGACGGCCCGCCGCAGTCGCTGCCGGAGAACCTCGATCGCGTGCCGGAGGCCGTGCCGCGCCCGGAGCCGCCCCACCGCTACGCGAACCGCCCGTATACCGTCTTCGGCGAGACGTACACACCGGTGGTGAACACGCAGCCCTTCAAGCAGCGCGGCGTGGCGTCGTGGTACGGAAAGAAGTTCCAGGGCCAGAAGACCGCCTCCGGCGAGCCCTACGACATGTTCAAGATGACCGCCGCGCACAAGACGCTTCCGATCCCGAGCTACGTGAAGGTGACGAACGTCGCGAACGGGAAGTCGGTCGTGGTGCGCATCAACGATCGGGGGCCGTTCCACTCCAACCGCATCATCGACCTGTCCTATGCGGCCGCCTCGCGGATCGGGCTCGCGGCGAAGGGAAGCGGCCTGGTGGAGATCGAGCGCGTGTTCGAGCCGCCGAAGGACGCTCTCGCCGCGGCGTCTCCGTCGCCCGGGGAGCCGCCTTCGGTCCCCGTATCGGCCGCGGCGCCGCAACCGGCCGCGCCCGCGCCGGACGCTTCGGCCGAGTCCCCGGCGGTGGATCCTCCCGGCCTCTGGATCCAGCTTGCCGCCTTCTCGAGCACGGAGGCGGCCGACGCGTACCGCGAGAAGGTCGCGCGCGAGATGCCCTGGATCGCCGAGCCGGTTCAAGTGGTCAAATCGGACGGCTACGCCCGCGTGCGCCTGGGACCCTACCGGACGCGCGAAGAGGCGGAGGCGATCGCCGCGAAGGTGCGCGAATCGCTGGGCTACGCGCCGGCCATCGTCCAGCGCTAGGAATGTCCGCATGAAGCACCTGCTCGCCGCCGTCGCGGCCTGGCTCGCCGCCGCCGCCATGGCGCAGCCCGTGACACCCCCGCCCATCGCCGCCCGGGCCTACGTGCTCGTCGACGGGCTGAGCGGCCAGACGCTCGCCGCGGCCTCGGAGGACGAGCGCTTCGAGCCCGCCTCGCTCACCAAGCTCATGACGGCCTACGTGGTCTTCGCGGCGCTGCGCGATCGCGGGATCGACGAGGCCCGGGCGGTGGCGATCTCGGACAAGGCGGCGAAGGCCCGGGGCGCGCGCATGTTCCTCGTGGCCGGGAAGCCCGCCACCGTGCGCGAGCTCCTGCAGGGCCTCGTCGTGCAGTCGGCCAACGACGCGGCGATCGCGCTCGCCGAGGCGGTGGCCGGCAGCGAGGAGGCGTTCGTCGCGCGCATGAACCGCCAGGCGGCGCGGCTCGACCTCGCGAACACGCACTTCGCCAACGCGAGCGGGGAGCCCGCGCCCGAGCATTACTCGTCGGCGCGCGATCTCGCCGCGCTCACGCTCGCCCTCATCCGCGACTTTCCCGGGCGCTACCCGCTCTACGCGCAGAAGGAATTCACCTATAACGGCATCCCGCAGGCGAGCCGGAACCGGCTCCTGTGGACCGATCCCACCGTGGATGGCGTGAAGGCCGGGTTCACGGAGGCGGCGGGCTACTGCCTCATCGCGTCGGCGAAGCGCGAGGAGCGCCGGCTCGTGTCGGTCGTCCTCGGCGCGCGCTCGGATACGCTTCGGACCACCGAAAGCCAGAAGCTCCTGAACTTCGGCTTCCAGGCCTACGAGACCCGGCTCGTCTACGCGAAGGGAAAGCCCGTCGCGCAGCCGGAGGTCTACAAGGGCACGCGCTCGCGCGTGGCGCTAGGGTTCCGGCAGGACGTCTGGCTCACCCTCCCGCGCGGGCATTTCAACCGGATCCGCGGGGTGGTCCAGACGCGCGAGCCCATCGTGGCGCCGCTTGCCGCCGGGGAGAAAGCGGGGATAATGAAGCTCATGCGCGATAACGCGCCCGTCGCCGAGTTCCCGGTCGTCGCCCTCGAGGACGTGCCCGTCGCGGGGTTCCTTTCCCGCGGGTGGGACACCCTCCGCCTCCTCGTCCATTCCTCGCCCTCAAACGCGTCCCCATGAACGCCCCCATCGCGCACTTCAACGGGAAGCTCCTCCCGCTCGACCGCATCTCCATTTCTCCCCTCGACCGCGGGTTCATCTTCGGCGACGGCGTCTACGAAGTGATCCCCGTCTACGAGGGGGTGGCGCTGCGCGCGCGCGAGCATTTCGAGCGGCTCCAGCGCTCGATGGACGAGATCGCCCTCGCGAACCCGCATTCCGTGGACGAGTGGATCGCGGCGGTGGAGGCGCTCCTCGCGCACCACCCGGGAAACCAGTCGGTCTACATCCAGGTGACGCGCGGCGCGCCCACGAAGCGCGACCACGTGATCCCGAAGGGGCTCGAGCCCACGGTCTTCATGATGTGCCAACCGCTCGCCACACCCTCCCGCGAGGCGGTGGAGAACGGCGTCGCCTGCGTGACGGCCCCGGACTTCCGCTGGGAGAAATGCCACATCAAGTCGACCTCGCTCCTGGGGAACGTGCTCGCCCGGCAGCTCTCGGTCGAGGCGGGCGCGACGGAGACGATCCTGTTGCGCAACGCCCTCCTCACCGAGGCCTCGGCGTCGAACGTCTTCGTCGTGAAGGATGGCGCCGTCGCGGCACCCCCTCGCGACAACCTGATCCTCATGGGCATCACGTACGACCTGGTCGTGGCCCTCGCGGCGGAGGGCGCCGTGCGCCTGGAGATCCGGCCCGTGACGGAGGACGAGCTCCGCGCGGCGGACGAGATCTGGCTCTCGTCGTCCACCAAGGAAGTCCTCGCCGTGACGACGCTGGACGGGCGGCCCGTGGGCGGCGGGAAGCCGGGGCCGCTTTTCCGGCGCATGCACGCCCTCTACCAGGACCACAAGGCGAGGCTCAAGGGGACGAGGCGCGTGGCGGCTTGAATTCCGGTCCGCCGCCACCCATCTAACGGCATGCACACGCCGCCCATGAGCCGCCCGGACGATCCGCCGCCCTCGCTCTTCGAGTTTCCCTGCGAGTTCCCCCTGAAGGTGATGGGGCGCCGCGAGGACGGCTTCGCGCAGGTCGTGTCGGAGATCGTGATGCGCCATGCGGACGACTTCCGCCCGGAGACGATCGAGATGCGCTCGTCGAAGAACGCCCGCTACCTCTCGCTCACGGTCGTCATCACGGCGCGCTCCCGGGAACAGCTCGACGCCCTCTACTCCGAGCTCTCGAAGCACCCCATGGTGATGATGGTGCTGTGAAGGTGCGCGCGCTGGGCCGCGTCGCCTACGAGCCGGCATGGCGCGCGATGCAGGCGTTCAACGCCGCGCGCGGGGCGCATTCGGAAGACGAGCTCTGGCTCCTCGAGCATGCCCCGGTCTACACGCTGGGCCTCGCCGGCCGGCCGGAGCACGTGCTCGCCGCGGGCGCGATTCCCGTCGTGAAGACCGACCGCGGCGGCCAGGTGACGTATCACGGCCCCGGGCAGGCCGTCGCCTACGCGATGCTCGACCTGCGCCGCCGTGGACTGGGCGCCAAGGCGCTGGTGAACCGCCTCGAGGCGGCGGCGATCGCCGTGTGCGCCGCGCACGGCGTCGCGGCTTCCCGGCGCGCGGGCATGCCGGGCGTGTACGTGGGCGGGGCCAAGATCGCGGCGGTGGGCCTTCGCATCGCGCGCGGCTGCAGCTACCACGGGATCGCGTTGAACGCGGACGTCGACCTGGAGCCCTTCTCCCGCATCGATCCGTGCGGCTATTCGGGGCTCGCCTGCACGCGCCTCGCCGACCACGGGGTGCGTGATAGCATCGAATCCCTCCAGGCCCAGCTGGCCGAAGCGCTCGAGCGATGCCTGACCGCGAACTGAAGCTCCAGCAGAAGCGATCCCTCAAGACCGCGCGCATCCCGATCAAGGTCGCGGCGGAGGGACCGGCGCTCCGGAAGCCCGAATGGATCCGCGTGCGCGCGGGCGGCGGCGAGCGCTTCGCGGAGGTGAAGCGCATCCTGCGCGAGGCGAAGCTCCACACCGTCTGCGAGGAGGCTTCCTGCCCCAACATCGGCGAGTGCTTCGGCCACGGCACGGCGACCTTCATGATCATGGGCGACCTCTGCACGCGCCGCTGCCCGTTCTGCGACGTGGCGCACGGGCGCCCCGCGCCCCTGGATCCCGCCGAGCCGCGCCACCTGGCGGAAACCATCGCCGCGATGAAGCTCTCGTACGTGGTGATCACGAGCGTCGACCGCGACGACCTCCGCGACGGCGGCGCCGGGCATTTCGTCGCGTGCATCCGCGCCGTCCGGGCGCTCTCGCCCGCCACGCGGATCGAGGTCCTCACGCCGGATTTCCGCGGCCGCGCGGACCGGGCGCTCGCGATCCTCGCCCAAGCGCCTCCGGACGTGATGAACCACAACCTGGAGACCGTGCCGCGGCTCTATGCGCAGGCGCGCCCGGGCTCGGACTACGCCCATTCGCTGGCGCTCCTGCGCGACTTCAAGGCGGCGCATCCGGACGTGCCCACCAAGTCCGGCCTCATGGTGGGCCTGGGCGAGACCAACGAGGAAATTCTCGCCGTGATGCGCGACCTTCGCGCGCACGACGTCGGGATGCTCACGCTGGGCCAGTACCTGCAGCCCTCGCGCCACCACCTCGCGGTCGCGCGCTATGCCCACCCGGACGAGTTCCGCATGTTCGAGGCGGAAGCGGCGCGCATGGGATTCGCGAACGCGGCGTGCGGGCCCATGGTGCGCTCGAGCTACCACGCGGATCGGCAGGCCGCCGGAGTGGTTTCCGCCCCCGATTGAGGCGCGGCGCGCCTCCGCGCATAATCGCGCCATGGACCGGCGGCCTCCCGGATTTCGCATCGCGCTCGCCTGCGGCATGACCGCCCTCGCGGCGGCCGCGCACGCGGAGGTCTTCCGCTGCACTTCCGCGACGGGCGCCGTGACCTACCAGGAAATCCCCTGCGCGGCGGGCGAGGCCCGGAGGATCGTCGACGTGCCGGAAGCGTATCCGGCCGCGAACGTGGCGGAACGCGACCGCCTCTTCCAGCGCGAAGCGGCGCTCGACCGGCGGCTCGAGGCGGAGCGCGAGCGCCGCAGCCGCGAGACGATCGCGCGGATCTCGCAGCCCGTTCCGGCGGACGCGCAGGCACCGGAGCCGCAGGTCGTGCTCTTCGTCCCCGAGGCGCGCCGCTTGCGCCCCTCGCGCCTCCACGTTCACCTGCGCCCGCCCTTCTTCCGCGGCGGCTGAAGCGGCCGGCTCCCGGGCCAAAGCCTTCGGGAAGCTTGCGCCGCATTACCAAACTCGCATAGCATCAATGCCTTTGTCGAGGTAGCGGCTTCATACCCGCGCTTCCGCTATGGACCGGTTCAAGGAGCTCACCACCTTCGTCGAGGTGGCGCAGAGGGGCAGCCTCTCCGCCGCGGCGCGCGAGGAAGGCATCACGCCCGCCATGGTCGGGCGCCGCATCGACCAGCTTGAGGGACGGCTGGGCGTGAAGCTCTTCAAGCGCTCCACGCGCAAGGTGACGCTCACGCCCGAAGGGGCGACCTTCTACGAGGACTGCCATCGCCTCCTGGACGACCTTCGCTCGGCGGAGGACTCGCTCACGGTCGGCGCGAGGAGCGCTTCGGGGCGCCTCATCGTCACCGCCCCCACCGCGTTCGGGCGCAAGCACATCGCCCCGCACCTGCCGGCGTTCATCGCGGAGCACCCCAACCTCTCGATCACGCTGCACCTGTCCGAGCGGCTGGTCGACCTCAAGAACGAGCGCTTCGACCTCGCGATCCGGATCGCGGACCTGAAAAGCGTCGACCTCATCGCCGCGAAGCTCGCCCGGAACCATCGCGTCGTCTGCGCGGCGCCTTCGTACTTCAAGCGCGCGGGGAAGCCGCGCGCGCTGGCCGACCTCGCCCGCCACAACTGCCTCGTGACGAGCACCGAGGAAGGCTCCGCGGACACGTGGACCTTCCACGAGAAGGGAAAGCCCGTCTCGATGAAGGTGGGCGGCAACCTCCAGTGCAACGACGGCGAGGTGCTCACCCGCTGGGCGATCGCGGGCGAGGGGCTCGCGTGGCGCAGCGCCTGGGAAGTGAGCGAGGAAGTGAAGCGCGGACGGCTCGTCACCGTGCTGGACGAGTTCGCCGTGCCGGGAAACAACATCTACGCGGTCTACGCCGAGCGCCGGCTCCTGCCCGCGAAGGTGAAGTTCTTCATCGAGTTCCTGCGGAAGACGTTCGGGGATCCGCCATATTGGGAGTGAGCCGGCTGAAAACCGGGGACAGACCCTGAACCGGGCAAAGGCAAAACCAGGGTCTGGCCCCGGTTTTCCAGTTCTTCAGCGGAACTGCTTCACCACGTGGTGCTGCCGGCGGCTCAAGGGCAGCTTTTCGCCGGTGCCCTTGATCACCACCGCCCAGCCGGATTCGCTCTCCTCGGCATTCCTCTCGAAGCCGGCGACCGCGGTGCGGGCCACCAGGCAGTTGCGGTGCACGCGCACGAAGGCCTCGCCGAACTCCTCCTCCAGGCGGGTGAGCGACTCCTCCACCAGGAACTCGCGCTCGACGGTGCGCACCGTCACGTACTTGAGCTCCGCCCGCAGGTAGAGGATGTCCGCGACGGGCACGAGGTGGATCTTTCCGCGCTCGTGCACGGAAAGGTGCCGCCGCGGCTGGTTCGCGGCCGCGTCCAGCGCCTCCCGCGATACCGGCGCCGCGGCCCGCGCCTTGGCGAGCGCGGCGAGGAGACGCTCCACCCGGATGGGCTTCAGCAGGTAGTCGATCGCGTTCACCTCGAAGGCCTTGATCGCGTAGGTGTCGAACG
The DNA here is from genome assembly GCA_036266535.1 of Usitatibacter sp. GTDB lineage: Bacteria > Pseudomonadota > Gammaproteobacteria > Burkholderiales > Usitatibacteraceae > Usitatibacter. The sequence continues at coordinate 30,430 of DATAMY010000093.1, read as the reverse complement.
CCGTCGTGAAGATGATCGCGGGCGGGTTGGCCATCCCGGCGATGTGGCGGGCGGCCTCGAGCCCGTCGATCTCCGGCATCCGGATGTCGAGGAGGACCACGTCCACCTTCTCCCGGTTGAGCACCTCGAGCGCCTCCCGGCCGTTCCTCGCCTCGTCCACGATCGTGAGAGGAAGCCGCTCGCGGCATTCGTCCAGCAGGTCGCGCAGGCGCGCGCGCGCGGGCGCCTCGTCGTCCGCGATGAGGATGCGCGGCACCTCGCTCTGGGCGAGCGTCACGCGGGCACCGTGAGGTAGGGCATGCGGATCGTGACCCGGTAGCTCCCGTCGGCCACCTCCGACTTCATGGTCGCCTCGGCGTCGAAGTGGAGCTGGAGGCGCTCCCGGATATTCGCGATCGCCATGCGGTTCCCGGCAGGCGAGCGCCCGGCGCCCGGGACGGGGTTCACGAGCGTGAGCACGAGCTGCGGCCCGTCGCGCCGGATGTCGATCCCGACCTCGCCGCCGTCCGGCGAGGGCTCGATCCCGTGGTACACGGCGTTCTCGACCAGCGGCTGCAGCATGAGCGGCGGCACCAGGGCGTCGGCGGGCATCGCGTCGATGCGCCACGATACGCGCAGGCGCTCGCCCAGTCGAAGGGACTCGATCGCGAGGTACTGGCGCGCGAGCTCCACTTCCTCGGAGATCGGAGCGAGCGTGCGGTTGTCCGACATCAGCACGCGGAAGAGGTCCGCCATGTCCTCGAGCGCGCGCTCCGCCCGCCGCGGCTCCGAGCGGATGAGCGAGATCACCGCGTTGATGCTGTTGTAGAGGAAATGAGGGCGGATCCGCGCCTGGAGGGCCTGGATGCGGGCGTCCGCGATCGCGGGTGCCAGCGCCCGGGCGCGCAGGTCGAAGTAGGCGAGCGTGATGCCGGTCACGATGAGGACCATGACGGCCACCTGCGAGAAGGTCATCTCCGGCCGGTCGCCGAAGACGCGCCCGAAGCTGCGCCACGCGAGGCCGGAGAGCGCCAGCTCGAAGGCGGCGAGCGCCGCGACGGAGCCCGCGTAACCCAGAGCGTTCAGCCACCGGCGGCTCGCGCAGAGCGCGAGGAGGCTCGCGAAGAGGATCGGCTCGCCGAAGGCGGCGAGCGCCACGAACTCGAAGGCCGCGGCGCCCAGGTCCGGGGCGCGGATGAGCGCCCCCGCGGCGAGGAGCCCGTTCACCACGACGAGCGAGCGCAGCATGACGCCCAGGTTGCAGAAGTTGGGCAACCGGATCCCTGCGGCCGTCTGATTTATACTCGCCACGTTCCCCATTTGGCCATCGCCGCCGCTTCCATGCAACAAGACGACAAGCCGGGCGGGACGGCGAGCGCCGGAAAAGCATGGTCCGGCCGCTTTTCCGAGCCGGTCGACGACCTCACGCAGCGCTTCAACGCGTCGGTCGCTTTCGACCGGCGGCTGGCGGAATTCGACATCCAGGGCTCCCTCGCGCACGCCCGCATGCTCGCGCGCTGCGGCATCATCGCGGCCGCCGACCTGGAGGCGATCGAGCGCGGGATGGCGCAGATCCTCGAGGAGGTGCGCTCGGGCGCGTTCGCCTGGTCCGTCGCGCGCGAGGACGTCCACTTCAACGTCGAATACCGCCTGACGGAGCTCGTGGGCGACGCCGGGAAGCGCCTGCACACGGCGCGCTCGCGGAACGACCAGGTCGCGACGGATCTCAGGCTCTGGCTCCGGAGCGAGATCGACGACCTGGCCCACCTCCTGCTGCGCGTGCGCGAGCGCCTGCTCGACCTCGCCGAGCGCCACGCCGCGACCCTCATGCCGGGCTTCACCCACCTGCAGGTGGCCCAGCCGGTGACCTTCGGGCACCACCTGATGGCCTACTTCGAGATGTTCAGCCGCGACGCGGAGCGGCTCGCGGACTGCCGGCGGCGCGTGAACCGGCTGCCGCTGGGCGCCGGGGCCTTGGCCGGGACGAGCTATCCCATCGACCGCGAGTCGGTCGCGCGCGAGCTGGGCTTCGACGGCGTCTGCGAGAACTCGCTCGATGCGGTCTCGGATCGCGACTTCGCCGTGGAATTCCTGGCCGCCGCCGCCCTTGCCATGGCGCACGTGTCGCGCCTCGCGGAGGAGCTGGTGCTCTGGTCCACCCCGGCGTTCGGCTTCATCGCGATCGCCGACCGGTTCTGCACCGGCTCCTCGATCATGCCGCAGAAGAAGAACCCGGACGTGCCGGAGCTCATGCGCGGCAAGACCGGGCGGGTCTACGGCGCCCTCGTGGCGCTCCTCACCGTGATCAAGGGCCAGCCGCTCGCGTACAACAAGGACAACCAGGAGGACAAGGAGCCGCTCTTCGACGCCGCGGATACGCTGCGCGACGTGCTGGCGATCCTGGCGGAGCTGCTGCAGGGCATCGAGGCGCGCCCCGAGCGCATGCGCGAGGCGCTCCGGCAGGGTTTCGCGACCGCGACGGACCTGGCGGACTACCTGGTGAGGAAAGGCGTTCCGTTCCGGGATGCGCACGAGGTGGTGGCGCTCGCCGTTCGCGCCGCGGAGGCCGCGGGGAAGGACCTGGGCGAGGTGCCGCTGGAAGAGCTGCGGCGCTTTTCGCCGCTCATCGGCGCGGACGTGGCCGCCGTCCTCACCGCGGAAGGCTCCGCCGCATCGCGCCGGCACATCGGCGGGACGGCGCCGGAAGCGGTGCGCGCCGCGATCGCCCGGGCGCGCGCCCGGCTCTGAAGCTGCCCGGCTAGGCCGCTTCCTCCGTCTTCTTCGCCTCGAAGATCCGGCAGATCCTGCGCGTCTCCGGCCCCGAGAGCCGGTCGCCCATCCGCCCGCAGCGGTAGATGCGCTGGGAAAGCTTCTGGCACCAGCTGCAGTTGTGGCAGACGCCGAAGGGCGCGCCCTCGTTGTCCTCCTGGAGGGTCGTGAGCGCCTCCCTCAGCGCGGAGACGGCGTTCCGGATGCGGTTCGGGCTGATGTTGCGGGTGGCGTTCTGCCAGGCGAGGGCCGGCTGCGAGTCCGAGAGGAGCCGCTCGCCCGCCGACGAGAGCCGCAGGCGCACCACGCGCCGGTCGACGTCGTCCTCGAAGCGCTCGATCAAGCCCCGGCGGTCGAGGAGGAGGAGCGTCTGGGAGACGGTGCCCTTGGTGAGGCCCAGGTATTCCGCGAGCGCCTGAGGCGTGTTGGAATACCGGTTCGCCTTGGCGAGGTACATGAGGGACTGCAGGTGGACCGGCTGGAGCGATTCGTCGGCTCCCGCCCGCCGCAGCTCCGTGCGCATGAGGTTGCCCAGCCGCTCGACCAGCTCGAGAAGGACGATCGGGTTCTTGTCCAGTCGCGCCTCCTAAACGGCGGAAACGTTCCGCTTCCGCGCATTAGTATCGGCTCGATACGGAAATGTCAAGGATTTGCTTCGCCGATTTATCGTATCGGGTCGAAACCAATGCGGCGGAGGACGCCGGAAGTGCCGGTTTTCGTCGCTTTGCGACGCGGCAAGCTCAGCTGAAGCGCACCTGCACGCCCGCCTGCATCTCGACCAGGCGCGCGAGCGACGCGAAGAGCTCGTCGCCGCTCCTCGTGTCGCGCCACGCGCCCTCGCGCGAGGCGAAGTGGAAGCCGCCGGAGCGCGCCGCGACCCAGATCTCGCGGTTGGGCGTCTGCCGGTTCACGATGATGCGGCTTCCATCCGGGCAGGTGATGGTGAGGACGCCTTCCTCGATGTCCACGTCGAGCGCTTCGTGCTCCCCGAGCGCGGTTTCCACGCGCTCGAGCACGGCGTCCACGGCGCGATGGAAATCCGATTCCGTCATAATGCCCGCCATGATACGCGCGCTCGCCGCCCTCGCATTCGCCCTCGCGGCCGCCCTCGCCGGCTGCGGCCAGAAGGGCGCGCTGCGGCTTCCCGCGGGCGCCCCGGCGCCCGCCGTGCCGCCGCCGCCACCCGTCGCCGCGCCCTCCTCGCCATGAGCTTCCTCGAGCGCAGGGACGGCGCGCTCCACCTCGACGGCGTGCCGCTCGCCGACGTGGCGAAGCGCTTCGGCACGCCGTGCTACGTGTACTCGCGCGGCGCGATCGAGGCGCAGTTCCGCGCGTTCGACGAGGGGCTGGAGGGCGTGGAGCACCTCGTCTGCTACGCGGTGAAGGCGAGCTCCAACCTCGCGATCCTCGAGGCGCTCGCGCGCCTGGGCGCGGGCTTCGACATCGTCTCGGAAGGCGAGCTCGCCCGCGTGCTCGCCGCGGGCGGCCGCGCGGACCGGGTGATCTTCTCCGGCGTGGGCAAGTCCGAGGCGGAGATCCGCGCCGCGTTGGCGGCCGGCATCAAGTGCTTCAACGTGGAGAGCGAGCCGGAGCTCGATCGCCTGGACGCGCTCGCGGGCGCGGCCGGCGTGCGCGCGCCCGTGGCGTTGAGGATCAACCCGGACGTCGACGCGCGCACCCATCCGTACATCTCCACCGGCCTCGCCGGAAACAAGTTCGGCATTCCCCACGCCCGCGCGCTCGCCGCCTATCGGCGCGCGGCGAAGCTTCCGAACCTGCGGATCACGGGCATCGGCTGCCACATCGGCTCGCAGATCCTCGAGACCGAGCCGCTCGCGCAGGCGCTCGAGAAGGTGGTCGAGCTCGCCGACGCGATCATGGCGGACGGCATCGCACTCGCCCACGTGGACCTGGGCGGCGGGCTGGGAATCCGCTACCGCGACGACGAGGAGGCGCCGGACGTGCGCGCCTACTGCCGCCGCCTCGCCGCGCGCCTCGCCGGACGCCCGTTCCAGGTGATCGTCGCGCCGGGGCGCGCGATCGTGGGCGCCGCGGGCGTGCTGCTCACCCGCGTGGAGTACCTGAAGCTCGACAAGGCGAAGCGCTTCGCCGTGGTCGACGCCTCCATGAGCGAGCTCCTGCGCCCGGCGCTCTATGAATCGTGGCATCCCATCGTTCCGGTGGCGCAGCGCCGCTCGCCCGCCGAGCGTTACGACGTGGTGGGTCCCGTGTGCGAATCGTCCGACGTGCTGGGCCTCGATCGCGAGCTCGCGGTGGCGCCGGGCGACCTCCTCGCCATCCTCGCCGCCGGGGCGTACGGCATGGCGATGAGCTCGAACTACAACTCGCGCCCGCGCCCGTGCGAGGTGCTCGTCCACCGCGGCGCCGCGACCGAGATCCGGGCGCGCGAGACCCTGGAATCCCTCTTCGCGCTCGAGCGGAAGCTTCCCGGAAGCTGAAGCGCGCGCCCCGCGCGTCCAGAATGCGCGATGCGGGCCAAGTTGGTATCGCCTCGATACCAAAACCATGCGAGTCCGATCAAATAGTCAGTCTTGACATGCATGGATTTCATGGAGTTGCGCATAGAATCCGCTCACCAATCTCGTTCGATGCGAATCCGAACGCTTGGTAGTGCGAAAAGACTCCCGTCGGGAGGCCGCACGTCAGACAATCGGTCAACATTGAAAAGGAGCAACACATGGCTACGAAGAAAAAAGCCGCGAAGAAGAAGTCCTCCAAGAAAAAAACCGCCAAAAAGAAGTCGTCGAAGAAGCGCTCGTCGAAAAAGCGCGTAGCTAAGAAGTCGAAGAAGAAGGCTTCGAAGAAGAAGTCGTCGAAGAAGAAAGCGGGCAAGCGCAAGCCTGCCCGCAAGGCGGCAAAGAAGAAGAAGCCTGCAAGAAGGAAGGCGGCGAAGCGCAGCAAGTCTGCGAAGCCGGCGGCTCCGGCGAGGCCGATGATGGCCCCGGCGGTCACCCCGGTGATCACGCCGCTGATCAAGCCGATGAGCTGAGCGGGCGCCCCAGGCTCCCCAAGGCAAGACGGCTGGACCCGAATACGAGGCGCGACCCGACCGGTGTCGCGCAAGCGGCAAGCAGCACGGCCGGGTAGCGCCTCGCAAGCGGGTTTTCCCACCGCGCCTCAACCGGGCGCGAACGCCTCCACCACCTCGTAGCGGCCGGCGCCGGTCTCGGACCGGACCAGCGTGAACGCGCCCACCGTCCAGGCGACCGCCTCGATCCGCGCCCGGGGCACGGCGCGCACGGTCCGGCGGGCGAGCGTCGCGTGGGCGGCGAACGGCCGGTCCTCCAGCGCGAATTCGGCAGCGCGCAGGCGGGCGGCGAGATCCGCCTGGAGCGCCTCGAGCTCCACCTGCGGCGCGAGGCTTCCCGCCCACGCCACCCGCGCCGCGCGAAACGATCCCACGCAGTCGAGCGCGAGGCCGAACGGCGCGAACCGCACGCACCTCGCCGCCTCGACCGCGGCGGCGGCGCGTCCGGGCTCGATTTCCCCGAGGAAGGCGAGGGTGAGGTGGATCTTCGCCGCGCGCATGGGTTTCCCGCCGGAGACGGTCGCCACGTCGCCCGCCAGCGCCGCGAGGCGCGCCGCCGCGCCCTCGTCGGGCCAGACCGCGAAGAAGAGCCGCGCCATGGCTACAGCAGGAAGACCGTGGCGAGCCCGAGGAAGATGAAGAACCCCATGCTGTCCGTCACGAAGGTGAGGAAGACGCTCGATCCCACGGCGGGATCGCGGCCGAAGCGCTCCAGGGCGAGCGGGACGAAGAGGCCCGCGAGCGCCGCGACCACCAGGTTGAGGAGCATCGCGAGCGCCATCACGCCCCCGAGCGCGACGTTGTGGTAAAGCATTCCGGCGACGATCCCGAGGATGCTCCCGTAAAGCGCTCCGTTCAACGCGCTGATGCCCAGCTCCTTCACGAGGAGCCGGCGCGCGCCCTGGGCGCTCACCTGGCCGAGCGCCAGCGCGCGCACGATGAGCGTCGTGGTCTGGTTGCCGGAATTGCCGCCGATCCCGGCCACGATCGGCATCAGCGCCGCGAGCGCCGCGAGCCGCGAGATCGAGCCCTCGAAAAGGCCCACCACCCGCGAGGCGACGAACGCGGTGCAGAGGTTCAACGCGAGCCACGGTCCGCGGTTCCGGGCGCTCGCCCAGACGCTCGAGAAGATGTCCTCCTCTTCCCGCAACCCCACCTTGCCGAGCTCCTGGGCCTCCTGGCGGTCGCGCACGTATCCCAGCACCGTCTCCACGGTGATCCGCCCGATCACGCGGCGCCGGGCGTCGACGACCGGGGCGCAAACGAGGTCGTAGCGGTCGAAGGCCTGCGCCGCCTCGTCCGCATCGCTCTCCGGGCCGAACGAGATCACCTCGCGGTCGTAGAGGCCCGCGAGCGGCACGTCCGGGTCGGTCACGAGGAGCCGCGTGAGGGGAAGCGCCCCCTGCAGGTGATCCTCGCGGTCCACGACGAAGAGCGCGTCGGTCTGCGAGGGGAGCTCGTCGAACCGGCGCAGGTATCTCAGCGCGACCTCGCAGGTCACGTCGTCGCGGATGCTCACGACCTCGAAGTCCATGAGGGAGCCCACGGTGCCTTCGGGATACGAAAGCGCGGACTGGAGCTGCGCGCGGTCCTCGACGTCCTGCGCCTCGATGATGTCCTGCACGACTTCGCGCGGGAGATCCGGCGCCAGGTCCGCGATCTCGTCCGCGTCGAGGTTCTGGGTGGCGGCGACGATCTCCGCGCTGTCCATGCCCTCGAGGAGCGTGTCGCGCACCGCATCCGAGGCCTCGAGGAGGATCTCGCCCTCGCGGTCGCTCCGGACGAGGCTCCAGGTCCAGAGCCGGACGTCGAGCGGCAGGCGCTCGAGGACGTAGGCGATGTCCGCCGGATGGCCGTCGTGGAGGCGCGCCTGGACTTCGGCCGCGAGCGCGCGCTCGTCGGCGAGCTCCGCCGCCTCGCGCCGGCGCGAGGCGATGCCCTCGATCGCCTCGAGGAGGGCCTGCGGCGAGGCGGGCGGCTCGTCGTTCCGCGCGAGCGCCTTCACGGAAGCTCCGCCTGCGGCATGCGCGCGAGGATCGTCTGCGTCCGGCGCTCGAGGAAGCGCGTGTTCCGGTGCCGGTCGTAGAAGCGGGGGTTCGGCACCATCGCGGCCATGCGCGCGGCGGCTTCCGGCCCCAGCGAGCCGGACGACGCGCCGAAGTAGTGCCGCGCGGCGGCCTCGACGCCGAAGATGCCGTCGCCCCACTCGATCACGTTCAGGTAGATCTCGAGGATCCTGCGCTTGTCCATCACATGCTCGATCATCACCGTGATGAGCGCCTCCTGGCCCTTGCGCCAGGGCGTGCGCTCGCCCGAAAGGAAGAGGTTCTTCGCGAGCTGCTGCGAGATGGTCGAGCCGCCCGCCACGATCCGCCCCTTCCGCGCGTTCTTCTCGCGGGCCTTCTCGATCGCCTCCCAGTCGAATCCCTCATGATCGACGAAGCGCGAGTCTTCCGCCACCACGATCGCGCGCTTCACGCTCGGCGAGATGCGGTCGTACGGCACCCATGCGTACCGCAGCTTCGCCGCGGGATCGCGGCGGCGCAGCTGCTCGAGGCGCGCCTCCATGAACGCGGTCACCTGCGGGTTGTGGTCCTTCCACCACCAGACCCGCGCGAGGTAGGCGAGCTGCAGCGCGAGGAACGCCCCCGCCGCCGCGACTGCGAGCCACGCGGCGATCCGCAGCGCCCGCTTCACGCGGCGCCGGCGCGAAGCGCCGCGAGCACCTCGCCCGTCGCGGGCCGCAGGCCGCGCCACAGGAGCCACGACTCGGCCGCCTGCTCGACCAGCATCCCGAGCCCGTCGCTCGCGCGCGCACCCCGGGATCGCGCCGCCGCGACGAAGGACCCGGCGGCCGGGCCGTACGCCATGTCGTACGCGAGCGAGATGCCGCGCCATGCGGCCTCGGGAAGGACCAGCGCCTGCCCCTGGGTCGAGGCCGACGTCGCGTTGATCGTGAGATCGAACCCTTCCTCCGGGATCGCGTCCAGCGCGCAGGCCTCGAGCGGACCTTGCGCGGCGAAGCGCGCCGCGAGGTCGCGCGCTCTTGCGAGGTCGCGGTTCGCGACGACGAGCCGCGCCGGCCTTTCCGCGAGGAGCGGTGCCACGACGCCGCGCGCGGCGCCGCCCGCGCCCACGAGGAGGATGCGCGCGCCGCCGAGACCCACGCCGAGGTTGCGCGTGAGATCCGCGACGAGCCCCGCGCCGTCCGTGTTGTCCGCCTCGATGCGGCCCTCGCGCAGCGCGAGGAAGTTCGCGGCGCCGGCCGCGCGCGCGCGCTCCGACGACGCGTCGGCGAGCTCGAACGCTTCCACCTTGAAGGGAAGCGTCACGTTCGCACCGCGCCCACCGCCCTCGAGGAATGCGCGCGCGACCGCCGCGAAGCCATCGAGCGGAGCGAGGAGAGCCGAGTATTCGACCGGGTCGCCCAGCTGCGCGGCGAAGCGCGCATGGATCTTCGGCGAGAGGCTGTGGGCGATCGGGTTGCCGATGACGGCGTAGCGGTCCATCGAGTGCGGTGGATTGCGGCAGGGGCGCCGGGGGCCCGCCATGATAACGGCGCCGGCAGGGAAGCCGCCAATTTAATAGTATGTGCGTTCGCGCATGGCGCCCGCCACCCGGCGCGCTATGATGGTGCGGACCCGACGATTCCGCACCATTTCGGCGCATCGAACGCGCGCGGCTTTCGTTGAACCATTTTGAATCAATGACTTGTCGTGCACCGCCCCGTGGCATGCTTCATGCTGCCCCGTCGGCTCCGATCGCATACCGCAGCGTCTCCCCGATTCCTTCCGTAAAAACACCCCCCACAGGAGAAAAGCAATGGCAGTCGCCGACGTCTTCAAGACCATCAAGGAAAACGAAGTGCGCTTCGTGGACCTTCGCTTCACCGATACCAAAGGCAAGGAGCAGCACGTCACCGTGCCGGTGAAGGCGTTCGGCGAAGACAAGTTCAAGGACGGGCACGCGTTCGACGGCTCGTCGATCGCGGGATGGAAGGGCATCGAGGCCTCGGACATGCTGCTCATGCCGGATCCGGATTCGGCGCGCATGGATCCGTTCTACGACGAGCCCACGCTCACGATCACCTGCGACGTGCTCGAGCCGTCCACGGGCAAGGGATACGAGCGCGACCCGCGCACGATCGCCAAGCGCGCGGAGGCGTACCTCAAGAGCACGGGCCTCGGCGACACGGCGTACTTCGGTCCGGAGCCGGAGTTCTTCGTCTTCGACGCGGTGGAGTGGAAGGTCGACATGTCCGGGAGCTTCGTGAAGATCTACTCGGAGGAGGCGCCCTGGTCGAGCGACGCGCGGATCGAGGGCGGAAACCTCGCGCACCGCCCGCCGGTGAAGGGCGGCTACTTCCCCGTCCCGCCGGTGGATTCCCTGCAGGACATCCGCTCCGCGATGTGCCTCGCGCTCGAGGAGCAGGGCGTCGAGGTGGAGGTGCACCACCACGAGGTGGCGGCGCCGGGCCAGTGCGAGATCGGGACCAAGTTCAACACGCTCGTGAAGCGCGCCGACTGGCTGCAGATCCTCAAGTACACCGTCTGGAACGTCGCGCGCTCCTACGGGAAGACCGCGACCTTCATGCCGAAGCCCGTCGTGGGCGACAACGGCTCCGGCATGCACGTCCACCAATCGGTGTGGAAGGGCGGGCAGAACCTCTTCGCGGGCGACGGCTACGCGGGCCTCTCGGAATTCGCGCTCTACTACATCGGCGGCGTGATCAAGCACGCGAAGGCGCTGAACGCCATCACGAACCCCGGCACCAACTCGTACAAGCGCCTCGTGCCCGGCTTCGAGGCGCCGATCAACCTCGCCTACTCCGCGCGCAACCGCTCCGCGTCGTGCCGCATCCCGTTCGTGTCGAGCCCGAAGGGCCGGCGCGTCGAGGTGCGCTTCCCGGATCCCACCGCGAACCCGTACCTCTGCTTCGCGGCGCTCCTGATGGCGGGCTTGGACGGCGTGCAGAACAAGATCCACCCCGGCGACCCGCTCGACAAGAACCTGTACGACCTGGAGCCGGAGGAGGCCGCGAAAGTGCCGCACCCGTGCGCGTCGCTCGACGAGGCGCTCGAGAGCCTGGACGCGGACCGCGAGTTCCTCACGCGCGGCGGCGTCTTCACCAACGACATGATCGACGCCTACATCGGGTTGAAGTACGAGGAGGTGCAGCGCTTCCGCATGACCACGCACCCGGTCGAGTTCGACATGTACTTCTCGGCCTGAAGGCGCGCCTTGCCGACGCGAAAAGGGGGCGGCGTCGCCCCCTTTTCGCTCCGGCGCCGCTCCCGCTTGTGTCCGGGACCTGCCCGAACCACAAGCTGTAGCGCCGTTGGCGCCACATCCCATTGATCTCATTGCTTTTTCCATGACCGCTCCCTATCCTGTCCGTCCAGTTTCGCGAAAGGGAGCGCGGCATGAAGACCGTGTTGATCGCGAGCCTCGCCGTGGCGTTCTCGACGGCGGCCCTCGCGGAGACGACGATCTACAAGCTGGTGGACGAGAGCGGCCGGGTCACGTACTCGAACAAGCCGATGAAGGGCGCGACGGTGGTCGAGCTGGAGCCGATCACGACGATGCCCACGCCGCCCGCGGTCCTCTCCGCCAAGTCCAACTTCACGCTCTACCCGCAATCCGGCAAGGCCGCGGCCCCGGGCGAGCCCACGCCGATCGAGACGAAGGGTGTGGCGACCGTGACGCCGATCCGGACCTCGCTCGCGTCGATCGACGTCCAGACGCAGAAGCGCCGCGACGACGGGCGCCGCCGCATCCTCGAGGACGAGCTTTCGAAGGAAGAGCAGGCACTCGACGAATCGCGCGGCTCGCTCACGAAGGAGCAGCAGAATCCGGAGCTGGTGAATGCCGTCCGCCTCGCGCAGCAGGCGGTCGACCCCACCTCGCAGCAGATGATGGAATTCCGCGCGAACATCGAGAAAGCTTCCGGCCGCATCCGCGGCCTGCAGGCCACCGTCGCCGAGCACGAGAAGAACGTCGAGGCGCTCAAGAAAGAGCTCGGCGCGCTGAAGCCCTAGCCTCGAGCAGTCTCCCCTTCCGGCATCCCCGTTCCGCCGAGGCGCCGGCCGCAAGGGCCGGCGCTCCTCTTCCCCACGGCGCGCGAGGAGCGGCGTGAGCGCTCCGCTCGCGGGCCTGGACCTCCTCACCACCGCCGTGCTTTTGCTGGACGAGGACCTTCGCGTGACGCACGCGAATCCCGCCGCGGAGACGCTCCTCGCGCAGGGCCGCAAGCACCTCCTCGGCGCGCGCCTGGACCGCGCCCTTCCCGGCAACGAGGCCTTCTTCCAGCGGCTTCGCCAGTCGATCGAGGCGGACAACGGGTTCAACGAGAACGAGCTCACCCTGGAGGTTGGCGGGGCGTCGCTCCACCTGCATTGCGTGATGAGCCCGGTGGACGCGGGCGAGTCGCGCCTCCTCATCGAGCTCCGGGAGCTCGAGCAGCAGCTGAAGATCGCGCGCGAGGCGAAGATCCTCGAGCAGCAGCAGGCCAACCGGGAATTGATCCGCAACCTCGCCCACGAGATCAAGAACCCGCTGGGCGGCATCCGCGGCGCGGCGCAGCTCCTCGAGCGCGAGCTCGCGGACCCCGAGCAGCGCGAGTTCACGCAGGTGATCGTGAAGGAGGCGGACCGGCTGCAGTCGCTCATGAACCGCCTCCTCACGCCGAGCCGGCTCCCCAAGTTGGAAGCGGTCAACATCCACGAGGTGACCGAGCGGGTGCGCTCCCTCCTCCTCGCGGAATTCCCGGAAGGGCTCGAGATCCGGCGCGACTACGACGCGAGCCTGCCGGACCTCTACGGCGACCGCGAGCAGCTGATCCAGGCGGTGCTCAACGTGGCGAGGAACGCCGCGCAGGCGACCGCCGGCCGCGGCGAGATCCTCTTCCTCACGCGCATCGCCCGGCAGGTGACGCTCGCGCGGAGCCGCCACCGGCACGCGATCGCCGTCACGGTCGAGGACAACGGGCCCGGCGTGCCGCCGGAGCTCGCCGAGCGGATCTTCTACCCCCTCGTGAGCGGACGGGAGGGAGGAACGGGCCTGGGCCTTTCGCTCGCCCAGACCTACGTGAGCCAGCACCAGGGACTCATCGAGTTCGAGAGCGTGCCGGGCCGGACGAGGTTCACGATCCTGCTGCCGGTGCGCGAAAGGAATGCCGCATGACCAACCCGGTCTGGATCATCGACGACGATCGCTCGATCCGGTGGGTGTTCGAGAAGGCGCTCACCCGCGAGGGGATCGCCCATCGCACCTTCGCGGCGGCGCAGGAAGCGCTCGACCGGCTCTCGAGCGAGACGCCGCAGGTCGTCGTGAGCGACATCCGGATGCCCGGCCTCTCGGGCCTCGAGTTCACGCGCGAGCTGCGCACGCGGCTTCCGGGCACGCCCGTCATCATCATGACCGCCTACTCGGACCTCGAGAGCGCCGTCGCGGCGTTCCAGGGCGGCGCCTTCGAGTACCTGCCGAAGCCCTTCGACGTCGACTACGCCGTGGCGCTCGTGCGGCGCGCGCTGGAGGAGAGCCGGCGCACGGCGCAGGACGCGCCGCACGACGAGGCCGCGCCGGAGATCCTGGGCCAGGCGCCCGCGATGCAGGAGGTGTTCCGCGCGATCGGCCGGCTCGCCCAATCCCAGGCGACGGTCCTTATCACCGGCGAGTCCGGCACCGGGAAGGAGCTGGTCGCCCGGGCGCTGCATCGGCACAGCCCGCGCGCGGCGAAGGCCTTCATCGCGATCAACACCGCGGCGATCCCGAAGGACCTCCTGGAGAGCGAGCTCTTCGGCCACGAGCGCGGCGCCTTCACCGGCGCGCAGTCGATGCGGCGCGGGCGCTTCGAGCAGGCCGAGGGCGGCACGCTCTTCCTGGACGAGATCGGCGACATGCCGGCGGAGCTGCAGACGCGGCTCCTGCGCGTGCTCTCGGACGGCCACTTCTACCGCGTGGGCGGGCACACGCCGCTCGCCGCGAACGTGCGCGTGATCGCGGCCACCCACCAGGATCTCGAGGCGCGCGTGCGCGAACGCCTCTTCCGCGACGACCTCTACCACCGGCTGAACGTGATCCGGCTGCGCCTGCCCGCCCTTCGCGAGCGCCGCGACGACATCCCGGCGCTCGCGCGGCATTTCCTCGCGAAGAGCGCGCGCGAGCTGGGGGTGGAGGGAAAGCGTCTCTCGGACGCGGCGATCCACTTCCTCGCCTCCCTCGACTGGCCCGGCAACGTGCGGCAGCTCGAGAACATGTGCCACTGGCTCACGGTGATGGCGCCGGGGCAGGTGGTCGACCTGGACGACCTGCCGCCCGAGGTGCGCGGCGATGCGGCGGCCCTCGCGGCGGCGGCGGACGGCGACTGGCGCCTCGCGCTCGAGCGCGAGGTCGCGGGACGCCTCGCCCGAGGAGAATCCGGCATCGCGGACGCCCTCACGCGCGAGTTCGAGACGGTCCTCATCGCGCGGGCGCTGCAGCACACGGGCGGACGGCGGATCGAGGCCGCGACGCTGCTGGGCATCGGGCGGAACACCCTCACCCGGAAGGTGCAGGACCTGAAGATCGACGCGCCCGCCCGCGACGAGGGCGGCGTCTAGATTTCAACAAATCAACGCGCGTAGCGCTTCTCGAAGTCCGCCGGTGGGAGCGCTCCGCTTTCGAGGAATCCCTGGTACTCGTCGCAGCCCAGCGCGCGCAGCGACTCGAGCTGGGCCGCGGTCTCGACGCCCTCCGCCACCACCGAGAGCCCCAGCGAGTGCGCCATCGCGAGGATCGCCTGGATGATCGCCTCGTCGTTCGGGTCCTCCTCCATGTCGCGGATGAACGAGCCGTCGATCTTGATCGCGTCGACCGGGAGCTTCTTCAGGTACGAAAGCGACGAGTAGCCGGTGCCGAAATCGTCGATGGAGATGCCGACCCCGAGGTCGCCCAGCTTCGTGAGGAGCGCGGCGTTCTCGGGGATATCCTGCATGAGGTGGCTCTCGGTCAGCTCCAGCTCCAGCGTCGCGGCGTCGATCCCCGTCTCGCGGATCGCGCGCTCGACCGCGGCGTAGAGGCGGGCGCCGTCGCGCACCTGGCGCACCGAGATGTTGATCGACATCCGCAGGTCCGCGGCGATGCGCGCCTGCCAGGCCCGCGCCTGCGCGCAGGCCGCCGCGATGGCCCATTCGCCGATCGGCACGATGAGGCCGGAATCCTCGGCCACGTCGATGAACTCCGCGGGCTCGAGGAGGCCGCGGCGCGGATGCTGCCAGCGGATCAGCGCCTCGACGCCCACCAGCGCGCCGCCGTCCGTGCGCATGCGCGGCTGGTAATGGAGCGCCAGCTCGCCGCGCTTCAAGGCGAGCCGCAGGAAGCTCTCCACCGACAGGCGCTCCTGGGCGCGCGCGTTCATGCCCGCCGAGAAGAACTGGTAGTTGTTGCGGCCCTTCTCCTTCGCGTAGTACATCGCGACGTCCGCGTTCTTCATGAGCGTCGCGCCATCCCGGCCATCCGCGGGGTACACGCTGATCCCGATCGAGCACGAGGTGCTCAAGGGCTGCCCGCCGATCACCATGGGCGCGGCGAGGGCGCCGATCATCTTGTCGGCGACCTGCTGCGCGCCCTCGTCGTGGTCGTCGCGCAGGTTCTCGAGGATCACGGCGAACTCGTCCCCGCCCAGCCGCGCGACGGTGTCGTTCGCCCGAACGCACGCGATCAACCGGGAAGCCACGCCCTTCAGGAGCTCGTCGCCCGCCTGGTGGCCGAGGGAGTCGTTGATCGTCTTGAACCGGTCGAGGTCGATGAACATGAACGCGAAGCCGCTGGCGTTGCGCGCCGCGTTGAAGACCGCCTGCTCGAGGCGGTCGTGGAGGAGGGCGCGGTTGGGAAGGCCCGTGAGCGCGTCGCGGGTGGCGAGGTACTCGGCGCGCTCCTCGGCGAGCTTGCGCTTCGTGACGTCCGTCGAGGTGCCGGTCATGCGGCTCGCGCGCGCCGAGTCGTCGCGCTGCGTGACCTTGCCGCGCGAGTGGATCCACGTCCACGTGCCGGCCGCGTTCGCCACCCGGTACTCGCAGTCGAAGCCCTCGCTCACGCCCTTCATGGCGTTGCCCAGCGCAGCGGCGAACATCTCGCGGTCGGCCGGATGGTTCCAGGACGCCACCTCCGGGCCGGAGCAGGTGAGCTCGCGGGGATCGCCGCCCAGGAGCGCGGTCCAGCTCTCGTTGAAGTAGACCTTGTCGTTCCGGAGATCCCAGTCCCAGAGCGCCAGGCGCGAGCCGGAGAGCGCCAGGTCGAGGCGCTCCTTCGCCCGGGCCATCTGGCGCTCGGTCCGCCTCCTGAGCGTGATGTCGCCCGCGACGCCGATCATGTAGCGATCGTCGCCCAGCACGAGCGGGCGCCCGGTGAGCGCGTACGGGCGGACGTTGCCGGCGCTGTCCACGATCTCGGCCTCGAGCGCGATCTCCCGCCCTTCCTCGAGCACGTCCCGGATCGCGGCCTGGACTTCCGCGCGGTCGGCCGGCGAGACGAAGTCCGCGGGACGCATGCGCGCGATCTGCGCGTCGGTATATCCCAGCGCCGCCGCGAGGCTCGCGTTCCACCGCAGCATCGCTCCGTCCGCGGAGACGAGGAAGAAGGCGCTCGCGAGGTTGTCGAGCACCGCTTCCAGGAGGCCGCGCTCCCGCGCGAGCTCGCCTTCCGCGGCCTCGCGCCGCCGCGTTTCCGCCTCGAGCCGCTCTTCGAGCGCGCCCGGAGCCGCCCCGCGCGCCGGTGCGGCGGGGGGCTGCGGCGCGGCGCGCGAGACCTGCAGCCGGGCCATGGCGAGGGTCGCCAGGTTCGCGAGGGCGGATCGCTGGGCCGGCCCCAGCGCGCGCGGCTTCGGGTCCGCCACGGTGAGCGTCCCCACCGCGAGGCCGTCCGCGCCGGCGAGCGGCACGATCGCGAGCGCCCGGGCGCGCGGCGGGGAGGCGACGAGCGGGTGCTCGCGCCAGGGCGAGCGGAGCGCGTCCTCGACGAAGAGCGCTTCGCGCAGGTCGCCCAGCGCGAGCGCGAGGGATTCGCCGGCGGCGAGGTCGCGCACCTCGAGGCCGCGGGCCGCGACGATCCGCTCGCACCCGTCCTCGAGGAGCGAGATCCACGCGAACTGGAAGCGGGCGGCGTCCTGCGCGCGGCGGACGAGCTCCTCGAAGGGCGCGATCGCCCCGCCCGCGGGAGCGGCGCGGGCATTCACCCGAGGGCGAGCTCGCACAGCACGGGCGCGTGGTCCGACGGGCGCTCGAGCTTGCGCGGCGCGAGGTCGATGGTGCAGGAGCGGCATGCGCTCGCGAGCGCGGGCGAGAGCAGCACGTGGTCGATCCTGAGGCCCATCTTCCGGCGGAAGGCGCCCATGCGATAGTCCCACCACGTGAACGACTTCTCCGGCTGCTCGAAGAGGCGGAACGCGTCGGCGAAGCCCACGGCGACCACGCGGCGCAGCGCCTCGCGCTCCGGCTCGCTCACGTGGATCTTCCCCTCCCATGCGAGGGGGTCATGCACGTCACGGTCCTCCGGCGCCACGTTGAAGTCCCCGAGCACGGCGAGCTTCGGGTGCGAGGCGAGCTCGGCCTCGAGCCATGCCGCGAGCGCCTCGAACCAGCGCAGCTTGTACGCGTACTTGTCCGAGCCCACGCTCTGGCCGTTGGGAACGTAGACGCTCACGACGCGCACGCCGTCCACGTCCGCCGCGATGACGCGGCTTTGCTCGTCCACGAAGGCCGGGATGCCGCGGCAGGCGACCTCGGCCTCCGAGCGCGAGAGGATCGCCACGCCGTTGTACGAGCGCTGGCCGTGGTGGAGCGCGCAGTAGCCCGCTGAGCGCAGCTCCGCGGCGGGGAAGCTCTCGTCCTCGCACTTGGTCTCCTGCAGGCAGACCACGTCCGGGGCCTGGGCGGCGAGCCAGTCGAGGAGATGCGGAAGCCGCACCCGGAGCGAGTTCACGTTCCAGGTGGCGATCTTCAAGGAAACGCTCCTATTGCGCGGCGGCCGGCGCGGCGGGCTTCGGCGGCTGCGCGGCCACGCTCGCCGGGACCGCGGGCGCCTGACCGGGGAGGCGCGTGCGCGGATAGCCCGCGGCATCCAGCGCCGCGTTCCACGAGCCCTCGTCGTAGCCCTTGAGCTTGCTCTCGCCCACGAGGAGGAAAGGGACCTCGAGGCCGCCGGAGGCCTTCCGCAGCGCCTCGTTCTCCGCCGCGCTCGACTGGGCGTTGCGCTCCGTGAACGGCACGCCGCGGTTCGCGAGGAGGTCGCGACCGCTCGCGCACGGGTCGCCGCACTGCGTGCCCACGTAGAGCGTCACGGGATTGCGCTTCATCGCGACCTGCGTGGCGTAGGGAAGCTGCTCCTGGTCCACGTAGCCGCCGCCCATGCGCTTCTGGCTCACGGACTTCGCCTCTTCCGGCGGCGGCGTATCCGAGAAATGGATCTTGCCGTCCTTGTCCGTCCATCGATAGACGTTGGTCTGGGCCTGGATGGTGAGGCTTGCCGCGAGCGCCGCCGCGAGGACGGCGCCGGCGATGTGGCGCGTTGCCATGCGTATCTCCCTTGTTCCCCGAAGCGCCGTGATGGGTGGGGGCTTCAGGCCGCCTCTGTCATTCCATTATGACGCAGAAGCGCGTCGATCTGCGGGCGCCGGCCGCGGAACGCGACGAACGAATCGAGCGCCGGGCGGCTGCCGCCCGCGGCGAGCACCTCGCGCCGGAAGCGCGCACCCACCTCCGGGTTGAGCACCCCCGCCTCCTCGAACGCGGAGTACGCGTCCGACGAGAGCACCTCCGCCCACTTGTAGCTGTAGTAGCCCGCCGCGTAGCCGCCCGCGAAGATGTGCGAGAACTGGCTCGCGAAGCGGTTGTATTCCGGGACCGCATAGACCGCCACCGCGCGGCGCACCTCCGCCAGCACGTCGCCCACGGCGCCGGACGCCGGATCGAAGCCGTGATGAAGGCGCATGTCGAAGAGCGCGAACTCGAGCTGGCGGACGAACTGCATGCCGCCCTGGAAGTTCTTCGCGGCGAGCATGCGCTCGAAGAGGGCGCGCGGGATGCGCGCGCCGGTGTCGACGTGGCGGGTCATCGGCTCGACCACGTCCCACTCCCAGCAGAAGTTCTCCATGAACTGGCTGGGGAGCTCCACCGCGTCCCACTCGACGCCGTTGATGCCGGCCACGCCCAGCTCGTCCACCTGCGTGAGGAGCTGGTGCAGGCCATGGCCGAACTCGTGGAAGAGGGTCGTCACCTCGTCGTGCGTGAAGAGCGCGGGCTTGCCGCCGACCGGCGCCGAGAAGTTGCAGGTGAGGAACGCGACGGGCGTCTGCACGCCCTCGCCCACGCGCCGCCGGTTGATCGCATCGTCCATCCACGCGCCGCCGCGCTTTCCCTCGCGGGCGTAGAGGTCGAGATAGAAGCGGCCCACGCGGGCACCCGCCCCATCGACGATCTCGAAGAAGCGCACGGTCGGATGCCACGTCTGCGCCCTCGCCGGGCGGATGCGCACGCCGTAGAGCGTCTCCACGAGGCGGAACATCCCCGCGAGGACCTCGCTTTCCGGGAAGTACCGCTTCACTTCCTGGTCCGAGAACGAGTACCGGCTCTGGCGGAGCTTCTCGCTCACGTACGGGATGTCGCAGGCGCGCAGCTCCGCGAGGTTCAGCTCCTCGCGCGCGAACGCGGTGAGCTCCCGCATGTCGCGCTCGGCGAAGGGGCGCGCGCGCCGCGCGAGGTCCTCGAGGAAATCGAGCACCTGAGCCGCAGACCCGGCCATCTTCGAGGCGAGCGAGACTTCCGCGTACGAGGCGTAGCCCAGGATCCGCGCGGCCTCGGCGCGCAGCTCGAGGATGCGGCGGATGTTCGGCGTATTGTCCCACTCCGGCTTCCCGAGCTCGGAGGCGCGCGTCACGAAGGCGCGGTACATGCGCTCGCGCAATCCGTGGTGGTCCGCGTACTGCATGACCGGCAGGTAGCACGGCATGTGGAGCGTGAGCTTCACCGCCTCCTGCCCGTCGCGGCGCGCGGCCTCGCGGCCCGTCGCGACCACGTCCTCCGGGATGCCGGAGAGCTGGGCGGGATCGGTCACGTAGAGCGAGAACGCGTTGGTCGCGTCGAGGAGGTTGTCCTGGAAGCGCGAGCCCAGCTTCGCGAGCTCCTCCTTCACCTCGCGGAAGCGGGCCTTCTCCGCGGGCGGCAGCTCCGCGCCGCCCAGCCGGAAGTCGCGCAGCTCGTTCTCCACGAATCGCCGCCGTGCCGCCGGCAGCGCCGCGAACCCGCGGGCGGCGGCGAGCGCCTTGAAGCCCGCGTGGAGGCGCGGATCCTGCCCCTGCTCCGTGAAGAACTGCGTGACGCGCGGAAGCGCCGCGTTGTACGCCTCGCGCAGCTCCGGCGTGTTCACGACCGCGTTCAGGTGGCTCACCTGCGCCCACGCGCGGGCGAGGCGCTCGTTCGCGTCGTCGAGCGGCTGGACGAACGTTTCCCACGTGGGCGCGCCTTCGGCGCAGGCGACCCGCTCGATCGCCTCGCGGCCCTGCCCCACGAGGAGCTCCACCGCGGGAACGACGTGATCCGGCCGGATCTCGGAGAAGCGGGGCAGCCCCGAGAAATCGAGGAGCGGATTGGCGGCGGCCCTCGGGAGGCGGTCATCAGGCGGCATGGACGGTCCTTCCGGAGACGAGGGTGCGCACGGCGCGGCCGGTGAGCTCGAGGCCCATGAAGGGCGTGTTCTTGCCCTGGCTCGCGAGGGCCTGCGGCTCCACCACCCAGGCGCGCGCGGGATCGAAGAGGCAGATGTCCGCCGGCGCCCCGGGAGCGAGCGTCCCGGCGGCGACGCCCAGCACCGCGGCGGGACGCGAGGTGATGGCGCTCAACGTCGGACCCAGGGCGAGGCCGCTCTCCCGTCCCCATTGGAGCGTGAGCGGCAGGAGGAGTTCGAGGCCGGTCGCCCCCGGCTCGGCCTCGCCGAACGGGACCAGCTTCGCGTCGTCGTCGACCGGCGTGTGGTCCGAGCAGACCGCGTCGAGGGTGCCGTCCGCGAGCGCGCGGCGCAGGCGCTCGCGATCCGAAGGGTCGCGCAGCGGCGGCGCGAGGTTCGCCCGCGCGTCGAACTCGCCGATGTCGCGGTCGCAGAGGTGGAGATGGTGCACGCCCACGTCGCAGGTGAGCGGAAGACCTTGCGCCTTGGCGCGCGCGACGAGCTCCAACGTGGCGCCCGCCGAGAGGCGCGCCAGGTGCACGCGGGCGCCGGTCGCCTTCATGAGCTCGATGATCGTGCGCGTGGCGACGGTCTCGGCGATGACGGGAATCGGGGGAAGTCCCAGGCGCGTCGCGACCTCGCCTTCGTGCGCGACGCCGCCCGCCGCGAGCGCCGCGTCCTGCGGGCGCAGCCACACGGTGAAGCCGAAGGTCACGGCGTAGCGCATCGCCTGCAGCAGCGTCGCGTTGTCCGGGAGCGCGGCATTGCCCTGGAAGAAGCCGATGCAGCCCGCTTCAGCGAGCTCCACCATCTCGGCCAGGCGCTCGCCCTTGAGGCCGGTCGTGAGCGCGCCCAGCGGATGCACGCGCGTGCCGTGGACGCCGGAGGCGCGGCGCGTGAGCATCTCGACCAGGCCCGGCTCGTCCAGCGGCGGATCGGTGTCCGGCGGGCACGCGAGCGTCGTGACGCCGCCCGCGGCCGCGGCGGCCATCTCGGACTCGAGCGTCGCCTTGTACTCGAACCCCGGCTCGCGCAACCGCGCGGAGAGGTCCACGAGGCCGGGGCAGGCGACGAGCCCGGCCGCGTCGATCGTCTCGTCCGCGCGGAAGCCCTGGGGTTGCGCGCCCACCGCGGCGATCTTGCCGTCCCCGATCCAGATCGAGGCCTTCTCGTCCCGGCTGCTCGCCGGGTCGACCACGCGGGCGCCCTTGATCTCAATCTTCATTTGTTTCCGTCGACGACTTTTTCGTCACGTTATGACGCTTCGCGATTACGACGATCACGCGGGCGACCCCAGCATCGACATCACGGCCATCCGCACGGCGATCCCGAAGGTCACCTGCGGCATGATCACGCTCTGGCGCCCGTCCGCCACCGCGGAATCGATCTCGACGCCGCGGTTCATCGGTCCCGGGTGCATCACGATCGCGTCCGGCTTCGCGCGCGCGAGCTTGCCGGGCGTGAGGCCGTAGCACTTGAAGAACTCCCCCGCCGAGGGGAGGAGCGCGCCGTTCATCCGCTCGTTCTGCAGGCGCAGCATGATCACGACGTCGCATCCGCCGATGCCCTCGAGCATGTCGTGGCACACGCGCACGCCCATCCGCTCCACGGCCGCGGGGATGAGGGTCGCGGGGCCGACCACGCGCAGGTCCGGGACCCCCAGCGTCTTCAACGCATGGATCTGCGAGCGCGCGACCCGCGAGTGCAGGACGTCCCCCACGATCGCGACCGTGAGCGCCGAGAAATCCTTCTTGTAGTGGCGGATGGTGTACATGTCGAGGAGGCCCTGCGTGGGATGCGCATGCCGCCCGTCGCCCGCGTTGATCACCGCGACGCCCGGCTTCACGTGGCGCGCGATGAGGTGCGCCGCGCCGGACTGCGCGTGGCGCACGACGAACATGTCCGCGTCCATCGCCTGCAGGTTGTAGACCGTGTCGAGGAGCGTCTCGCCCTTGGCAGTGGAGGAGACGCCGACGTTCAGGTTGATCACGTCCGCGGACAGGCGCTTCGCCGCGATCTCGAAGGTGGTGCGCGTGCGGGTGGAGCTCTCGAAGAACACGTTGAACACGGAGCGGCCGCGCAGGAGCGGGACCTTCTTCACGTCGCGCTCGCTCACGGAGACGAACTGGTCGGCGGTATCGAGGATCCGCCGGATCATCTCCGCGGAGAGGCCCTCGGTGGTGAGGAGGTGCCGCAGGCGCCCGTCCGCGCCCACCTGGAGGCCGTCGCCGCGGCTCATGCCTTCCTCTTCACGGCGTCGAGACGGAGCTTCCCGTCCTCGTTGGAGAGCACGAGCTCCTCCTCGCGCGCCATCTCCACCTTCGCGCCGATGAAGTCCGCGGCGATCGGGAGCTCGCGCCCACCGCGGTCCGCGAGCACGGCGAGGCGCACGGCGCGCGGGCGCCCGAAGTCGAAGAGCTCGTTCAGCGCGGCGCGGATGGTGCGGCCCGTGTAGAGCACGTCGTCCACCAGCACGATCTCGCGGCCGTCGACGGGGAACGGGATGAGGCTCCGGCGCGCCTCGCGATGGAGGCCGATGCGGCGGAAGTCGTCGCGGTGGAGCGTCACGGCGAGGGTGCCCAGCGCGGGGGCGAGGCCCAGCGCGCGGTGGAGGCGCTCGGCCACCCACACGCCACCCGTGTAGATGCCGACGATCGCCGCATCCTCCGCGAGGCGCCCGCGCATCTGCGCGGCGAGCTCGCCCACGAGGCGCTCGGGATCAGGGAGCGAGCGGCTCATGAGCCTCCGGATCGTCGAGGTAGCTCTGCAGGATCACGGCCGCGGCCATCGCGTCCACGTCGCCCGGGCGGGTGGCGCGGGTCCTCGCGCCGCGCAGGCGCGACTCGGCTTCCGCGGAGGAAAGCGTCTCGTCCACGAAGCGGACGGGAAGCGAGTAGCGGGCCGCGAGGCGGCGCGCGAATTTCTCGGCGAGCTTCGCGACCGCGTGCTCCGAGCCGTCCTCGTGGCGCGGCCGGCCGACGATGAGGCCCACCGGCTTCCATTCGCGCACGAGCTTCCCGATCGCCTCGAAGCGGGCGTCGTTCGCGGCGGCCTCGATCGCGCCCACCGGGCTCGCGATTCCCGTCGCGGTCTCGCCCACGGCGACGCCGATCCGCTTCTCGCCGAAGTCGAAGGCGAGGAGGGTCGGCATCAAGCGTGCCCCGCGTCCTCGGAGAGGTTCGCCGCGTTCACGCCGAGGACGCCCATCGCGGCCTCGTAGCGCGATTCCGGCGGCGTGCTGAAGATGAGGTCCGTGCTCGCGCGCACGGTGAGCCAGCCGTTCCTCTGGATCTCGTCCTCGAGCTGCCCCGGCGCCCAGCCGGCGTATCCCAGCGCCACGAGCTGCTCGCGCGGGCCGCTCCCCGAGGCCATCGCCTCCAGGATGTCGCGCGAGGTGGTGAGCCCGATCTCGCCCACCGGCAGCGTCGACTTCCACGCCCCCACCGGGCGATGCAGCACGAAGCCGTGGTCGAACTGGACGGGCCCGCCGAAGAAGACGGGCTGGGAAGCGAGCGCCCGGTCCTCGAGCGGGATCTCCACCTGCTTGAAGAGCGCCTCGAGCGTGACCTCGATCGGGCGGTTCACGACGATGCCCAACGCCCCGCGCTCGTTGTGCTCGCAGACGAAGGTGAGGGTGCGGGAAAAATTCGGGTCCGACATCGCGGGCATGGCGATGAGGAAGTGGCTGGTGAGGTTGATCGTTTGCATGGGCCACCGGTCGGGCATTTTACCCCAGGCGAGGTTTGGCTCAAACGCCGGGGCGAGGTTCCCCCTACTCCGAGACCACCTGGTCGCCGCGCGTGAACGTCCAGGTGCGCGTGATGTGCAGGATGTCCGTGTCGGCGCGGATGTTCTGCGGGAAGCGCTCGAAGGGCGCGGCGAGACGCACGATCCGCACCGCCGCCTGGTCGAGCACCTTGTGGCCGGAGGACTTGTTGATCTCGACCGACTCCACCTCGCCGTCCGCCTTGATCGCGACGGTGAGCTGGAGCGAGCCGTAGATGCGGTTCGCCTTCGCCTCCGCCGGATAGTTGAGGTTCCCGATCCGCTCGATCTTCTGGCGCCAGTTGTCCACGTACTGCGCGAAGCGGTACTCCGCCGCGCGGGCGCCCACGAAGGTGCGCTTCGGGCGCTCCTGGTAGGCCTGGTGCTCGCGCCGGATCTGCGCCTCGAGGCGCTCGATCTCGAGGCTCTTCTCGATGAGGTCCCGCGCCTGGGCATCCGCCTTCGTATCGGGCTTCGCCGAGGGCTGAGGGTCGATCCGCGCGACGGTCACGTCCGACTTCACGCGCGTCATGAGCTCCTTCGCCTCGGCCTCCAGCTGCTTCACGCGCCCCTCGGCCGCGTGGAGCTCGCGGCTGGGCTCGCGCGGATCGAGCGCCGGGAGCGGCGACGAAGCGCGCAGCTTCCTGTCCGTGTTGCCGCCGCCGTCCAAGTTCGCCTGCGCGAGCGCGTCCGCCTTCCTGGGCTTCGCCGCGCTCTTCGCGTTCACGAGGACCACGTCCATCACGTTGTGGGGCTCGTCCCAGCGCTGCATGCCGGCGATCCTGAAGCCCAGGCCCACGATGAGGAACGCGTGGAACGCGATGGAGGCGACGACCGCCACCTGCATCGACGCGACGAGGCCGAAGCGTTCGAGCAGGAAATCGGAGAAGGAAACGAGGGCGTCGGGGGCGGGCTGCGGTAGCTGCATCGCAGCCGCTACGGGTTTCGGTCGGGACGTCGCGACATGAAGGGCAATTGTAGGTTATTTGCCCGCGTAGCGGCAGGGTACGCCGGGATCCCAGAGGTCGATCTCCCCGAACGCCACGCGGACCCGCTCGCCGGCGGAGCCGGGGGGGAGTCCGATCGCCCGGCAGACGAGCGGCAGGCCCTCGATCCGCACCAGCTCCTCGCGGATCACCGTGGCGGGGGCCGAGTCGATGCCCTCCTGCTGCAGGTAGCGCAGGCACCAGTACCGCTCGAGGAGCCGCTGGTGCTCCGCGTAGGCCTCGTAGGCGGCCTCGAAATCGCGCGCCGCGGCTTCCAGCTCCGGGCGCGAGTAGGGGGCGGGCGCGCCGGTCAACGCGGCGGCGAGCTGGCGCTGGTTCGCGAGGTCGGAGTAGCGGCGCAGCGGCGAGCTGGTCCAGGCGTAGTGCGTCACGCCCAGCCATTCGTGGGCGCCCGGCTCGACCTCCATCCGCGTCTTCATCGCGCGCTGGTTGCGATAGATCGCCGGGTAGCCGCGCTCCGCCAGGAGCTTCCCCCAGGTCGCGTTGGTGTGGATCATGAGCTCGGCCACCAGCATGTCCACCGGCGTCCCGCGCGCCCGCGGCTCGATCGCGACGCGTCCGCCCTCGACCCGGAAGGTGTAGTCCAGCCGGTCGGTGCGCTCCTCGCCCGCGCCCCGGAGCGCGCGCAGGTTCCGCGCGAGGCGCCAAAGGGTGAAGAGCTCGTCGCCCCACGCGCCCTCGACACGGCCCGCGGCGACCGTCTCGGCGTTGAGGCGCGCGTCCAGCTCCCGGAGGTGCAGGTTCGCCGCGACGGCGATCGTCTCGACGCGGGACTCGGCGGAGCGCACCTCGAGCTTCTCCCCGTCGACTTCCAGATAGAGCGAGGCCGCCGGAACGCGGCGCCCGGCGCCGAGCGTCGCGCGCTCGATCGCATCCTGCGGGAGCATCGTGATCTTTCCTCCCGGAAAGTACACGGTCGAGAGCCGCTCGCGGGCGACCGCTTCGAGCGGGTGGGAGCGGTCGAAGAAGAGCGCGGGAAGCGCGATGTGGATGCCCACGCGGAGGCTTCCGTCGGCCCGGCGCTCGACCGAGAACGCGTCGTCGATCTCGGTGGTCTCCTCGTCGTCGATCGAGAACGCCGCGGCGGCGCCCTCGGGAAGCGACGGGGGCGCCGCGAGCGCCGGCGTCGCGGGGAACCCCGTCCCGGCCGGGAAGAGCTCGAACGCGAAGCGGCGCAGGAAATAGTCCTCCGGACCGGCGAACGCGCCCGCGCGCGCGAGGAGCCGCGGCGGCGCCAGGCCCGCCTTGTGCGCGGCCTGGTCGAGCGAGCGCCACTCGAGGCTCATCTTGTCCGGCTTGAAGAGGAGGGCGTCGATCCGCGTGCCGATCGCCTCCGGGAGGCGCCCGGCCTCCAGCTCGGCCGCCCACGCGTCGACCTGCTCCTGCTGGCGGCGCTTCTTCTCCTGGCCCGCGAGCGCCGCCTTGAGGTTCTCCTCCGGCGCGGCCTGGTAGCGCCCCTTGCCGCGCTTGTAGAAGTACATCGGGTTCGCGTGGAGGGCAAGCGCGACCGCGGTGGCCTCGTGCGGCGTGGGCGCGCGGCCGTGGTACTCCGCGGCGAGCGCCTCGAAGGAGAATTCGTCTGGACCGCAGACCTCCCAGAGGAAGCGCGGATCGATCGCCTCGGAGAGCTTCTGCGCCTCCGCCATGAAGGGCCCCAGGGCCTGCCCGTCGAAGCGCAGCAACACGCTCGCCGCCTTCACCTTCGAGCGCTTCCCGTGCGCGGCCTCGACCTGGAACGAAGCGCCCGCCTCGGCGAGGATGGTCCCCACGCGGAACGCGCCGTCCTCCTCGAAGAGGAGCTGCTTCACGCGGCACCCGGGGTAGGGGGCGCGTCGCCATCGCCCGCCGCCCAGGCGACCAGGTCCGGGACGTGCTCCGCGAACGAGCCCAGCGCATGGTCGCCGCCCCGCACGACGGTCTGGAACGCGCCCGCGTAGTACGCGACCGCCTCGCGATAGTCGAGCACCTCGTCCCCGGTCTCGACGATGAGCCAGTAGCGTTCCGGCCGCGTGATCGCGGGAGGATCGAGCGCCATCAGCTCGCCCACGTGCTCCACCGTGAGGTCGAAAGCCTCGCCGGTGTAGAGATTGCGCTGGCCGCCCAGGTAGCGGCCGAAGTGGCGGTGCGGGTGCACGGCGGGATTGAGGAGCGCCGCGCGCGAGCCCAGGCGCTCGGCGAGCACCGTGGCGTAGAAGCCGCCGAGCGAGCTCCCCACCAGGGTGAGGTCGTCGCTCCCGTACGGCGCGCAGGCCGCGGCGGCCTGCTCCACGGCGATCGCCGGGCGATGGTGGAGCTCCGGCACCACGTAGTCGATGCCGGTCACGCAGTTCCTCACGTAGTCGCCCAGCATCGCGGCCTTCCGCGAGCGCGGCGAGCTGATGAACCCGTGCAGGTAGACGATCGCCTTCAGGGCTCGAGCGTTCCGCGGGCGAGCTCGATCACGCGCCCGCCGACGAAGATCGCGCCGTCGCGCACCGCGAGGCGCAGGGTCGACGGGCGGTCCACCGCCTCGCCCTGCGAGATGACGCGGTCGATCCGCGCGCCGGGGCGGATCGTGCAGAACCAGCCGCCCAGGTTCGCGCACGCGGAGCCGGTCGCCGGATCCTCGAGGATCGCGGGCCCGCTCGGAAAGAAGAAGCGCGATTCCGCGGTGCCCGCCGCGTCGCCGGCGTCCGAGAAGACGTAGGCCATGCTCTGGCCGTCCTCGCTCTTCAGCCGCGAGAAGGCGTCCGGCCGCGGGCGCGCGCGCCGCACGGCTTCCGCGCTCGCGACCGGCACGATGAGCTGCTCCCGGCCGGTGCTCACCCAGAGCGGGCGCTCGACGAGGTCCGCGGCCTCGAGGCCCAGGATGGCGGCGAGGTCCGCGCGCGATTCGGACACCTCGCGCCATCGCGGCCGGTTCGCGCCGAGCGTCCACACGTCGCCCGCCGCTTCCACCGGGATCACGCCCGCCTTCATCTCGAGCGTCACGCGGTCGCCGCCCTTCAAGGCGCGCACCACGTGCGCGGTCCCGAGCGTCGGATGGCCCGCGAACGGCATCTCGTAGCTCGGCGTGAAGATCCGCACGCGCGCGGTCGCCTTCGACGAGGGCAGGATGAACGTGGTCTCCGAGAGGTTGAACTGGCGGGCGAGGGCCTGCAGGGTGGCGTCGTCCAGGCCGCGGCCGTCCTCGAAGACGCAGAGCGGGTTCCCGGTGAGCCGCCCCTCGCGCGCGAAGACGTTGAGGATGCGGAAAGCGTAGGTCGCCATGTCAGTCCGCCGCGGATGCGCGCGGGGAGAGCCGCGCGAGGAGCCGGTCGTGCACGCCGCCGAAGGCCCCGTTGGACATCACGAGCACCTGGTCGCCGGGCCGCAGCGCCCGCGCGACCGCTTCGACGAGCGCGTCGATGTCGTGGTGCGTCGTCGCGCGGGGCCCGAGCGGCGCCAGCGCGCGCGCGGGATCCCAGCCCAGGTCGCGCGCGTAGCAGAAGACGAGGTCCGCGCCGCCCAGGCTCGCGGCGAGGCGGTCCTGCATGGTGCCGAGCTTCATCGTGTTGGACCGCGGCTCGAAGACCGCCACGATGCGCGCCCCGCCGGTCGCGGCCCGCAGCCCCGCGATCGTCGTCTCGAACGCGGTCGGATGGTGCGCGAAGTCGTCGTAGATGCGCACCCCGTTCGCGCTGCCGCGCAGCTCCATCCGGCGCTTCACGCCCTCGAAGCGCGCGAGCGCGTCGATTCCCGCCTTCACGGGCACGCCCGCGTGGCGCGCGGCGGCGAGCGCGGCGAGCGCGTTCAGCCGGTTGTGCTCGCCCATGAGGCTCCAGTGCACGGTGCCCTGCGGCTCGCCGTCGAGGAGCACGTCGAAGCTGCCGTCGGCCTTGACCGCGCCCAAGCCCCACGGCTCACCGTCGCCGAAGCGCTCGACCGGGGTCCACGTGCCGCGCGCCAGCACGCGCTGCAGCGCCGCGTCGCGCCCGTTCACGACGAGGAGCCCGCGCGCCGGCACGATCCGCACGAGGTGGTGGAACTGGGTCTCGATCGCCGCGAGGTCCGGGAAGATATCCGCGTGGTCGTACTCGAGGTTCCCGAGGATCGCGGTGCGCGGCCGGTACCAAACGAACTTCGATCGCTTGTCGAAGAAAGCGGTGTCGTACTCGTCCGCCTCGATCACGAAGAAGGGCGACGGGGTCGCGCGCGCGGAGGCGCCGAAGTTGCGCGGGATGCCGCCCACGAGGAAGCCCGGGGCGAGCCCCGCGTCCTCGAGGATCCACGCGAGCATCGACGAGGTCGTGCTCTTCCCGTGGGTGCCGGCGACGGCGAGCACCCACTTGTCGCCCAGCACGTTCTCGGCGAGCCACTGCGGCCCGGACACGTACGGGAGGCCGCGGTCGAGGATCGCTTCGACCACCGGCTTTCCCCGCGTCATGGCGTTTCCCACCACGAAGAGGTCCGCGGGGTAGCGATCGAGCTGCGCGGCGTCGTAGCCCTCGTGCAGCTCGATGCCCAGGCTCGCGAGCTGGTCGCTCATGGGCGGGTAGACCTGCGCGTCGCAGCCGGTCACGCGATGGCCGCCCACGCGGGCGATGCGGGCGAGGCCGCCCATGAAGGTGCCGCAGATGCCGAGGATGTGGAGGTGCAACCGAGTCAACCCTTGAAGATGAAGTACACCGCGCCCACCATGCACAGCCCCGCCCAGGCGTAGTTCCAGCTGAAAGACTGGCCCATGTACACCATGGCGAACGGCACGAAGACCGTGAGGGTGATGACCTCCTGCAGGATCTTGAGCTGCCCGAGAGTCAGGCCCGACCGGAACCCGATCCGGTTGGCGGGCACCTGGATCAGGTACTCGAAGAGCGCGATCCCCCAGCTCACGATCGCGGCGACGTACCAGGGGCTCGCCTGGAGGTTGCGCAGGTGCCCGTACCAGGCGAAGGTCATGAAGAGGTTGGAGGCCGCGAGCAGCACGGCCGTCGCGGCGAGCGCTTGCAACGGGGACATCGGATCCTCCGGAATCGGGCTCGCGAAAAGCCCTGCATCTTACCGTGTAAACTGGTCTTCCGGCCGCCGCCCAGACGTGGATCAAGTCGCGGCCCGGCCGAATCCATCCCGACTTCCGGCGAGCCCCCACACCATGGTCCCCCATCTCACGACATCCCTCACGGGACCCCTGCAGGAGCTCGAGCGC
>DATAMY010000092.1:0-2959 GCA_036266535.1 Usitatibacter sp. | reverse complement strand
GCTCGCGGGCCGGCGCGACCTCGCGGAACAGCTGGTCGATTTCGCGGACAACGTGCTAAAATGAAAGGCTTTTCGGGCTAAAGTTGGGCAGCGGGAACGGCGTAGGAGCGGACGGCGAAGCCGCCGCTCAACGCCATCGGGCAAAAGGCGGAACGGCGGCCTTCACTCCCGGCAGCCACTTGATAACGATCGGCTCTTCCCGCAAGTAGCGGAAGGCCAGGAACGCTAAACGGACGACTCTATGAAAATCGCACAGGAACTGCGCAGCGGGAACGTCATCATGGTCGGCAAGGACCCGATGGTCGTGCTCAAGGCCGAGTACAACAAGGGCGGCCGCAACGCCGCCACCATGAAGATGAAGCTGAAGAACCTCCTCACCGGCTCCAACACGGAGACGGTGTACAAGGCCGACGAGCGCTTCGAGCTCGTGATGCTCGAGAAGAAGGAAGTCACCTTCTCGTACTTCGCCGATCCCATGTACGTCTTCATGGACCCCGAGTACAACCAGATCGACATCGAGAAGGAGAACCTCGGCGACGCGGTGAACTACCTCGAGGACGGGATGGCCGGGGAAGCGCTCTTCTACAACGGGAAGGCGATCTCCTTCGAGCTGCCCACCACGGTGGTGCGCGAGGTGATCTACACCGAGCCCGCGGTGCGAGGCGATACTTCCGGCAAGGTGCTGAAGCCCGCCAAGCTCGCGACCGGCTTCGAGGTCCAGGTGCCGGCGTTCTGCGCCACGGGCGATCGCATCGAGATCGACACCCGCACGCACGAGTACAAGCGGCGCGTCGCGGCGTAGCGCCTTGTAGCAAAGAAAGGGCGCTCCGGCGCCCTTTTTCTTTTGGGCTACTATTTCGCGCATGGCCCTCAAGCGACCCCAGTGGAATACCGGCTCGGTCGTCGTGCTCGAGCACGATTCCCGGATCCTCCGCGACAATCCCCTTCGCGATCCCCACGTCCGCAAGGTGGCCGTCTGGCTTCCGCCCCAGTACGACGAGGGCGGGACGCGCGGGAGGGGCCGCCGCTTCCCCGTGCTCTACGACCTCGTGGGCTTCACCGGCTCCGGCCTCTCGCACGTCGCGTGGAAGCCCTTCGGCGAGAACGTCCCGGAGCGCATGGCGCGGCTCGTGCACGAGAAGCGGATGGGCCCCGCCATCGTGGTCCTCCCGGATTGCTTCACAGCGCTGGGCGGCAACCAGTACGTGAACTCCTCGGCGATCGGCCGGTACGCGGACTACCTCACGAAGGAGATCGTGCCCTTCGTCGACCGCGAGTTCCGCACGCTCGCCTCGCGCGAGCACCGCGGATGCTTCGGGAAATCCTCCGGCGGCTACGGCGCGATCATGCACGGCATGCGCTATCCGGAGACCTGGGGCGCGGTCGCGGACCATTCCGGCGACGCGTACTTCGACTTCGTCTACTGGCACGACTGGCCGAACACCCTGAACGAGCTCGCCAAGTACCGGCCGCGCCCGCCCGCGTCGCGAAACGGCCCGTACGACGTGCGGCGGATGGAGAAGGGCGCGGACCGCGGGAGCGACGACGGGCGCGTGCGCGCCTTCCTCGAGGCGGTGTGGACGAAGCCCAAGCTCTCGATGGCGGAGGGCCACTGCATCATGAACCTCTGCATGGCCGCGACGTACGACCCGGACCCGCGCGCGCCCAACGGCTTCCGCCTGCCGTTCAACCTGGAGACCGGCGAAGTGCTTCCGGAGCGTTGGAAGCGCTGGCAGGCGAACGACCCGGTGAACCTCGTGGCGAAGCACCGGCGAGCGCTCGCGAGCCTGCGCGGCATCTACATCGATTGCGGATCCCGCGACCAGTACCACATCCAGTACGGGTCGCGGATCCTCTCCAAGCGGCTCGCCGAGGCGCGAATCGCGCACGTATATGAAGAGTTCGACGACAACCACTCGGACGTCGACTACCGCATGGACGTTTCGCTTCCATTCCTCTCCCGCGCGCTGCGGTAGCGCGATGGCGGCCGTTCGAATGGCGGCGGCTTGCGCTTGCGCGCTCGCGGGGGCCACGGCGGCCGCGCGCGCCATCCCGATCGAGCTCCCCGCCCCGGGCTCGGAGCTCTACGCGCCGTCGGGCGGCTGCTACGCGAAGGTGCTCGAGGATGCGCGCGGCGGGATGCTGCGGGCGCGCCTCTACGCACGCGAGCGCCTGGTGGCGGAGCTGCGCGGCGCGCGCGAGATGGCGTGGGCGGGCGAGACGCTCGTCTTCGCGCTGAGTCCCGGCTCCGGGCGCCCGGGCATCTACGCGTGGGAGTGCGGGCGGGCGTCCGTGCGGCGCGTCGTGCGGCCCGAGCGCGCGAGCCTCGCGCACCCGGCCGGCTCGGACGTCTACCAGCTGCTCGAGATCGACGGGGACATCCTCTATTACGCGCACGCGCCGGACGTGGACTCCCCGTCGCTCGAGGCGGATCTCGAGCGCGGCATCGAGACGCTGCGGCTCGCGAGCCCGCGGCCGCGGCTCTCGATGAGCTGAGGCGCGATCGCTAGGACGCGCGGCGCCGCGCGCGCTTGCGCCAGACCGAAGGGGGCTTGCGGAATGCGCGGCGGAACGCGTGCGAGAAGGCGCTCGCGGATTCGTATCCCGCGTCGCGCGCGATCGCCTCGATCGATCCGGGCGTCGTGAGGAGCGATTCCGCCGCGAGCTGCAGGCGCCAGCGCGTGAGGAACGCGAAGATCGGCTCTCCCATCACCTCGCCGAAGCGCTCGGCGAGGGCGCTCCGCGAAAGGCCCACCTGCCTTCCCAGCCGCTCCACGGTCCACGGCTCCGCGGGACGCCCGTGCACGAGCGAAAGCGCGCGTCCCACGTAGCGGTCGTTCAGTCCCGCGAGCCATCCCTTTCCTCCCGCGGGGAGCGCGTGGATGTGCCGCCGGAGCGCCTCGATCGTCGCGAGCTCGGCCAGCCGCTCGCGCCGCGCCGAGGCGCCGATGGGCGGCGC
>DATAMY010000091.1:0-9809 GCA_036266535.1 Usitatibacter sp. | reverse complement strand
TCGTCCCGCTGGAATTCGTCGCCGAAGCCTTCATGCCCGGCAAGGGCGACGTGAAGACCATCGTGAACCAGCCGTCGCTCGTGGCGGTGCGCGGCGAGCAGCTGCCGATCATCCGGCTCGCCGACGTGGTGCAACTGCCCGCCGCCTCCGCGGCGGCCCCGGCGGCGGGCGAGCAGATCTGCCTCGTCGTCGAGGTCGACAACCGCCGCGCCGCCCTGTGGGTGGACAGCCTCATCGGCCAGCAGCAGCTGGTCGTGAAGTCGCTGGACTCGAACCTGCACGCGGTGCCCGGCGTCGCGGGCGCCACGATCCTGGGCGACGGGCGCGTGGCCCTCATCCTCGACGTGAGCGCCGTCACGCGCACCCACGTGGCGCGCGGAATGGCGAAGGCGGTGGCATGACGCCCGCGGCGCAGACCCGCCCGGAGGCAGCGCCTCCGGCATCCCGCGAGTTTCCCTTCGACGCGGACCATTTCCGCGTGATCAGCGACCGCATCTACGCGTTCTCCGGCATCCGCCTTCCCGCCGAGAAGCGCGAGATGGTCTACGCGCGGCTCTCGCGGCGGCTGCGGACGCTGGGCATCGGCTCCTTCGACGATTACGTCCGCTACCTCGAGCTCGAGCCCGCCGAATGGGAGCACTGCACGAACGCGCTCACGACGAACGTGACCGCGTTCTACCGCGAGGAGCACCATTTCGAGACACTCGCGGCCTACGCGCGGACGCGCGCCGGGGATGGCGCGCTGCGCGTCTGGAGCGCCGGCTGCTCGACGGGCGAGGAGCCGTACACGATCGCCATGTGCCTCGCGGAAACGCTGGGCTCGGCGGCCGCCTTCGAGGTGCTCGCGACCGACCTCGACACGCAGGTTCTCGCCACGGCGCGCGAGGCGGTCTATCCCGTGCAATCGGTCCTCAAGCTCCCGGCGGAGCGCCAGAAGCGCTTCTTCCTGCGCGGCACGGGCCGCTTCGAAGGCAAGGCCCGTGTGCGCCGCGAGATCGCGAGCCACGTGGAATTCCGGCGCGTGAACCTGATGGACCCCGAGTGGCCCGTCAGCGCCGGCCTGGACGCGATCTTCTGCCGGAACGTGATGATCTACTTCGACAAGCCGACGCAGGCGCGGCTCATCGAGCGCTTCGCCGCGCTCGTGAAGCCGCAGGGGCTCTTCTTCGCGGGCCACGCGGAGAGCCTCCTCGACAACGGCCGGCATTTCCGGCTGAAGGGGCAGACCGTGTACGAGCTCGCGCGCGGGGGGAAGGCGCGATGATGCGCGATGACGATCCGCTGCGCGACGAGGTCCCCAACCGGTACTTCGACCCCCACTTCAAGATCGACACGGCGAAGATCCTGCCGGGCGAGTACTACGCCACGAACAAGGACATGGCGCTCGTGACCGTGCTGGGCTCGTGCGTCTCGGCGTGCCTGCGCGACCGCGAGGCCGGCATCGGCGGCATGAACCACTTCATGCTCCCGGACGAGGGGAAGCTCGTGGGAAGCCACGGCAACATCAGCGCGGGCGGGCGCTACGGCGTGCACGCGATGGAGCTCCTCATCAACCAGATCCTCAAGCTGGGCGGCCGGCGCGACCGCCTCGAGGCGAAGGTCTTCGGCGGGGGGAACGTGCTGCAGGGCTTCATGCTGTCCAACGTGGGCGAGCAGAACGCCGAGTTCATCGTCGAGTACCTGAACCTCGAGCGCATCCCCATCGAGGGCCGGGACCTCCTGGGCGTCTGGCCCCGGAAGATCTACTACTTCCCGCGCAGCGGCAAGGTCATGGTGAAGCGGCTGCGGAAGGTCAACAACGACACCATCGTGCTGCGCGAGCGCGACTACGGCGCGCGCCTCTTCCACGGCACCATCGAGGGCGGCGCGGAGCTGTTCAAATGAGCACGCATACCAACCAGAAGATCCGGGTCCTGATCGTCGACGACTCGCGCATGATCCGGGACGTCTTGACCGACATCCTGAACGAGCAGGGCGACATCGAGGTGGTGGGCGCCGCCGCGGACGCCTACGAGGCGCGCGACATGGTGCGCGACCTCAAGCCCGACGTGATCACGCTCGACGTCGAGATGCCCAAGATGAGCGGCCTCGAGTTCCTGGACAAGCTCATGCGCGCCCGTCCCATGCCGGTGCTCATGATCTCGTCCTTCACCGAGCGGGGCTCGGAAGTGACCTTCCGCGCGTTGGAGCTGGGCGCGGTGGACTTCGTGACCAAGCCGAAGCTGAACGAGCAGACGCCGGACGACTACGGCCGCATGATCGCGGAGAAGATCCGCGCGGCGAAGAGCGCGCGCCTGAAGACCCCGCGCCGCTCGCCCGAGGAGGCCGGAGAGGCGCTCGCGGCGCCCGTGGTGAAGCGCCCCGTCCCGCGCGGCGTGAAGACCTCCGATCGGCTGATCGCGGTGGGCGCCTCGACCGGCGGCACCGAGGCGATCCGCGATTTCCTGGTGGGGATGCCCGTCGACTGCCCCGGCATCGCGATCGTCCAGCACATGCCGGAGAACTTCACGCGCATGTTCGCGGAGCGCCTGAACGGCCTTTGCCAGATCACCGTGAGGGAAGCGGAGCACAACGACCCGATCCTTCCGGGGCACGCGTACATCGCCCCGGGCGGGAAGCACCTGTGGGTGAAGCGCGACCAGGGCCAGCTCCTCGCGAAGCTCTCCACGGAGGAGCCGATGAACCTCCATCGGCCTTCGGTCGATTTCCTGTTCCTTTCAGCCGCGAAGTTCCTGGGCGCGGACGCGATCGGCGTGATCATGACGGGCATGGGCCGCGACGGCGCGCAGGGCATGCTCGAGATGAAGAAGGCGGGCGCCTGGAACATCGCCCAGGACGAGGCGAGCTCCGTGATCTTCGGGATGCCGCGCGAGGCGATCGAGCTGGGCGGCGTGAACGAGGTGGTCCCGCTCGGGCGGCTGCGCGAGCGCGCGCTCGCCCGGGTGGCGAAGAAGGAGGTCACGCGATGAGCGAGCAATCCTTTTGGGTCGAGACGGGCGCCGAGGCCGCGCGCCGCGAGTTCCTCACCTGCCGGCTGGGCGACGAGCTCTACGGCATCGACATCCTGCAGGTCCAGGAGATCCGCGAGATCGACCGCGTGACGCGCGTCCCGCACGTGGCGTCGTTCGTCCGCGGCGTGATCAACCTGCGCGGGGCGATCGTCCCGATCGTGGACCTGGGCCTCATGTTCGGCTTTCCCGAGCCGCTGCCGCTCGAGAAGGCGAGCGCGATCGTGCTGAACGTCGATCGGCGCATGGTGGGCCTCGTGGTCGCGAGCGTCTCGGACGTGGTGGCGCTCGCCGAGAGCGAGATCCTGCCGCCGCCGGACCTGGGCGAGCGCGCCATCGGCCGCGCCATCGCCGGGATCGGCACGCGCAGCGACTCCGGGGAGGAGGGCGGCGACGC
Organism: Usitatibacter sp.; assembly: GCA_036266535.1. Taxonomy (GTDB): domain Bacteria; phylum Pseudomonadota; class Gammaproteobacteria; order Burkholderiales; family Usitatibacteraceae; genus Usitatibacter. Next base: position 6,404 of record DATAMY010000091.1, on the reverse strand, counting down.
GAGCCTCCTCCTCCTCGACGTCCGGCACCTGCTGCGCCGCGTGCGTGAGGAGCGCGAATGAGCGTGCGGGCCGGCATCCCCGCGGCCGACAGCACGGCGATGGTGCCGGCGCGGATCGGCAATTACGAGATCCGCGGCGTGCTCGGGCGCGGCGAGTCCGCCACGATCTACCTTGGACGCGAGCTCTTTCCCGCCCGCGACGTCGCGATCAAGGTCTACGACCCGCGCCTCCTCGCCTCCGGGGACAGCGCGCTCTTCCGCTCGCTTTTCCTGAAGGAGGCGTTCCTCGCGAAGAAGCTCACGCACCCCAACATCACGCAGGTGTACGACGCCGCGGCGGACGATCGCAGCGCCTACATCGTGATGGAGTACGTCCAGGCGGGGAGCCTCGATCGCTACTGCGTGCCGGAGGGGCTCCTCGAGCCGCGCCGCGTGGCCCGCATCCTCGAGCGCGTCTGCGACGCGCTGAGCTATGCCAACGCCCTGGGCATCGTCCACCGGGACCTCAAGCCCGCGAACATCCTGATGGACGCGGATGGCGAGGCGAAGGTCGCCGATTTCGGCGTCGCCCACACCGCGTTCGCATTCGACTCGACGCGCGGCATGATGGTGGGATCGCCCGCCTACATGGCGCCGGAGCAGCTCGAGCGGAAACCCCCCTCGATGCAGTCGGACATGTACTCGCTGGGGATCGTCCTCTACAAGATGCTGATGGGCGAGCTGCCTTTCCCGCCGGATTCGCCCGCGGCGCTCATGACCCGCATCATGCTGGGGAACCTCCCGAAGCCCGGCGCGGGAAGGAGCGGCCTCGATCCCCTCTTCGACGCGATCTTCGCGCGCGCCACGGCGCGGGATCCGGCGGAGCGCTACCCCAGCTGGGAGGAATTCGCCGCGGACCTGCGCCGCATCGCGGAGCCGGACGGCGAAGCCCTCGCCGCGGACGAGCGCGTGGCGCGCCTGAAGGCGCTCCCGTTCTTCGCTGACTTCGCGCCCGGGGCGCTCGCGGAGATCGCGCCGATGGGGCGCTGGTTCGATGTCCGCGCGGGCTCGACCCTCGTGGGCGAGGACGATCCGGGCTACTCCTTCTTCGTGCTCGTGCGCGGGCAGATGCGCGTCACGCGCAAGGGCACGCTCCTGCGGATCCACGGGGCGGGTCAGTGCCTCGAGGAGACCGCGTTCCTGCGGCGCGGCGCCGCGCGGCGCTTCGCGACCGTGACGGCGCTGACGGACTGCACCGTGGTCGAGCTCGACCCGGACGTCCTCTGGCTCGCCTCCCCCGAGTGCACGCGGCACATCCACGAGGCCTTCCTCGCGACCCTCGCCGCGCGGCTCGTGAACGCCGAGGGCGCGCTTGCCGAGATGCTGGTCGAGAAGAGCGTGACCCTCTTCTGAAGCCGCCCATGAACCCCTTCCGCAAGCTCGCCTCGATCCGTTCCTTGCGCTTCTCGCGCCTGCAGGTGAAGGTGCTGGGAATCGTGGCGGCCTCCATGGCGGTGGGCGTCGTGGTCGCCCTCGCGGCCCTCACGCGCGTCTACGGGACGGCGAAGGACCTCGAGCGGATCAGCGGCCAGGATTTCCAGGCCCAGCTGGGGATCGTGCGCACCGAGCTCGCGTTCAAGGCGCAGACCCAGGAGTGGAAGAACGTGCTCCTGCGGGGCGCCACCGCGGACATGCTCTCCGTCCACTGGGACGCCTTCCTCGAGTCCGAGAAGCTCGCGCAGCGGCTCGCCTCGGATGCGAAGGACGCGACGCAGCACCCGGAAGTCGCGGGCGCGCTCGAGGCATTCGCGAAGTCCCACGCGCAGGCGGGCGAGGGCTACCGGCGGGCGCTCGAGGCGTTGAAGCGCGGCGACGCCGCGGGCGCGGACAAGGCCGCCGCGGGGATCGACCGGGGCGCCACGGAGCACCTGGAGGAGGCCGACGCCCTCGCGCAGGAGCTGGGCTCGAAGCTCATCATCCAATCCGTCGAGGCGAGCCGGAAGGCCTACGTGACCGCCATCATGGCCACGATCTTCGCCACGCTCGCGGGCCTCATCGGCGTGTGGCTCTTCATCCGCCGGGCGGTCCTGGCACCCGTGCTGGATGCCGGCGAGTGCGCCGAGCGCATCGCCGCGGGCGACCTCACGGGCGACATCCGGGGACGCTCGGGCGACGAGGTGGGCCAGCTCCTGGATACGCTGGGGCGCATGAATGCAGGGCTCTCCACCGTCGTGAGCCAGGTCCGGGGCGCCGCCGAATCGGTCGTGCACGCCTCGGGCGAGGTCGCCGCGGGGACTACGGACCTCTCCCAGCGCACCGAGGAGCAGGCCTCGAGCCTGCAGGAAACCGCGGCGAGCATGGAGGAGCTTTCGACCACCGTGCGCCAGAACGCGGAGAGCGCCCGCGAGGCGGACGAGCTCGCGCTCTCGGCCTCCAAGCGCGCGGAGCAGGGCGGGCGCGAGGTGGCGCGCGTGGTGGTCACCATGAGCGAGATCAGCGACGGCGCCCGCCGCATCGCGGACATCATCTCCGTGATCGACGGCATCGCCTTCCAGACCAACATCCTCGCGTTGAACGCCGCCGTCGAGGCCGCCCGGGCGGGCGAGCAGGGCCGGGGCTTCGCGGTGGTCGCGGCCGAGGTGCGCTCGCTCGCCCAGCGAAGCGCCCAGGCGGCGAAGGAGATCAAGGAGCTCATCGGCGCGTCCGTCGCGCAGGTGGACAACGGCACCCGGTTGGTCGACCAGGCCGGCGGCACGATCGCGGCGCTCGTGGGCGACGTGAAGCGCGTGAGCGGCCTCATGCGCTCGATCGCGGAAGCCTCCGCCGAGCAAAGCCGCGGCGTGCAGCAGGTGAACAAGACCGTGACCGAGATGGACAAGGTCGTGCAGCAGAACGCGTCGGCCGTGCAGCAGGCGTCCGCGGCGGCCGAAGCGATGCGCCGCGAGGCCGAATCGCTCCTGGACGCGGTGGGCGCCTTCCGGATCGAGCGCGACGGCGCTCCCGATGCCCCCGAAACCGCGGCCCCCCGAGCCTCCGAAACGAGGCGGCCGGCACCCGCGGCGTTCATGCCGGCGCCTCCGATTCCGGGCGATCCCCGGGTGGCGCTCGCGGCGGCAGGCGACGAATGGGAGGAGTTCTGAGATGATGCCAAACGGCTACGCGCCGGACGGGAGAAGCGGGATGAAGGCGGCTACGGCGGCAAGGGAAGAAGTGCGCGAGGTCCTGGTCTTCGTCCTCGGGCAGGAGGAGTACGGCGTCGACATCCTGAAGGTCCAGGAGATCCGCGGCTACGAGAAGGTGACTCCGATCCCGTCCGCGCCGGATTACCTCAAGGGCGTCCTGAACCTCCGGGGCGCGATCGTCCCCGTGGTCGACATGCGGGTGAAGTTCAAGATGCCGGAGGTCCGCTACGACTCCTTCACGGTGGTGGTCGTGCTGCGCATCGCCGGGCGCGTGATCGGCCTCGTGGTCGACGCCGTCTCGGACGTGGTGGGCTTCGGCGTGAGCCAGGTGAAGCCCGCGCCCCAGCTGGGATCGCTCGTCGACGGCTCGTTCATCGCAGGCCTCGCGACCCAGGACGACCGCATGGTCCTCCTCCTCGACATCGAGAAGCTCCTCTCGACGGGGGACTTGAACCTCCTGCGCGAGGTGAGCGCGACCGGAGCCGCGTCATGAGCCGCTACTTCGGCTTCGTCTTCCGCCACCCGTACCTCATCGCCGCGCTGGTCGTGGTCGTGTTCCTCCCGTGGCTCTGGCTCGCGGCCCTCATCCCGCCCTGGGCGCTCCTCACCTCGCTCGCGATGGTGCCGCTCGCCGCCCTGGCGGCGTTGGCCCTCGTGATGAAGGATCTCAACGCCGAGGACGACCTCACCGCCGCGGCCGGGGACGAGCCCTTCCTCAAGTGGCGCAAGCGCACGCGCCTCTTCCAGCAGGTGGTCGTGGGCCTGGACACCATGCTCGAGCGCTGGGACACCGCCTCGCAGGTGAACCGGCGCAAGCTCGACATGGTGAACGAATCGGTGGAGGAGGTGATCAAGCTCACCGAGAACGCCGTGACCGAGATCAGCAAGCGCTTCCGCGTCCTCGTGGGGAAGGCGAACGAGCAGACGGAAGCCGCGATGTCGCTCCTGAAGGGCGGCGAGGACGGCGCGGAGGGCGGCATCCTCTCGCTCCCCGAGTTCATCAAGGCCTACGACAGCCAGCTCTTGAACGTGACCAGCCACATGACGAGCTTCTCCCAGGCGGCCGACGAGATGGCGAGCCACCAGAAGCGGGTCTCGGAGCACGCCCGCGTGATGGAGGAGACGATCGACGGCTTGCGGAACATGGCCTCCCAGATCTCGCGGATCGCGCTCGACGGCTCCGTCGCGATGACGTCGCAGACGCTCAGCCCGCGCGACTTCGTCGAGATGACCGACCGCATCCGCACCATCAGCGCGGACGCGCACGAGCTCACCCGCAAGACCCGGCAGGGCCTGGACGCCATCGGCGACGAGGTCCGCCAGGGCAACAAGCGGACGACCCAGGTCGCGGAAGCCGCGCGCCGCGCGGTCGAGATCGCGCGGACCGAGATCGGGACGTTGAACGCGGCCACCATCGCCCAGACCCAGCAGATCGAGGTGACGTTGAAGCGCGTGAACGACCTCTCGATGGAGATCCAGAAGGACATCAACCAGATCATCGTGTCCATGCAGTTCCAGGACATCACCCGCCAGAAGCTCGAGCGGCTGCACAAGCCCGCCCTGGGCGCGGCCGCGGAGTCGCTCTCGCTCCTCTCCCACGAGACCCAGGCGCTCCTCCAGCGCGACCTCTACCGCGCGGTGCGGGCGTACTCGGAGAGCGCGCTGAAGCCCCGCAACCCGGGTGCGCGGGAGTCGGTCGAGGCGGATGCCCGGAAGCTCGACGAGGTGCAGGAAGCCGGCCGCCACCCCGCCGTGGTCCCGGAGGACGGCCGGGACGTCGGCACCAAGGTCGAGATCTTCTAGCCGGTTGTTGCGGCACCGCAAAAGGCCCCTGCCACGGCTCTGCGCCGCGGGGTAAACTGGGCCACTTCGACCACGGGTCCGCCGGGGCCCCCGCCGCATGAAGCCGCTGCAGGCCGTCAACGATTTCGTCGTCAAGTTCGCCAACGTGAACGGGTCGGGGTCTGCCTCGGCGAACACGCTCTTCGCCAAGTCGATCATGCGCATGGGCATCCCCGTGAGCCCGCGCAACATCTTTCCGTCGAACATCCAGGGCCTGCCCACGTGGTACGAGGTGCGGGTTTCGGGGGAGGGCTGGCTCGGCCGGCGCGGCGGCGTGGACCTCATGGTCGCCATGAACCCCCAGACCTGGGAGAAGGACGTCGCCGAGGTCGAGCCGGGCGGCTACCTCTTCTACGACTCCACCAAGGCGCTTCCGCCCTCGAGCTTCCGCGAGGACGTGAACGTGGTCGGCATGCCGCTCACGGACATCTGCAACGCCGCCTACTCGGATCCCCGCCAGCGCCAGCTCTTCAAGAACATCGTGTACGTGGGCGCGCTTTCCTCCCTCCTCGGGATCGAGCTCGAATGCGTGGAGAAGCTGATCGGCGAGCAGTACAAGGGGAAGGAGAAGCTCCTCGAGCCCAACGTGCAGGCGCTGCGCATGGGGCGCGACTACGCGGCGAAGAGCCTCCCGAAGATCGGGCTCGCCGTGCGCCGGAGCGACCGGATCGGGAAGCGCATCTTCCTCGAGGGGAACAACGCCGCCGCGCTGGGCTGCGTCTACGGCGGCGCCACGGTGGCCGCCTGGTATCCCATCACGCCGTCCTCGTCGCTCGCCGAGGCATTCGGCAAGCACTGCCGCAAGTACCGCACGGACCCGGACACCGGAAAGGCCCGCTACGCGATCGTGCAGGCCGAGGACGAGCTCGCTTCCATCGGCATGGTGATCGGCGCCGGGTGGAACGGGGCCCGCGCGTTCACGTGCACGTCCGGGCCGGGCATCTCGCTCATGCAGGAGTTCATCGGGCTCGCGTACTTCGCGGAGATCCCGGCCGTCATCATCGACGTGCAGCGCGCGGGACCGTCGACCGGCATGCCCACGCGCACGCAGCAATCGGACGTGCTCTCGTGCGCCTACGCGTCCCATGGCGACACCAAGCACGTGCTCCTCTTCCCGGAGGATCCGAAGGAAGGCTTCGAGATGTCCGCGCTCTCGTTCGACCTGGCCGAGCGCCTGCAGACGCCCGTCTTCGTGATGCTGGACCTCGACATCGGGATGAACGAGCGCCTCTGCGATCCCCTCGAGTGGGACGACGCCGCGCGCTACGACCGCGGCAAGGTGCTCTCCCACGAGGACCTGGAGGCGGGCAAGCGCTTCGGCCGCTACCTGGACCTCGACGCCGACGGCGTCACGTACCGCACCTATCCCGGCACGCACCCCAAGCGCGGCTCCTTCTTCAC
>DATAMY010000090.1:0-53391 GCA_036266535.1 Usitatibacter sp. | reverse complement strand
GGCGCGCGAGGCGCTCAGAACCGATACGACACCACCCCGTTGATCCCGTCCTCCCGGATCCCCGAGCGGCCGGAGATGTTGAAGTAGGAGATCCCGAGCGTGATCCGGTCCCCGATCACGCCGTTCAGGCCTATCGCCGAGGTGATGAAGCTGCGGTCCGGCGCGTAGGCCGGGATGTCGTAGCTGTTGCCGGTCGCGAGCGAAAGCGGCGAGGCGGTCACGAAGCGCGCGTCGTCGCGGCGCTCCCGGTCCGCGGTCACGCGCACCCACGGGGACCATGCGCCCATGACGAGGGAAGCGCGCACGCCGCCGCTCCAAACTTCCGAGTGCCGCGTCTGCTGCGCGATGTGCAGGTTCGCCGAGCCGGCCCCGGACTCGTCGAACGCGTTCACCGTGACGTTCTGCATCGTGACGGCGACCGTCGGGCCGACCGTGAAACGGCCGATCTGGAAGTCGTAGCCCGCGGCGAGGTACGCGGAGCCGTTGCTGCCGTCCGTGCTCGCCTCCGCCGTGCGCACGACCGGGCCCAGCGCGATGTTGCGGCGCATGTCGCGGAAGTCGACGTTCGAGACCGAGAAGACGCCGGTGCCGTAGAGGCCGCCCCAGCGGAGCGACGCGAAGAGCGAGACCAGCTGCTCGCGCGTCCGGAAGCCCCCCGCGTCCTGGCCGAAGGTCGCCTTCGCGCGCGCTTCGCCCAGGGCCGCGCCCAGCAGCACGGTTTCCGAGGCGCGCATCGTGACGCCCACGGAGGCCGCGCTCAAGTCGCTGTTGAGGCCCGAGTTGCCGATGCCGGAGTCGATGTCGAACTTCCCGCCGTTCGCGGAGGCGAACACGTTCAACTTGCCCACGGGCGCCGCGCGGCCCTCGAGGAGCCCGTCGTTGATCGCGTGCATGTGGCTCGCGCGCGTGCGCAGCGGCTCCTCGGCGAGGAGCGAGTATTGCGTCGGCCCCTCGATGAGGGATTCCGTGAACTGCGCCACGATCCCCTGCACGGCCGTCGTCGGATGGACGCTGTCCGCGAAGAGGAACGTCTGCGCGGCGTTCGCCGCCACGAGGTTCCCGGGACCGCAGAACTGCGAGCTGATCGTGGAGGCCGTCGTGATCGGCGGGAAGGGTCCGCACGCGAGCCCCGTCGTGTTGGTGAAGCCGTAGGCCGCCGGGTTCGCGGCGATCTCGTTGAAGAGCGAGAACGTATCCACCGGGATCACCCTGAGCCCGGCGCTCGCCAATCCCGAAAAGAGCGTCGTGTTGTAGCCGGCCGAAAGCTGGGTGACAGCGGCCGAAGTCGCGGCCGAGCCGGAGAAGGCCGGCGTCGCGCCGATGTTGGGCAGCCCGAAGACGAGGACGTAGCGCGCGCCGGCGCCCTGCAGTCGAGCGACCTGCTGGATCTCGGCCGTGGCCGCGCCCAGCACGTTCGTCTGGAGCGCCGCCTGGTCGATCGCGCCCGCGGAGAAGGCGCCCAGGTTCTGGAAGATGTCGTTCGCGCCGATCCAGATCGCGAAGAGCGCGTTCGGGTCCGCCGTGCCGCCGTGGCCGGAGAGGTACTCGGTCACCTGCGTGCTCACCGGGCGCTGCGCGGAGCCGGGGGGCGTGGAGGCCGAGGGGAGGGCCACGCGGGCGCCCCCCTGGGCGAAGATGAGGCCGCCGGCGTTGCTCGGGGCGGGCGTGATGCCGTAGTACGTGGACACCACCTCGGACCACACCGGCCCGGGGTTGGTCGTGAAGCGCCCGAGGGTCGCCACGAGCGGCGCGGGGAGGCCCAGGCTCAGCAGGAAGGGCCGGTAGTAGCCCGCGTCCGAGAGGCTGTCGCCGAAGACCACGACGTTGCTGAACTGGGCGGATTCGGCGGCGGGGGCGGCAAGCCCGGCGAAAAGCGACACGAGCAGGGCGGGAAGCAGGCGCTTCTGGGGTTTCATGGCTCCTCCTGGAATGTTCTTGACGGGCGAGCGCCCGCTTCTGGCGGCTATCCTACCTCAGTACACGCGCCTCACGAGATGCGCCTCGTGCAGCATGTGGGTCGCGATCTCCTCGATCGATTTCGTGGTGGAGTCGAGGTAGGGGATCCCCGCCTGGCGCATGAGCTTCTCCGCCGCGGCCACCTCGTAGCGGCAGTTGTCCAGGGCGGCGTAGCGCGAGTCCGGGCGGCGCTCGCTCCGGATCTGGTGCAGGCGCTCCGGCGTGATCGAGAGCCCCCAGACCTTCTGCTTCAGCGGCAGGAGGGAGGGCGGGAGCCGGTTCGCCTCGAGGTCCTCCGGGATGAGCGGATAGTTCGCGGCCTTGATCCCGAATTGCATCGCCATGTAGAGGCAGGTCGGCGTCTTGCCGCTGCGGGAGACGCCCACCAGCACGATGTCCGCTTCCTCGAGGCCCCGGTGCGTGACGCCGTCGTCGTGGGCGAGCGTGTAGTTGATCGCCTCGATGCGGTGGTTGTAGTCCTTGGCATTGCCCACGCTGTGCGTGCGGCCCACCGCGTGCATCGACTTCACGCCAAGCTCGCCCTCGAGCGGCACGATGAAGCGCTCGAAGACGTCGAGCACGAGCCCGTCCGCCTTGCTGATCTCCGCCCGCACGGCGTCGTCCACGATCGAGGAGAAGACGAGCGGGCGGTCCCCGGCCTCGCGGTGCGCCTCGTTCACCTGGGCCACGGCGTCGCGCGCCTTCTCGATCGAGTCGATGAAGGGCATCGTCACGCGCACGAAATCGACCCCGGCGAACTGGGAGAGGAGCGAGGAGCCCAGCCCCTCGACCGTGATGCCGGTGCGATCGGAAACGAAGAACACGCGCTTGGGCTGGGCCATGGTCTGGGCGGAGGGAATCGCGGGGGATGATGCGGCGCAACATTGTCATATCCCGTTGGCTATAATTGCAAGCTCCGACGGCAGCTCCCCCCAATAAAGATTCCGACCATGGCGAACCGCTACGTCCGACCCCTCGAAACCCTGCGCATGTCCGACGTGGCCACGGTAGGCGGCAAGAACGCCTCCCTGGGCGAGCTCATCAGCCAGCTTTCCGCGAGCGGCGTGCGCGTCCCCGGCGGGTTCGCCACCACCGCCGAGGCCTTCGACCAATTCCTCGCCGCGAACGACCTCGCCAAGCGGATCGACGGGATGCTCTCCTCCGTGGATGTGGACGACATGGCGGCCCTCGCCAAGGCCGGCGCGGAGATCCGCGGGCTGGTCGAGGGCGCATCCCTCCCGCCCGACCTCGAGCGCGAGATCCGGGCCGAATACGACCGCGTCGCGAAGGAGTCGCCCAAGGCCACGTTCGCCGTGCGCTCGTCCGCCACCGCGGAAGACCTCCCGGACGCCTCGTTCGCGGGGCAGCAGGAGACCTACCTCAACATCCACGGCGTCGAGCACGTCCTCGAGGCGGTGAAGCGCGTCTACGCCTCGCTCTACAACGACCGCGCCATCGCCTACCGGGTCCACAAGGGCTTCACGCACGGCGAGGTGTCGATCTCGGCGGGCGTGCAGCGCATGGTGCGAAGCGACCTCGCGGCCGCGGGCGTCATGTTCACCATGGACACCGAATCCGGCTTCCGGGAGGTGGTGTTCATCACCTCCGGCTATGGCCTGGGCGAAACCGTGGTCCAGGGATCGGTCAATCCGGACGAGTTCTACGTCTCCAAGCTTTGCCTCGCCAACGGGAAGCCCGCGATCCTGCGCCGCGGCCTCGGCACCAAGGCGATCAAGCTCACGTTCGACACCGAGGCGCGCGCCGGCCGGTCCGTGACGGAAGTCGAGGTCCCGGCCGCGGAGCGCGAGCGCTTCTCGCTCACGGACGCGGACGTGGAGGAGCTCGCCCGCTACGCGGTCGCGATCGAGAAGCATTACGGCCGGCCCATGGACATCGAGTGGGGGAAGGACGGCCAGGACGGGAAGCTCTACATCCTCCAGGCGCGGCCGGAGACGGTGAAGAGCCAGGAGAAGCGCCGCGACACGCTCACCCGCTACCGGATCGGGAAGCGCGGCGAGGTGCTCGCCTCCGGGCGCGCCATCGGCTCGAAGATCGGCCAGGGCCGCGTGAAGGTGGTCATGAGCGTGGCCGAGATCGGCCGCGTGCAGGAGGGCGACGTGCTGGTCACCGACATGACGGATCCCAACTGGGAGCCGGTCATGAAGCGCGCCTCCGCGATCGTGACCAACCGCGGCGGGCGTACCTGCCACGCGGCGATCATCGCCCGCGAGCTGGGCGTGCCGGCGGTGGTCGGCTGCGAGAACGCGACCCACGTCCTCAAGGACGGAGCGGAAGTGACCGTGTCCTGCGCCGAAGGGGACACGGGCTATATCTACGGCGGGAAGATGGACTTCGAGGCGGTCGAGCTCAAGCTCGACCGCATGCCGGAGATCCCCGTGAAGATCGCGATGAACGTGGGCAATCCCCAGCTCGCGTTCGACTTCTGCCAGCTCCCGAACGACGGCGTGGGGCTCGCGCGCCTCGAGTTCATCATCTCGAACACCATCGGGATCCATCCCAAGGCGTGCATCGAGTACGCGAAGCTCCCGGCGGATCTCAAGGCCCAGGTCGCGCGCCAGTCGCGCGGCTACGAGGACCCGGTGCGCTTCTACGTGGACAAGATCGCCGAGGGTGTCTCCACGATCGCGGCCGCGTTCTGGCCGAAGAAGGTGATCGTGCGGCTCTCGGACTTCAAATCGAACGAGTACCGGAACCTGATCGGCGGCACGCGCTACGAGCCGAACGAGGAGAACCCGATGCTGGGCTTCCGCGGCGCCTCGCGCTACATCGCCGAGTCGTTCCGCGACTGCTTCCAGCTCGAATGCGAGGCGATGCGGAAGGTGCGCGACACCATGGGCCTCACCAACGTCGAGATCATGATCCCGTTCGTAAGGACGGTTTCCGAGGGCGAGAAGGTGCTCTCCCTCCTGCGCGAGAACGGCCTCGAGCGCGGGAAGAACGCGCTCAGGGTCGTGATGATGTGCGAGATCCCATCGAATGCGATCCTCGCGGACGAGTTCCTGCGCCACTTCGACGGCTTCTCGATCGGCTCGAACGACATGACGCAGATGACGCTCGCGTTGGACCGCGATTCCGGCCTCGTGATGGAGGCCTTCGACGAGCGCGACCCCGCGGTGAAGCGCATGCTGCACCTCGCGATCCAGGCGTGCCGCAAGGCCGGGAAGTACGTGGGCATCTGCGGCCAGGGGCCGAGCGACTACCCGGATCTCGCGGAGTGGCTGATGGAGGAGGGGATCGAGTCGATGTCGCTCAACCCGGACACCGTGGTCGAGACCTGGCTTCACCTCGCGAAGGCGGCGAGCACTGCGGAGGCGGCCGGCCGATGAAGCGAGCCGTCCCCGGGAAGTCGGGGACCCAGACGTGATCGACTGGCGCTTCGCGCGCTTCGACGAGCTCTCGCCGCGCGAGGTCCACGACCTCTACCGTGCCCGCATCGCGGCCTTCGTGGTCGAGCAGGACTGCGTGTTCCAGGATTTGGACGGCGTGGATCCGGAATGCTGGCACCTGCTGGGATACGAGGGAACGGAGCTCGTCGCGTACTGCCGCCTCGTGCCGCCGGGGGTCAAATACCCGGAACCTTCCATCGGGCGCGTGGTGACCACGCAAGCCGCGCGGGGCACCGGCCGCGGGCGCGCGCTCATGGCGGAAGCGCTCGCGCGCGCGGAGAAGCTCTGGCCGGGGCGTCCGATCCGCATCGGCGCGCAGCAGCGGCTCGAGCGCTTCTACGAGGATTTCGGGTTCGTGACGGCCTCGGCGCCGTACGACGAGGACGGGATCCTGCACGTCGAGATGGTGCGGCCGGCCGGCCGCGTCAAGGAAGGCCGCGGCCAGACGGTCGGTTGAGCCGCGGCACGCGGCCGCGAAAAAGGGGATGCGCATGGCGAGGCAGCTTTCCGGGAAGTCGGTGCTCGTCACCGGCTCCACGAGCGGCATCGGGCACGGGATCGCGGAGCGCTTCGCGCGCGAAGGCGCGAACGTGCTCCTGAACGGCATGGGCGGCGCGGGCGAGATCGAGCGCCTGCGCGCCGGGCTCGAGAAGGAGCACGGCGTGAAGGTGGTCTACAACGGCGCGGACATGACGCGCCCCGCGGAGATCGCCGCGATGGTGCGCGAGGCCGAGAAGGCGTTCGGGCGGCTCGACATCCTCGTGAACAACGCGGGCATCCAGCACGTGGCGCCCGTGGACGAGTTCCCGATCGAGAAGTGGGACGCCATCATCGCGATCAATCTTTCCTCCGCGTTCCACGCCACGCGCGCGGCGCTCCCGGGGATGAAGAAGGCGAAGTGGGGGCGCATCATCAACATCGCCTCGGCCCACGGCCTGGTCGCCTCCCCTTTCAAGAGCGCCTACGTCGCGGCCAAGCACGGCATCGTGGGCTTCACGAAATCGGTCGCGCTCGAGGTGGCGGAGCAGGGGATCACCGCCAATTCCATCTGTCCCGGGTTCGTGATGACGCCGCTCGTGGAGAAGCAGATCGACGACCAGGCGCGCGTCACGGGTGTCGCGCGCGAGAACGTGATCCGCGACGTGATCCTGGCGCCCCAGCCCACGAAGCAGTTCGTGAAGATCGAGGACGTCGCGGCGATGGCGCTCTACCTCGCCTCCGACGCGGCCGCCCAGGTGAACGGCGCCGCGCTCTCGATCGACGGCGGCTGGACGGCGCGCTAGGGACGAGCGGCATGCTCCGCCGGCGCCGGAGGACCCCGAAGCCGATACCGCCCCAGCCTTCCGCGCCGGGCGCGCCGCGCTCGCGCCGGCGTGCGCGCCCGGATGCGCCCGTGCCACCCGAGCTCCTCCTTCGCCCGGAGCGCAAGGCCACCCCGCCGCGCGCGGCCGACGAGGTCGTGCTCGTGACCGGCTTCGAGCCCTTCGGCGGCGAGGCCATGAACCCCTCGTGGGAAGTCTGCGGGCGGCTCCCGCGCACCATCGCCGGCCTTCGCGTCGAGATCCTCCGCGTGCCCTGCGTCTTCCGCCGGTCGATCGAGGTGGTCACCGCGGCGATCGAGGCGAGCCGGCCCACGCGGGTGATCTGCCTGGGCCTCGCCCCCGGAAGGACCCATGTCGGCGTGGAGCGGGTCGCGATCAACGTGGACGACGCGCGGATCGCGGACAACGCCGGCGGCCGGCCGATCGACGAGCCGATCGCGGGGGATGGCCCGCCCGCCTATTTCGCGACGCTGCCCGTGAAGGCGATGGTCGCGGCGATCCGCGCGGCGGGCGTCCCGGCGGAAGTCTCGAACAGCGCGGGAACGTACGTCTGCAACCACCTGATGTACGGCGTGCTGCACTTCCTCGCCACGCGCGGCATTCGCGCCCGTGCGGGGTTCATCCACGTCCCGTACGCCGCCGAGCAGGCGCTCGACCGCCGGGACACGCCGTCGATTCCGCTCGCGACGATGGCGGCCGGGATCGAGGCGGCGATCGTGGCCGCGCAGCGCAACGCCCGCGACGTGAAGCTCGCCGGGGGCGCGCTCGACTAGCTATCATGGCGGGGACATGAGCGAGCAACCCCTCTGGACGCCTTCCCCCGAGCGCGCCGCCGCGTCCCACATGGCGGCGTTCATGAAGAGGGTGGGCGAGCGCCACGGCGTGGACCTGCGCGACTACGCGGCGCTCCACGCCTGGTCCATCACCAACCTCGAGGCGTTCTGGCTCGCGGTCTGGGACTACGGCGGCGTCGTCGGCGAGAGGAGGGGCGCGGTGCTCGTCGACCGGCATCGCATGCCCGGCGCGCGCTTCTTCCCGGACTCGCGGCTCAACTTCGCGGAGAACCTGCTCCGGCACCGCCACGGGTCCGATGCGCTCGTCTTCCGCGGCGAGGACAAGGTGCGCCGGCGCCTCACGGCGGGCGAGCTCTACGACGAGGTCTCGCGGATGCAGCAGGCGCTCGCCGCGGCGGGCGTCGGGGCGGGCGACCGCATCGCCGCCTTCATGCCGAACATGCCGGAGACGATCGTCGCGATGCTGGCGGGCGCGAGCCTCGGTGCCACGTTCACGTCGTGCTCGCCGGATTTCGGCGTGCAGGGCGTGCTCGACCGCTTCGGGCAGGTCGAGCCCAAGGTCCTCGTGTGCTGCGACGGCTATTACTACAGCGGGAAGTCGGTGGAGACGCTCGCCCGGATCGCGGAGATCGTGAAGCAGCTTCCGACCGTGAAGCGCGTTGTCGTGGTGCCGTACATCTCGGAGAAGCCCGCGGTGGATGCCGTGGCGAACGCGGTGCGCTGGGACGATTTCCTCGCGCCCCACGAGGCGGGCATGATCGAATTCCGCCGCATGCCCTTCAACCATCCGCTCTACATCCTCTATTCGAGCGGCACGACGGGGGTACCCAAGTGCATCGTGCACGGCGCGGGCGGCGTGCTCCTGCAGCACCTGAAGGAGCACCTCCTCCACTGCGACGTGAAGGAGGGGGACCGTCTCTTCTACTTCACGACCTGCGGCTGGATGATGTGGAACTGGCTCGTCTCCGGCCTCGCGGCGGGTGCGGCGCTCCTCCTCTACGACGGCTCCCCCTTCGCCGGGCGGGGCAACATCCTCTTCGACTTCGCGGCGGAAGAGGGCATGACGCAGTTCGGGACCTCCGCCAAGTTCATCGATTCGGCAGCGAAGGCGGGCGTCGATCCCATCCGCACGCACGAGCTTCCTGCGCTGCGGACGATGTTGTCGACCGGCTCGCCCCTCGCGCCGGAGGGCTTCGACTACGTCTATTCGCACGTGAAGCGCGACCTCTGCCTCTCATCCATCAGCGGCGGCACGGACCTGGTCGCCTGCTTCGCCGGCGGCGCTCCGATCCTGCCCGTGTGGCGCGGCGAGCTCCAGTGCCGCATGCTCGGCATGGACGTGGCGGTCTTCGACGACGGGGGCCGAGCGCTCCCGCCCGGCGAGAAAGGCGAGCTCGTGTGCAAGTCGCCCTTCCCGACGATGCCGCTCGGGTTCTGGAACGATCCGGACGGGGCGAAGTACCGAGCGGCGTACTACGAGAAATTCCCCAACGTCTGGCGCCACGGCGACTGGTGCGAGCTCACCGCGCACGGCGGCATGGTGATCTACGGGCGCTCGGACGCGGTGCTGAATCCCGGCGGCGTGCGGATCGGCACGGCGGAGATCTACCGGCAGGTGGAGAAGCTGGACGAGGTGGTCGAGTCGATCGTCATCGGCCAGGACTGGGAGAAGGACGTGCGGGTCGTGCTCTTCGTGCGGCTGCGCGAGGGAGTGCGGCTGGACGACGCGCTCGTCCGCAAGATCAAGCAGACGATCCGCGAGAACACGACCCCCCGCCATGTGCCCGCGGTGATCCTCCAGGTGCCGGACATCCCCCGGACCAAGAGCAACAAGATCGTGGAGCTCGCCGTGCGCGCCGTGGTCCACGGGCAGCCGGTCAAGAACGCCGAGGCGCTCGCGAACCCCGAGGCGCTCGAGCACTTCCGCGGCCGCCGGGAGCTCGCGTAGCTTTCGCGAGGCTTGCGAGACGTTGGTCGCATTGACGGTGGCCATCCGCTGCTCCTAGTCTCCGGGACCTTTCGGCCTGGGGATCGAAAATGAGACGCGCATGGATGGCCTTGCTGGCCTGCATTCCCTTGCTTGCGGCGGCGCAGTGGACGCAGGTTCCGGGCGCGCTCCGGTATGTCGCGGTCGGCAGCGCGACCAACATCTGGGGGGTCAACGCGAATGACAACATCTTCCGGTGGAACGGCTCGGGCTGGGTGCAGGTCCCGGGCGCGCTGAGGTTCATCGCCGCCGCCGGCGACGGGACGGTGTGGGGCGTCAACGGGGCCGGCACGCCGTTCCGGTGGGGTGGAAACGACTGGGTGAAGATGCCGGGACTCATTTCGGCCGTCTCCGTGGGGAGCGCCCAATCGGTCTTCGGGATTACGAAGGACAACGGCGACGGGACCGGCGGGACCCTCTTTTACTGGGGCGGATCGGCGTGGGTCAATCTCGATCCCGGGTTTGCGACGAACATCTCGTCGGTCGCGGCGGACAGCTCCGGAAATACATGGCTCACGGATAGCCGCTCGCACATCACCTACCGGCTCTCGAACGGCAAGGGCCAGCAGATCGCGGGAGGGCTCATCCAGGTTTCGGGCGGCGGCCGGTACGTGATGGGCCTCAACACCGCCGGCCAGATCTGGCGCTGGACGGGGCGGTCGTGGGCCCTGGTGCCGGGGGCGCTCAAGTGGATTTCCGTCTCGCAGGACGGGCAAGCCTGGGGCGTTAACAGCGCGGGCAACATCTTCCGGATGGCGGCCATCCCCGCCGATCCTCCGATCGTCCCGTCCCAGGATCGGCTGGCCGTGCTGCCGAGCGGCCAGTCCCTTTCGGAAATGCAATGCCTGCTGAGCACGAACAAGCGCTACCAGGCTTGCCTCAGCCAGGGTGTGCTGTCCGTCGGCCAGACACCCAGCTACGGGGGAAACTACTTCGTGAGCCCGTATGGAGCCGATCCGAGCCGGGCGTCCTCGCTCGTGGCCGACTATGACGGCAGCGTCTGCGTGAACAATGAGGGCGGCCGCCGGTGGTGCGGCCTCGCGCCCGTGAACGCGAGGACGTTCCTCGTGATGCAGGACGACGGGAACCTCTGCGCCTATCCCGGCACGAACCTCCAGTCGCAGCAGGGAGGCGCCCGGTGGTGCACGAACACCGGAAGGGGCGCCATCGAGAAGGCGCTCAATGCGTATCCGAAGACGCCTTACAGCGACGTGCAGACGGCGCTGCAGATCTTCGACACGGGCGCGCCGCTGCTGAACAAGATACCTCCGAACACCAACCGAATGAGCGTGCAGTTCGGGGATGTGGCTTCCACGCCCGTCTCCTATTGCCTGGAGATGAGCAACACCGGCGTTCGAGCGCTGCTGATCGAATCGGTATGGGCCGGGGGCTCGAGCGTGCGCAACTGGGCTGTCCTGCAGCCAAGCCAAAAGCTTCGCTTCGACGATCGCGGCAGTTCCTGGGTGACATGCGTCAACTGCTCCGCCCACGCCACGGTCCAGGAAGGGGGCCTGTCGGAGAACAAGCCTGCGAATTGGGGCTCGGAGCTCCAGATCCAGCTGATCGCCAAGGCGGACAAATGGCCTGCCGGCGGCTGCAACGACATGCTCGGGGTCGGGGCTACTCACTAGCGCGCCGAAGCGCGGCGCGGCAGCTCACGCCCGCGCGTGTGCCTCCATGCCGAAGCCGTGGTCCGGCGCGGCGATGCGGCTTTCCACGAGCTTGCCGAGGAAGTCGGTGTCGTAGACGGCGAGGAGGTGGGGTTGGTTGCGCGGCAGCCAGTAGGCGAGCTGCGCGCGCACGTCGGGAAGGGCCGAGAGCACGGCCCAGTCGCGCTCGTCCCACTGGAAGCGCAGGCCCAGCTCGCGGAAGGCGCGGTTGATCGAGGGGCGGTCGGCGGTCATTCATCCAGCCTAGTCGCGGCCTCGCTTAAATAGAAGTAAAATGTCGTTACGTAATCATTAAGCGATCGTTTAATGAAGAACGCGACGCTCCGCCAGCTCCGCGTGTTCGAGAGCGCGGCCCGGCACCTCTCCCTCACCCGAGCCGCCGAGGAGCTGCACCTCACACCGCCCGCGGTGTCGATCCAGGTCCGCCAGCTCGAGGGCCACGCGAACGCGGCGCTCTTCGAGCGCCTGGGCCGGGGCCTGCGGCTCACCCAGGCGGGGAGCGAGGTGCTCGCCCATGCCCGCGGCATCCTCGCGCACATCCGCGCCTCGGAAGAGGCGATCGCCGGGCTGGGCTCCCTCGAGCAGGGCCTGCTGGACGTCGCGGTGATCAACGCGGGCGACTATTTCCTGCCTTGGCTCATCGCGGCTTTCCGGGCGAAGCATCCGCGCATCCGCGCGCGCCTCACCGTCGGGAACCGCGAAGTGCTCCTCGGACGCCTGGCCGACCACGAGATCGATCTCGCCGTGATGAGCCACCCGCCCACGGAGCCCGCGTTCGCCGCGCAGCCCTTCGCGCCGCACCCGCACGTGCTGGTCGCGCCCCCGGGACACCCCCTCGCGAGGAAGCGCAGGCTCACGCTCGAGGAGGCCGCGCGCGCGCGCCTCATCACGCGGGAGCCGGGATCGGCCACGCGCCTCGCGATGGACCAGGCGTTCGCGGAGTCGGGCGTCGTACCCCGGATCGAGATGGAGATCGCGAGCAACGAAACGATCAAGCAATCGGTCGAAGCCGGGTTCGGGGTAGGATTCCTCTCCGCGCACGCTGTCGAGCAGGAGCTCGCCCTCGGCCGCCTCGTGCTGGTCCCCGTCAAAGGCTTCCCCGTCATGCGCCAGTGGTACGTCGTGCATCGCCGTGACCGGGCGCTCCCGCGCATCGCGGAGGCGTTCGAGCGCTTCGTGGTGCAGGAAGGAGCGCGGCTCATCCGCGGCCTCAGGCCCCGCGCGCAGGGAAAACGGGCATGACGGCGCGGTCTCCCACGTTCTACGCGTGGATCTCGCTCGCGACGTCGATCGTCACGATCATCCTCAAGTTCGCGGCGTACTACATGACGGGCTCCGTGGGGCTGCTCTCGGACGCGATCGAGGCGGTGGTGAACATCGTCGCGGCGCTGGTGGCGCTGGGCGTGCTCACCTACGCCGAGGCCGGTCCGGACCGCGAGCACAACTTCGGGCACGAGAAGGCGCAGTACTTCTCGAGCGGCATCGAGGGCGCGCTCGTCTTCGTCGCCGCGGGCGGCATCATGTGGACCGCGATCCCGCGCCTCATGCATCCGCAGGAGATCGAGCAGGTGTCGCTGGGCCTCGGGCTCTCGGTCCTCGCGGCGCTCGCGAACGTCTGGTGCGCGTGGGTCATGCTCCGCGCGGCGTCGTTCCACCGCTCGATCACGCTCGAAGCCGATGCGCGGCACCTGCTGACGGACGTGTGGACCACGGCGGGCGTCTTCGTGGGCGTGATCCTCGTGCAATGGACGGGGTGGCTCAGGCTCGACCCCATGGTCGCGATCGCGGTCGCGGTGCAGATCCTCTGGACCGGCTGGCACCTCATGGCGCGCTCGTTCGAGGGCCTCATGGACCGCGCGATCCCGGACGAGGACCGCACGGTGATCATCCAGGTGCTGGACGAGCTCCGCAGCCAGGGCGGCGACTACCATGCCCTGCGCACGCGGATGTCCGGCGCGAAGAGCTTCGTCGACGTGCACGTGCTCCTCCCGGGGAAGATGAGCATCCAGGCGGGGCACGACCTGGTCGAGCGGCTCGAGAACGACATCCACGCGCGGCTCCCGCACGTCGAGGTGCTCACGCACCTGGAGCCCCTCGAGGATCCGAAGAGCTGGGACGATCCGAAGAAGCCGCTCGCGGGGACCTGAAAACCGGGGACAGACCACATTTATCAAACCGTGAACCGGAATGAATTTGCGCTGATTCATTTCGTCCAATGGAAAATGTGGTCTGTCCCCGGTTTCCCGAAATGCTGATCGAGTCGACGCCTCGCGGGCTCTACTGCGCCGCGGGCGACTTCTACATCGATCCCTGGCAGCCGGTCGAGCGCGCGGTGATCACCCATGCGCACTCGGATCATGCGCGGCCGGGCAGCGCCCGCTACCTCTGCGCGGCGCCGAGCGTCTTTGCGCTCCGCGCGCGCCTGGGCGAGGAAGCGTCGATCGAGGGCGTGTCGTATGGCGAGGCGATCGGGATGGGCGGCGTCCGCGTCTCGCTTCATCCAGCCGGGCACGTGCTCGGGAGCGCGCAGGTCCGCGTCGAATCCGCCGGCGAGGTGTGGGCGGTCTCGGGGGACTACAAGCTCGAGCCGGATCCCACGTGCGCCGCCTTCGAGCCGGTGCGATGCCACACGTTCGTGACGGAATCCACGTTCGGGCTTCCGATCTACCGCTGGGCCGAGCCCGCGAGCGTCTTCGATGCGATGAACGCCTGGTGGCGCGCGAATGCCGATGCGGGGCGCGCGAGCGTGCTCTACGCCTACGCGTTCGGGAAGGCCCAGCGCGTGCTCGCCTCGATCGACGCCTCCATCGGCCCGATCCTCGTGCACGGCGCGGTGGAGACGCTCGACCGCGCCTATCGCGAGGCGGGCGTGGCCCTTCCCGGGGCGAAGGTCGCGATCGAGCTCGAGAAGGGCTACGAGGTTTCGCGCGCGCTCGTCGTGGCGCCTCCTTCGGCGCAATCGACGCCATGGCTCAAGCGCTTCGGCGAGTACTCGGACGCCTTCGCCTCCGGCTGGATGGCCGTGCGCGGCAACCGGCGCCGGCTCGCGGTCGACCAGGGGTTCGCCCTTTCCGACCACGCGGACTGGGCGGGCTTGAACCGCGCGATCGACGCGACGGGCGCCACGCGCGTCATCGTCACGCACGGCCAGGCGCTACCGCTCGTGCAGTGGCTGCGCGAGCGCGGCCTCGAGGCGTCTGCGATGGAGACGCGGTTCGAGGCGGGGCAGGGCGCGGAGACATGAGGCGTTTCGCCGCGCTCTTCGACCGGCTGGACGCGAGCACCAGCACGCGCGCGAAGACGGCCGCGCTCGCGGAATACTTCGCCGCGGCGGATCCGGCCGATGCCGCGTGGGCCGCGTACTTCCTGACGGGGCATCGCCCGCGCCAGGCCGTCCCGTCGAAGCGCCTGCATGCATGGGCCGCCGAAGCCGCGAAGATCCCGCTCTGGCTTTTCGAGGAATGCTTCGACAACGTGGGCGACCTCGCCGAGACGATCGCGCTCGTCCTCCCTCCGCCGGCGGCGAACGCGGCGGACCTCGCGCTTTCCGCGTGGATCGAGGAGCGGCTCCTTCCGCTGCGCGAGCTGGGCGAAGCCGAGCAGAAGGCGCGGCTCCTTTCCTGTTGGGATGCGCTGCAGGGCACCGAGCGATTCGTCTTCAACAAGCTCATCACGGGGAATTTCCGCGTGGGCGTCTCGGCGCTCCTCGTGATGCGCGCGATCGCGCAAGCATCCGGCGTCGAGGCGAAGGTCGTCGCCCACCGGCTCGCGGGCGAATGGCACCCCGGCGCCGCGCTCTGGGCGAGCCTGGTCGACACGGCGCAGGGCGAGACGGCGCGCTCGCACCCGTATCCCTTCTTCCTCGCGCACCCGATCGAGGGAAGCCCCGAGGCGCTCGGCGATCGCGAGGCGTGGGTCGCGGAATGGAAATGGGACGGCATCCGGGCTCAGCTCGTGCGCCGCGGCGACGCGACCGCGCTCTGGTCGCGGGGCGACGAGCCGATCGCGGGCCAGTTCCCCGAGCTCATGGCCGAGGCGCACCGCCTTCCGCACTGCGTGATCGACGGCGAGGTGCTCGCGTGGAAGGACGGGCGCGTCATGCCCTTCGCCGCGCTCCAGAAGCGCCTCAATCGCAAGAATCCCGGCCGCAAGGTGATGGAGGAGGCCCCGGTCATCTTCCTCGCGTTCGACCTCCTCGAGTGGGAAGGCGAGGACTGGCGCGCGCGGCCGCTCCTCGAGCGGCGCCGGCGCCTGGAGGAGGCGCTCCTTTCCATTCCCGGCGGCACGCGGTTCCACGTGTCTTCGCTCGTGCGCGCGCCGTCGTGGGAAGCGCTCGCCGCGGCGCGGGCCCAGAGCCGCGAGCGCGGGACCGAAGGGCTCATGCTCAAGCGCGCGGATTCGCCCTATGGCGTGGGGCGCCCGCGCGGCGACTGGTGGAAGTGGAAGATCGAGCCCTACACGCTGGACGCGGTCCTCATCTACGCGCAGAAAGGCCACGGCAAGCGTGCGAGCCTCTATACGGATTACACGTTCGGGCTCTGGCACGCGGGCGAGCTGGTGCCCTTCGCGAAGGCGTACTCCGGCCTTACCGACGCGGAGATCCGGGAGGTGGACGGCTTCGTGCGGCGCAATACGACGGAACGGTTCGGGCCGGTGCGAGTGGTCAAGCCCGAGCTCGTCTTCGAGCTGGGCTTCGAGGCGATCCAGCGCTCGGCCCGCCACAAATCCGGCATCGCGGTGCGCTTCCCGAGGATGCTCCGGATGCGCAAGGACAAGGCGCCGGCCGAGGCCAATACCGTCGACGACGCCCGCGAGCTGGCGGGTTTGGGCGGAGGCTGAAAACCAGCCATAATTCCGGGATGGCCACCGTCTCTCCCGCCCCCCGCATCGACCGCAAGCTCCAGCTGCGGGAGGTGCTCGACTGGCTGGTCGAGGACGGCCTCGCCGCGCCGGAGGCGGCCGCGAAGCTCCTCCAGGACTCCCGCTTCTCGCGCGGGGGCGGGCGCCATCCGGTGATCGTCATCTCGGAGGCGCGGTGGCGCTCGCTCAAGGCCCCGCAGCCCGCCCTCACGCCGGAGCTCCTCACCGAGTGGCTGGCGGGGCGCGTGCGGATGCCCTTCTACCACATCGATCCGCTCAAGATCGACCTCAAGGCCGTGACCGCGGTGATGTCGTCCGAATACGCGGTTCGCCGGGGCATCCTCCCGGTGGAGGTGAGCGGCCGCGAGCTCACGATCGCCACGAGCGAGCCCCTCATGGCGAGCTGGGAGCAGGAGCTCGCGGAGATGCTGCGGCTCACGATCAAGCGCGTGATGTCGAACCCGATCGACATCGAGCGCTACCAGGGCGAGTTCTTCAACCTCGCGAGCAGCATGAAGCGCGCGGAGGCCGCGGGCGTCCCCTCCGCCGGGAGCTTGAGCAACTTCGAGCAGCTGGTGGAGCTCGGCAAGGCCGGCCGCCCGCTCGACGCGAACGACCACCACATCGTCCACCTGGTCGACTGGCTCTGGCAGTACGCGTTCGACCAGCGCGCGAGCGACATCCACCTCGAGCCCCGCCGCGACGTGGGCGTGCTCCGCTTCCGAATCGACGGCGTGCTGCACGAGGTCTACCAGGTGCCGTACCCCGTGCTGATCGCCATGGTCGCGCGGATCAAGATCCTCGGCCGGATGGACGTGGTCGAGAAGCGGCGCCCGCAGGACGGCAGGATCAAGACCCGCATGCCGGACGGCGAGGAGATCGAGCTTCGCCTCTCGTCCCTTCCCACCGCCCACGGCGAGAAGCTCGTGATGCGGATCTTCGATCCCGAAGTGCTGATGCGCGACTTCAAGGATCTCGGCTTCTCGCAGGACGAGCACGAGACCTGGCAGCGCTTGATCCGCGAGCCGGGCGGGATGCTGCTCGTGACCGGTCCCACGGGGTCGGGCAAGACCACCACGCTCTACACGACGTTGAAGCAGCTCGCGACGCCGGACGTGAACGTCTGCACGATCGAGGATCCGATCGAGATGATCGATCCGCGGCTGAACCAGATGCAGGTTCAGCCGGAGCTGGACCTCACGTTCGCGGCGGGCGTGCGCTCGCTCATGCGCCAGGACCCGGACATCATCATGGTGGGCGAGATCCGCGACCACGAGACGGTCGAGATGGCGATCCAGGGCGCGCTCACCGGCCACCTTGTGCTCTCGACGCTCCACACGACCGACGCGCCGTCGTCGATCACGCGGCTCCTGGACCTGGGAGCGCCCGCCTACCTCCTCAACTCCACGCTCCTCGGCGTGATGGCGCAGCGGCTCGTGCGCACACTCTGTCCCGCTTGCAAGGAGAAGGTGCCGTTCCATCGCGACGAAGAGCACCGGCTGTGGAACGCGCTCTGCGCGCCGTTCAAGGCGAGCCCGCCCGAGCACATCTGGCGTCCGGTGGGCTGCCTCGAATGCAGGAACACCGGCTACCTCGGCCGCGTGGGCATCTACGAGATCATGCAGATCACGCGCGAGTTGCGCGCGCTCATCACAGAACGCACGGACGTCGTCGCGCTCACCCAGGGCGCGTACAAGGCCGGCATGCGCCCGCTGCGCGTCTCCGGCGCCGCGAAGATCGCCGCCGGCACCACCACCTTCGAGGAAGTGCTCAAGTCCGCTCCGCTGCCCTGAAGGTCGTCCTCGCGATCGTGCTCGTGCTGCTGCTCGCGGCGGGGGGCGCGTGGACGTGGCTGCGCGGATCGCTGCCGCAGCTCGACGGGCACGCGCGGGCGATGGGGCTCGCGGCGCCGGCGGAGATCGTGCGCGACGCAGAAGGCATCCCGCACATCTTCGCGAAGAGCGAGGCGGACGGCTGGTTCGCCCTGGGCTACGCGCATGCGCAGGACCGGCTCTGGCAGATGGAGTTCCAGCGGCGGATCGCGGAGGGCCGGCTCTCGGAGTTCCTGGGCGAGCGCGCCTACGAGGTGGACCTCCTCATGCGCACGCTCGGGATCGCGCGGCAGGCGGCGCGCGTAGTGGCGCGGTTGGACCCCGAAACGCGGCGAAGTCTCGACGCGTACGCGGCCGGCATCAACGCGTTCCTCGCGAGCGATCCCGTGCTTCCCATCGAGTTCCACGCCTTCGGCCTGAAGCCCGCGCCGTGGAAGGGGGAGCACACGATGGAGTGGCTCCTCGTGATGGCGTGGGACCTCTCGTCCAACTGGCGGATCGAGTTGGCCCGCATGCGCTTCATCGCGAAGCTCGGGCCCGAGCGCGCGAACGAGATCCTGCCGCCGTACCCGGGCGACGAGCCGCCGCCGCTCCCCGATTTCCGCGCGCTCTATGCCGCGATCGAGCCGCAGGCGGCGGCGCTCCTCGCGGCGAACCCCCCGCCGGGCGAATCGATCGGCTCCAACAGCTGGGTGCTTTCCGGCGCGCGCACGCAGACCGGGAAGCCGCTCCTCGCGAACGACCCGCACCTGGGATTGCAGGCGCCCTCGCTCTGGTACCTCGCGCACGTCTCGACGCCCGCGGGAAACGTCGTGGGTGGGACGCTGCCGGGCGTGCCGTTCGTGGTGCTCGGCCACAACGACCACATCGCGTGGTCGATGACCACCACCAACAGCGACACGCAGGACCTCTTCATCGAGCGGGTGGCGCCCGGCGACCCGGAGAGCTACGTGACGCCCACGGGGACCGCGAAGTTCGAGGTGCGGGACGAGGTGATCCGCGTGGGGCGCGAGGAGCGGCACGTGCGCGTTCGCTCCACCCGCCACGGGCCCGTCATCTCGGATGCCGTGAAGGCCGCGGGGAGCGCCGCTCCGAAAGGCTACGTCCTCGCGCTCGCGTGGGCGGCCCTCACGGACGAGAACGACGTGACCCGCGCGGGCTTCGGGATGAACCGCGCGAAGGACCGAGACGCCTTCGTGCAGGCGCTGCGTGACTTCACCGCGCCGCACCAGAACGTGGTCTTCGCCGACACGGACGGCCACGTGGGCTTCATCGCCGCGGCGCGCGTGCCGATCCGGAGCCCCGACAACGAGGCGATGGGACGCGTGCCCGTCCCCGGCTGGGATGCGAAATACGATTGGCAGGGGTTTCTCCGCTTCGAGGACATGCCGAGCGTGATGGATCCCCCGGGCGGCGAGATCGTGACGGCCAACGACAAGATCACGCCGCCCGGCTACCGGCCGTTCCTGTCGGTCGACTGGTTCCCGCCCTACCGCAGCGACCGCATCCGCGAGCTCCTCGCCATGCGGCCGAAGCATTCGCTTGCGACCTTCGCCGCGATCCAGGCGGACCCGCTCTCGCGCCTCGCGCGCGACCTCCTGCCCGTGGCCCTCGCCGCGAAGCCTTCGACGGACGCGGGGCGCGAGGCGCAGCGCCTGCTCGCCGGCTGGAAGGGCGAGATGGCGGCCGGGGAGCGCGCGCCGCTCGCCTTCGCCGCGTGGTATCGCGAGCTCACGCGCCTCGTCTACGAGGACGACCTGGGCGACCTCTTCCACGAGTCGTGGGACATGCGGGCGACCTTCATGATCGCGGTGATGACCGGGCAGGATGGCGAGGAGCGCTGGTGCGACGACGTGCGCACGCCGGCCGTGGAAACGTGCGCGCAGATGTCCGCGCGGGCGTTCGACCTCGCCGCCGCGGACGTGCACCGCCGCTACGGCGGATTCGTGGAGTGGGGCGAGCCGCACCGCGCCGCGGGCGACCACCGGCCTTTCGGCCTCATCCCCGTCATCGGGCGCCTCTTCAACGTGACGCCGGAGACGCCGGGCGACGCGTACAGCGTGGACGTCGGCCACTTCTTCATCCGCGACGAGGCGCGGCCGTTCGCGAACCGGCACGCGCCGAGCCTGCGCGCGATCTACGACCTCGCGGACCTCGACCGTTCCGTCTTCATGCAGTCCACCGGCCAGTCCGGCAACGTCTTCTCGCCGTGGTACGCCAACTTCGCGGAGCGCTGGGCGAAGGTGCGCTACGTGATGATCCCGGCGGCGCGCGCGGCGATCCACGCCGAGCACACGCTCACGCTCCAGCCTTAGGGGGCGCGGGCGGCTCCCCGAGCACGTCGCGCGTCATGGCGGATTCGCGCGCGTAGAAACCCTCCGTGTGGAACGTGTCGTCGAGGCCATAGAGCTCGTAGTCGAGGTGATGGCAGACCTCGTGGAGGAGCGTGCGGAGGAAAGTGCGGAACTTGACCACCTGCACGCGTTGGGCCGTGCGCATCCAGACCGTGATGCGCGCGACGCTGCCCGTCACCTCGTCCGGCTCGTAGAGTCCCTGCAGCTCGCCCCCGGAATTCGCGGGACGGCGTTCGAGGACGCGCACGCGGATGGGAGGCGTGGCGAGCTGCGCATTCACCGCGTCGGCGAGCGCCTGGCACGCCCGCTCGACGTCGGCACGCGCGGCGGCGTCGAGCGCCGCCTCGATCGCGCGGGCGAGCGGCACCATCGCCGCCGCATCCGGCAGCTCGACCCGGCGGATCGCGTCGCTCTTCCGGTAGGTGCGCTTGCCGTCGGCGGTAAGCTGGTCGTAGTAGGCGAAGCGCATCTCAGGCGCTCCATTTGCGCAAGAGCCGCTCGCGATGGGCGAGGACGCGCGCCCGGTCCAGGTTCGCGCCCGCGCCGGCGCCCGACTCGCCGGAAGACGCCCGGTAGATCGCGGTGGGACGTCCCGTGAATGCGAACGGACGCTCGCGCGAGAGCTGGAGCCAGAAGTCCCAATCCTCGAAGATCTCGAGCGACTCGTCGAAGCGGCATCCCGCGTCCACGAACGACCGATGGAAGAGCACGGCGTGGATCGCGAGGTAGTTCGAGTTGAGGAGCGCCGCGCGGTTGAACGGCCCGCCGAGGACGCGTTGGGGCCGGCCCGAGGCATCCACGAGCTCGGTCTGGCTGTACGCCGCGCGCGCGTCGTTCGAGCTCGCCGCCTCGAGCAGCTGGGCGAGATGTTCGGGCAGGATTTGGTCATCCTCGTCCAGGAACGCGATCCACTCGCCCCGGGCGGCGGCGAGTCCCGCGTTGGCCGCCTGCGGACGATCGAGGCGCCCGCCGCGCACGATGCGGACGGGGATTCCGCCGCGCTCGTCCATCGCCATGCCGGCATCCGCCGCGTCCACGAGCACGATCTCGATCGGGCGGTGCGACTGGGCGGCGATGCAGGCGAGCGCGCGCCCGAGCGTCGCCCGGCCCATCGTGCGCACGATGACGCTCACGAGCGGCGGGGCGGAAGGCGGGGAGGGGGTCGGTACGGCGGTCACGGGCTCGCCTAGGATAGCCGCGTTTCGCGCCTCGCTGGGCCCCGCGGCGCAGCCCCGTTCACGTAAGCTTGCGGGGTGAACGATCGCGCCCTTCCTCCGCCCGGCCTCGACCGCCTCGAGGCGTGGTTCGCGGCGAACGGCTGGCGCGCCTTCGATTTCCAGCGCGAGGTGTGGAAGGCCTATCTCGACGGCGAGTCGGGGCTCGTGCACTCGGCGACCGGTACCGGGAAGACGCTGGCGGCGTGGCTGGGGCCGCTCGCGGAGTGGCTGGAAGAAAAATCTCCCTTCGGGGAGGGTCGGGGAGAGGGTAAGCCTCCGGCCCTGCGCGTCCTCTGGATCACGCCCATGCGCGCCCTCGCCGCGGACACCGTGGCATCGCTCGATCGCGCGGTGCAGGGACTCGGCGTTCCCTGGACCGTGGGGCTTCGCACGGGCGACACGTCGACCGCCGAGCGGGCGAAGCAATCGCGGCGGCTCCCCTCGGCGCTCGTCACCACGCCCGAGAGCCTCTCGCTCATGCTTTCAAACGCCGACGCCCGGGAGAAGCTCTCGGAGCTGCGGCTCGTCGTGGTCGACGAATGGCACGAGCTCCTGGGCAGCAAGCGCGGCGTGCAGGCGGAGCTGGCGCTCGCGCGGCTGCGGCGCTGGAATCCGAAGCTGCGGACCTGGGGACTCTCGGCCACGCTCGGCAACCTCGACGCGGCGCTGGAGCGGTTGACGGGCGGGACGGGTCGGATCCTTGCCGGCGTCTCCGACAAGGAAGTCGCGATCGACACGTTGATCCCGCCCGAGGTCGACAAGCTCCCCTGGGCCGGCCACCTCGGCATCTCGATGCTGGAGCACGTGGTCGAGGCGATCGACTCCGCGCGTTCCACGCTCGTCTTCACGAACGTCCGTTCCGCGGCCGAGATCTGGTACCAGGCGATCCTCGAGGCGAAGCCCGAGTGGGCCGGATTGATCGGCCTGCATCACGGCTCGCTCGACTCGGATGTTCGCAAATGGGTCGAGAACGGCCTCAAGGAAGGAAAGCTCAAGGCCGTGGTCGCCACCTCGAGCCTCGATCTCGGCGTCGACTTCTCGCCCGTCGAGCGCGTGCTGCAGATCGGGAGCGCCAAGGGCGTGGCGCGGCTCCTCCAGCGCGCGGGCCGCTCGGGACACGCGCCGGGCCAGGTGAGCCGCGTGACGTGCGTGCCCTCGCATGCGCTCGAATTCGTCGAGGCCGCGGCCGCGCGCCGCGCCGCCATCGCCGGCCGCATCGAGGCGCGAACGCCGGTCGACTGTCCGCTGGACCTCCTCGCGCAGCACCTGGTCACGATCGCGGCCGGCGAAGGCTTCGACGAATCGGAGATGAAGGCCGAGGTGAGGAGCGCCCGCGCCTTCCGCGACCTGCGCGACGACGAATGGACGTGGGCCCTCGACTTCGTGACCCGCGGCGGCGAGGCGT
The DNA here is from genome assembly GCA_036266535.1 of Usitatibacter sp. Classification (GTDB taxonomy): domain Bacteria; phylum Pseudomonadota; class Gammaproteobacteria; order Burkholderiales; family Usitatibacteraceae; genus Usitatibacter. Next base: position 30,587 of record DATAMY010000090.1, on the reverse strand, counting down.
TGAAGGCCTATCCGGATTACCGGAAGGTCGTGCTCGCCGGCGACGGGCGCTACCGGGTCGAGGATGCCGCCATCGCACGCCGCCACCGCATGTCGATCGGAACGATCGTCTCGGACGCCGCGGTGAACGTGTGCTACCTGCGCGGGAAGCGGCTCGGGAATGTCGAGGAGTCGTTCATCGCGCGCCTCACCAAGGGCGACGCGTTCGTCTTCGCGGGGCAGCTCCTCGAGTTCATCCGCGTGGAGAACATGACGGCGTACGTGAAGCCGGGACGGCCGGGCTCGGCGGTGATCCCGCGCTGGGACGGCGGCCGCTGCCCGCTCTCGAGCGAGGTTTCCGCGGGGATCCGCGAGCTGCTGGAGCTGCATGTATCGGGCCGTGAGGACGAGCCGGAGATGAAGGCGGTGAGGCGGCTCCTGAAGCTCCAGCAAGCATGGTCGCGGATCCCGAAGCGCCACGAGATGCTGGTCGAGCAGACGCAGACCCGCGAAGGCCACCACATCTTCTTCTACCCGTTCGAGGGGCGCCAGGTGCACATGGGCCTCTCCGCGCTCCTCGCCCACCGGATCGCGCGCCACCGCGCGGCGACCTTCAGCCTCTCCTTCACCGACTACGGTTTCGAGCTCGTGTCGCGCGAGCGCTTCGAGTTGCTGCCGCTCCTCAAGGGCGGGCTCCTGTCGATGGAGAACCTGCTTCCCGACATGCTCGCGAGCCTCAACGCGGCCGAGCTCTCCAAGCGCCAGTTCCGAGAGATCGCGCGCGTGGCAGGGCTGGTCTTCCAGGGCTACCCGGGGCAGCCGAAGACGAATCGGCAGGTGCAGGCCACGAGCGGGTTGATCTATGAAGTCTTCGCGCGGTGGGATCCGGCGAACCCGCTGCTGGGGCAGGCGGAGCGCGAGGTGCTCGAGCGCCAGCTCGAATTTTCGCGCCTGGCCGATGCGCTGCGGCGCCTGGCCGCGACACCCGTGCTCCTGCGCCAGACGCACAAGCCCACGCCGTTCGCGTTCCCGATCATGGTGGGGCGCTTCCGGGAGAAGCTCACGAGCGAGAAGCTCGCGGACCGCGTGCGGCGCATGCAGCTGGAGTTCGACCGCGCGGCGCCGCCCGAAGATGCGGACGGCCCGGGAGGTGCGGAAGGCGCCGTCATTCCCGTGCAGACGGGAATCCAGCTCGAGCTTCTCGCATGACCCCCTGCGAGGTCGCCGGCGAGCGGCTGGTGCTCCTTTCCGAGCGCGCCGCGTACTGGCCCGCGCGGAGCACGCTCTTCGTCGCCGATTTCCACCTCGGGAAGGCCGCGAGCTTCCGCAGCGCGGGCATTCCGCTTCCCTCGGGCACGACGACGGAGAACGTCGAGCGCCTCGGCCGCGCGATCGACCGGACCGAGGCGCGGCACGTCGTCTTCCTGGGCGACTTCCTGCACAGCGTGGAGGCGCGCGCCCCGCGAACGCTCGACCGCTTCGCGCAATGGCGCGCGGCGCGAAGCTCCGTCGCCCTCACGCTCGTGCGCGGCAACCACGACCGCAAGGCGGGCGATCCGCCGGCGGAGTGGAACATCGCGTGCGTGGAGGCGGGCGCGTCGCTCGGGCCCTTCGTCCTCAACCACGAGCCGGGACCGAGCCGCGCGGGCTATGCGCTCGCGGGGCACATCCATCCGGCCGTGCGCCTCTCCGCGGAAGGGGAGGCGGCGCTGCGCCTCCCGTGCTTCTGGTTCGCGCGCCGCCACGGCGTGCTGCCTGCGTTCGGCGCCTTCACGGGCAGCGCGGTCGTGCGCCCCAGCGCGGGCGACCAGGTGTTCGTAGTCGCCGAGCGGGAAGTGCTGAAGGTCGCCTGACATGCCGAACTGGGCGCTCCTCCTCGTCCGCCTCGCGCTCGGCGTATCCGGCTCCGCGCTGATGACGTGGGCCGGATGGAAGCTCGGGCAGACGGAATGGGCGCTCATCGCGTTCGTCTTCTCGACGCCGCTCATCGGCATCGCCATCGCGCGCCCCCTGGTCGAGGTCGCGCACGACGGGCTCGGATGGCTCGCCGGCCAGCCGCTCGGCGCCTGGCACGGCCGGTATTACGCGTTCGACGGCGTGCACATCCGCGTGCTGGAGGACTCGGGCGAGCTGTGGTTCTGCGCGAAGGACATCCTGGCCGCCTGCGGGCTGAAGCTGGCCGTCGTCGCATTGCCGGGATTGCGCGACGTGGAGGATCTCTCGTGCCTGTCGATGGAGGGGCTCGAGGCGCTCCACCGCGACCATCCGCGCGCGGAGCTCGGCCGATTGGTCCTGTGGGCCCGCCGCGAGGTCGTCACTCCCTGGGAGCGCAAGCGATCCGGCGCGCTGGTTCCCAGGTAGCGCTCGATCAGCGGGTGGGGCTGCGCAGATCGCCGAAGAGCGGCACGAACGTGCCGCGCGCGCGGTCCTCGAGATAGTGCTGGAGCGTCCGCCGCACCACCGTGAAGGCGAGCTCGTCCCACGGGATCTCGTCCGCGGTCACGAGCTTCACCTCGAGGCTTTCGGCGCCGGCGCTGAAATCGTCGTTGAGGAGCTTCGCGCGGAACATCATGTGCACCTGGCTGATGTGCGGTACGGAGAAGACCGTGTAGAGCTCCTCGATCTCGACCCGGGCGTTGGCTTCCTCGAGCGCTTCCCGCATGGCACCTTCCGCGGCCGTCTCCGCGTTTTCCATGAAGCCGGCGGGGAGGGTCCAGAGACCGAAGCGCGGCTCGATCGCCCGCTTGCAGAGCAGGATGCGCTCGCCGCGGACGGGCACGCAGCCCACCACGACCTTGGGGTTTTCGTACTGGATATGGCCGCAGGCATCGCAGACCGCGCGCGGGAGGGTTTCCCCCTTCGGGACGCGGTAGCTCGCCGGCGCGCCGCAGGAATTGCAGAACTTGATCAAGGGCTTGCGGGGGGTCGGAAAAGCGCGCGGGCCGCGCGCCGGATCGATTTCATATGCTAACATAACCTCCTGAAAATCAAGTGAAAACCGACCCATTTCCGCCGGTCCGGGCGCGCACGCACCGCCCCGCGGCCCTGATGGCATTTCCCATGACCGCTCGCCTCCTCCTCGCCACTTTCGCCGCCCTTCATTTCGCCGCCGCGGCGGCTGCCGGAATGCCTTCGCGCCCGGCCCTCCCGTCCACCCACTACCTCCTGCCGCAGCTCCACGCCCCGCGCCTCGCGCCGGTGGATGCGGTCTCGCTTCCGCCGCTCGGCAAGCCGAAGGCGGCCACCGTCGAGAAGCCCGGCCCGGTGCGCGTGGGAAGCGTCCGCGAGATCGAATCCCCGCCGCGCATCGCGGCCTGGACCCCCGTCTCCGGCGGATATGTCGCCAAGGTCCGCGTGAGCTCGACCGGCGCGCTGGGACTTCGCACCCGCTTCGACCTGGGCGTCGTCCCCGGCGCGATGGAGATTCGCGCGCAGGGCACGGACGGACAGATCGAGACGCAGCTGCTGGATCCCACGCTCGGTACCGAGATCTGGGGACCGTGGACCGAGGGCCCCACGCAGGTACTCGAGCTCTTCACCCCCGTGCGTCCGGGCAACGACGACGCGGTGAAGATCGGCGCGGTCGTGCACTTCGATACGCCGATCGTGACGACGGCTTCCGGCAGCTGCACGTTGGAAACCGGATGCGCCACGACGGATTCGGCCCTCGATCCGGGTCTCGCCGGGGCGATCGCCGAGCGCGAGAAGTCCGTCGTGAAGATGACGTTCGTCGAGGGCGGCGGCAGCTTCCTCTGCAGCGGCACCCTCATCAACACGGAGAAGTTTCCCGCGCCGTTCGTCCTCACGGCGAACCACTGCATCAATTCGGCGGCGACGGCACGCACGATCGCCACCTTCTGGTTCGACGTCTCGGACGCCAATTGCCCGGACCTGGGGAGCCCGCCACCCCCCCAGCAGGTGAAGGGCGGCATGCAGCTCGTCTTCACGAACTACAACGTCGACTCGACGCTCCTCCTCATGAACCAGCCGCCGCCGGACGGCGCCGTGTACTCCGGATGGAACCCCGCGCGCCTCGCGAGCGCGGACCCGATCGTGAGCATCAGCCATCCCCAGGGCGACACCGCGCGCTACGCCGTGGGAAGCATCAGCCAGGAGTTCCGCCTCGAGGACTGGCCCCAGGAGTTCTACGGCGTGCGCTACAGCCGCGGGATCATCCAGGGCGGATCGAGCGGCTCGGGGCTCTTCACGTTCGCGAACGGCACGCTCACGCTCCGCGGGATCCTCACCGGAACGACGGTGCGCAACAGCGCGGAGGGCCTGAGCTGCACCGACCTGAACGAGGACGGGCTCTACAGCCGCTTCGAGATCTTCGAGCCGGAGATCGCGCCGTACATCACGAACGCGGGCGCGCCTCCGGATGACGCGCCGAACCGCCCGCAGGATCTCGCCGGCACGCCCGTCTCTGCGGGCGAGTTCCTCGACCAGCGTTCTTCTCCCCTCGCGCTCGATGGCCGCCACATCGATTACCCGGGCGACCTGGACGTCTTCCGCTTCCAGCTCGGAACGTCCGCGTGGGTGAGCGCCTGGACGGAGGGCGCGAACCTGGACGACATCGGCACCATCCTCGACGCGAACGGCACGAAGGTCGAGGTGAACGACGATGCCCAGACCTCGAGCAACCACTTCGGCATCACGAAGCTCCTCACTCCGGGCACCTACTACCTCCAGGTCGCGCACTGGGATCCCGCCGGCACGGGCGCGTACAACCTGCGCATGCGGGCGGACGTGCTGGGCACGAACTACACCGACCTCTGGTTCAACCCGAGCGAATCCGGCTGGGGCATCAACTTCAACCACCAGGACAACACGCTCTTCGCGACCCTCTTCACGTACGACGCGACGGGCACCCCGATGTGGCTGGTGATGTCGAACGGCGCTCGCCAGGCGGACGGCTCCTTTTCCGGCGCGCTCTTCCGCACGACGGGCGCCGCGTTCAACGCGGTTCCCTTCCCGCAGCCGAGCGCGACGCAGGTGGGCACCCTTCGCGTGGCGTTCACGACCGACAACACGGCAACGCTCACATACTCGTACCTCGGGACGAACGTCACGAAGTCGATCACGCGCCAGTCGTTCTCCACGGCACCCAAGTGCACGTGGTCCGCGTTCGACCGCAGCTTCGCTGCGAATTTCCAGGACCTCTGGTTCAATCCGAACGAGCCGGGCTGGGGCGTGAACATCGCGCACCAGGGCGACATCTTCTTCGCGACGCTCTTCACCTACGACGCGAGCGGCAACGGGATGTGGCTCGTGATGCCGAACGGCCAGAAGACGGCGGTGGGTGCGTATTCGGGCCAGCTCTTCCGGACCCACGGGCCGGCGTTCAATGCGTCGCCCTGGGTCGTGCCGTCCAACGAGGTGGTGGGGAACATGTCGTTCACGTTCACGGACGGCAACACCGGGACGCTCACCTACACCGTCAACGGGACCAGCGTGACCAAGTCGATCCAGCGCCAGGTCTTCGGCAACATCCGCACGGACTGCGAGCCCTAGGCGTTGGACGAAGCGGTCATTGAATCCCTCGACCACGAGGGCATCGGCGTCGCGCATGTCGACGGGAAGGTCACCTTCATCGACGGCGGCGTGACCGGAGAGCGCGTCGCGTTCGTCCGGCGGCGCAGCCGCGGCAACTTCGACCTGGGGACGGTCACGGAGGTGCTCCGCGCGAGCGCGCAGCGCGTGGAGCCCCGCTGCCGCTACTTCGGCACCTGCGGCGGCTGCGCCATGCAGCACGTGGAGCCTGCCGCGCAGGTCGCGGCCAAGCAGCGCGTGCTCGAGGACAACCTCGAGCGGCTGGGGAAGGTCAAGCCGGAGACGATCCTCCCGCCGGTGATGGGTCCGGCGTGGGGCTATCGCAACCGCGCGCGGCTCTCGGTGCACTACGTCGCGAAGAAGGGCGGCGTGCTGGTCGGATTCCACGAGCGGCGCTCGAGCTTCGTCGCGGATACCTACTCGTGCGAGGTGATGGCCCCGGCGGTTTCGGCGATGATCCCCGAGCTGCGCGAGATGTTCACGTCGCTTCGCCTGCGCGAGCGCTTCCCGCAGATCGAGGTCGCGGTGGGCGCCGCCGTCACCGTGTTCGTCCTGCGCCATCTGGAGCCGATTCCGGAGGAGGATGCGTCGAAGCTCCGGGCCTTCGCGGACCGGCACGGGATCCAGTGGTGGCTCCAGCCGAAAGGGCCGGAGACCGCGCATCCCTTTTATCCGCTGGACGCGCCGGCGCTGGATTACCGGCTGCCGGAATTCGGCCTAACGCTGGCCTTCGGCCCTACGGAGTTCACCCAGGTGAACGCGGGCGTGAACCGCGTGCTGGTGAAGCGCGCCGTCGACATGCTCGATCCGCGCCCGGGCGAGCGCGTGGGCGACCTCTTCTGCGGGCTCGGCAACTTCTCGCTCGCGCTCGCGAGCCGCGGTGCGGATGTGGTGGGAATCGAGGGCGCGCCGTCGCTCGTCGCCCGCGCTACGGCCAACGCGCGCGCGAACGGCCTCCAGGACCGGGCGACTTTCATCGCCCACGACCTCTACAAGGACGCGGAGGGCGCGCTCGCCCGGCTGGGGCGCGTCGCGAAGCTCCTCATCGATCCGCCGCGCGACGGCGCGGTCGAGATCTGCAAGCTGCTGGGGGACGACGCGCCGCGCAGGATCGTCTACGTCTCGTGCAGCCCGTCGACCCTCGCGCGCGACGCGGGCGTGCTGGTCGGGGCGAAGGGCTACCGCCTGTCGTCCGCGGGAGTGGTCAACATGTTCCCGCACACCGGGCACGTCGAGTCGATCGCGCTCTTCGAGCGCTAGCGCTCCCTCTCCCTTGGGAAAGGGTCGGGGAGAGGGTCGATAAAAAGGGCGGCCGAAGCCGCCCTTCTTCTTCCTGCCGGACCGTCAGTCGCGGCTGCCGCTCGTCATGCCGAGGAGCGCGAGCAGGTTCACGAACACGTTGTAGAGGTCGAGGTAGAGCGCCAGGGTGGCGAGGACGTAGTTCGTCTCGCCGCCCGTCACGATCCGGTTCACGTCGAAGAGCATGAACGCGGAGAAGATCGCGATGGCGAGGACCGAGAGCGCGATCATAAGCGCCGGGATCTGCAGGAAGATGTTCGCGAACATCGCGAGCACCAGCAGGACCGCGCCCACCAGCAGGAATTTGCCCATGCCGGAGAGATCGCGCTTGGTGGTCGTGGCGATCGTCGCCATCGTCGCGAAGATGATCGAGGTGCCGCCGAAGGCGAAGCCCACGAGCTGCGCGCCGTTGGCGAGGCCCAGGATCACGCCCAGCATGCGCGAGAGCATGAGGCCCATGAAGAACGTGAAGCCCAGCAGCAGGGCGACGCCCATGCCGCTGTTGCGCGTGCGCTGGATGCCGTACATGAAGCCGAACGCGATCGCGAGGAAGAGGATCATCCCCATCGCGGGGTGGCCGGCGAAGAGCGTGAATTTGAGCTGGAGGCCCAGCCAGGCGCCGAGGACCGTCGGGATCATCGACAGGCCGAGCAACATATAGGTGTTGCGCAGCACCCGGTTGCGGGCGAGCGCCGGCGCAGTTGCCGTTCCTGGCTGCGCCATCAGCGGGGTTTCGGGTTGCATGTGCGGTCTCCTAGGTGGTCTTGCGGGCCGGAAATCCGGCCTCTGGTTAGAGTATGGGGCGTTCCCGGCGGTTTCAAGGGGCCCGGGTTAAAATCCCTTGAGGAATCATACCCCTGTTGGGCGCGTATTCCGGGGACCAGGCACGGAAGGTTGGCCGAGCGGTTTAAGGCACCGGTCTTGAAAACCGGCAACGGGGCAACCCGTTCGTGAGTTCGAATCTCACACCTTCCGCCAACGCGTGCATTACGGGACCAGCTTGCGCACCAGCTCTTCCAGATAGTCGGCGGCGTCATATCGCAACGCCTCGAGCTTCTCGCCGTCGTGCCGTACCGGGATGCCTAGCCGCGCCAGGAGCTCCCGCTGGATCGATGCCGCCTCGGAGCTGAAATCCGAATGGAAGTCCTCCTGCGTCTGCTCGTGCTGGGATTGCAGCGACCGGGTGGTGCGCCGGAAGCCGCTCGCCCGCGCTTCGTCGGACCAGCCCGGTAGCGTCTTGTCCAGGACCTCGGCCCGGGCGTGGTCCGTCTGCGTCTGGAATCCTCTCAGCCGCGCGATGAACAGCATCGCGTGATCGCGCAGCTCGATGTCCGTGAGCGCCTGCAGCGGCATGACCGACTTCGCGAGGTTGGGAGTCCCATTCTAGGCCGAATTAACAAAAGTTACCGATCGCGGTTACGACGGCGAAGCCACCACCCGGATCTTCCCCATCATGCCGCCGTCCTCGTGCTCGAGGATGTGGCAGTGGTAGACGAACTCGCCCGGCTGCGAGAACGGGACGTCGAACACGCGGGCGGGCGAGTCGCAATGGCCGCTCCTCCATTGCGCGATCGTGCAGGCGCCGCTCTGCCTCTTCGTCACCTCGTCCGCGATCGTCGCATCCGGAACCGCGACGCCCAACGGAAAATTGTCCTGCAGCGGTTCACCTCGAGAGCCGGCCAGGCGGAATCGCGTCTGGTGGATGTGGAAGTTGTGGTTCTCCGTCGAGAGCTGCACCACTTCCCACGTCTCGTGCACCGGCGCCTGGCCCGGCCCGAGCGGCAGGCAGATGGTCGTGTGCGACGGCTCGAACTGCTCCAGCTCGTCGGGCGCGGGCTTCTGCGAGCCTGGGACGACTTTTCCTTCGCCATCGAGCTCTTCGTAGCCGAGCGCGAACGAATCGTTCCGCGTCACGTCCGAGAGGCCGAAGAAGATGCGGCGGCGATGGCCCGGGGGCAGGGGCGCGCACGCCGGCTCGGGCGCGCCGGAAAGAACAACCGAGTGCATTGGGGCCGCAGCGGCATCGGACCGCGCGACGACCACCTCGTTTCGCGTGAGCTTGCGCGCGCCGCGCTGCTGGAACCGCACCTTCGCGAGATCGACCGCGGGCCACGCATCGCCCGTCCCCATCCTGATCCCGACCATCCTGAGCGTCGCGGACGCGCCCTTCGGAGGCCTCGCGACGGCACCATGTGCATCGCGATACGTGACCCAGAGCTCGGCCCTCGAGCCCGGCATCATGACGATCTCGCTCACGCAGCGCGCGGAGGGCGTCGCATTCGCGCACGGCACGGCGCCGGCGTTCTCATGCGCTTGGGGCAAATGCGCGGCCGCTCCGTCGACGGAAACGACTTGCATGGCGATCGGCTCGTGCGTGGCATCGTCGACGAGCTTCAGGTCCCAGGTCACGTTGGCAGACCCGTTGACGAGGCGCCAGATCTCCCCATCGGCCGACGTGATCGGCACGTTGGGGAAGCGCTGGCCGTTGACCGTCATGTACCACGCACCGCCGGTGAAGTCGCGTTTGTCGTCGGCATCGTTCTTGCCAGGACAAGAGCCCTCGCGTACTTCCCCCTTCCCGGGAAACTGCTCGCAGAAATCCGGATCCTGCTGGTGGAAGACGTCCCCGGTCGCGAGCACCTGCGTCTCCTTCAGCATCAGGTGGCGGACGTTCGCGGCGGGCCAGCGCCCGGGGCTCGCATCGCCCCTCGCGTAGTCGCCCACGCTCCCGATGGTGATGAGCCCGGACAGACCTTCCGACACCTGGTTGAGCGAAAGGCCGTGCTCGTGCGGGTGGAACCAGTAGAGGCCCCTCGGATGGTCCGCGGGGATGGGGATGACGTAGTCCACGGTATCCATCGCGATCGGCCCGTGCTCGTGGCCGGCGTGCGCGACCGGTCTCCCGTTCGCCGAATTGAAGATCGACACGTAGGAGTAATCGCCGTACGTCGGATCGTCGGCGGTCGGGACGCGCGGCGGCGTGACGATGCCGTGGGTGTGCAGGTTCGTCGGATTGAGGAAGAGGTTCGATCCGCCCGCGTCCGTCGCATGCTTCAGCGTCGCGGGGTCGATGGCAGGCAGCCGGTTCACGAAACGCACCTTGAGGACATCGCCGGGCTCGAGCGCGAGGCGCGCTCCGCCATAGGCCGAGGCCGTGCCCTTGCCTGCGGGGCAGCTCAGTCCCGACGGCGGACGCGGACAGATCCGGTAGACCCAACCCGTGGGATGGATCACCGCACCGCCACGCGGCAGCCTGAACGAGATGCCCGCGATCGGCCGCGGCATCGCGACCATCATGATGTCGAGGACGCCGTTGCGGCTCTGGAATACCGGCGGCTCGACGAGCATCCCGGCCGCCCGCGCCGGCGCGCAGAAGAGCAGCGGCGCGAAGGCGATCGCGGCGGGAAGGGAGCGAAGCATGAGCCGGCGTAATGTACGCGTCTTGCTTCCTTCTGCGCAACGCCCGTCCATGGTAAGTTAACGCACAAAAAATCACGTGCGCACGGCAAACGGGAGGGCAGCAATGCAACGCTGGCGGATGATCCTCGTCGCGATCGCGGCGATGGGCGCGGGCGGCGCGCTCGCGCAGGACCCCAAGGCCTGGCTGGAATCGCAGGGCCTCGAGGCGGGCGACACGAAGGACTACCAGGAGTACGAGGTCGTGGTGGCGCACGCGAAGGGCGCGCCGGCGGACGAGCGCGTCGTCGTCTTCAAGCAGGGGAAGCCCGCTTGGCAGTCGGGTCCGAAGGACGCGGAGCCGGGCGCGCGCTGGACCGTGCATTCGATCGGCCGCGACCTGGACGGCGACGGCACGCCGGACCTGCACCTCTCCACCTTCACGGGCGGGGCCAATTGCTGCACCACGCACTACGTCTATCGCCTGAAGCCGCAGGTGAAGCGCATCGCCGCGTACTCGGCGGGCGCGATGGGCGGAGGCGAATTCGTCGACGTGCCCGGCCGCAAGGCGCCGATCATGATCTCCGCGGACGATTCCTCCGCGAGCGCATTCGCGCCGTACGCGAACTCGTACTTCCCGATGATGGTGCTGGAAGTGGGGACCCGAGGCCGGATGGAGCTCGCGCAGGACCTGATGCTCTCGAGGCTTCCCGGCCAGCCGCCGCCCGTGTGCACGCTGCCGGTCGCGACCGCGAACCTGTGGCTGAAGGAGCGCTGCGGGGAGTTCGGGACGCTCCGCCGCCAGTCGCGCACCCAGGACATCAAGGCGAAGCTGCAGGCGATCAAGACCGGGCGCTCGGTGGAGAAGCTCGAGTGGCAGGACTACTACGCGAGCGGCGTGCTCGCGGCGGTCTCGGCGGAGATGAACCGCTACACCTATACGGGCCACGGGAACGCGGGCTACAACTGGCTGGAGACCGTGTGGCCCGGCAACGACGCGGTCAAGCTGAAGCTCGTCTCGACCCTGCGGCAGACGCAGGCGAAGAGCGCCTTCGCCGAGGACCTGAAGCGGCTCGCGCTGGACAACCACTGATTAAACCGGGGACAGACCACATTTATCATTGCACGCAACATACCGTTGCGGCCTATGAAAAATGTGGTCTGTCCCCGGTTTAGGCGTGTTCGAGGGCGGCGCCGAGGAGCGCCGTGACGGCGGCGGCGTTCATGGGGCGCGCGAGCAGGTAGCCCTGGCCCCGGCGGCAGCCGAGGCGCTTCAGCTGCTCCAGCTGCTCCTCGGTCTCGATCCCTTCGGCCACCACGTCCACGCCAAGGCTCACCGCCATCGCGACGATCGCGGTCACGATCGCGGCGTCGTCCGGATCCACGGTGAGGTCGCGGACGAACGACTGGTCGATCTTCACCGTGTCGATGGGCAGGCGCTTGAGGTACGCGAGCCCCGAGTAGCCGGTCCCGAAGTCGTCGATCGCGATGCTCACGCCCAGTGCCGCGATGTGGTCGATCGCCTCCCGGGCCTCGCCCGCCCCCTCGATGATCACGCCCTCGGTCACCTCGAGCTCGAGGAGCGACGGCTCGACGCCCGTCTCCTCCAGCAGGCCCTTCAACTGCGCGGTGAAGTTGGGCCTCGCGAGCTGGTGCGCGGAAACGTTGACCGCGATGGTGAGCGGATGGCCCGCGGATTGCCACGCCTTGGCCTGCCCCAGCGCCTCGCGGAGCGCCCATTCGCCAATGGGAACGATGAGCCCGGATTCCTCGGCCACCGCGATGAACTGGCCGGGCGAGGCCACCTCGCCGCCGGGCGCGTTCCACCGCAGCAGGGCCTCGAAGCCCGTGATCGCGCGCGTCGCGAGGTCGAAGAGCGGCTGGTAGTGGAGCTCGAACTCGCGCGCCTCGAGCGCGCGGCGGAGCGCGTTCTCGAGCGTGAGCCGCTGCTGCGCCGCGACGTTCATGTGCTGCGTGAAGAACTGGAAATTCCCACGTCCCGAATCCTTGGCGTGGTACATCGCGGTGTCGGCGTTCCTCATGAGCGTCTCCGCGTCCGCGCCGTCCGACGGGTAGAGGCTCAACCCGATCGAGGCGGAGACGTGGAGATCGTTCCCGTTCAAGTGGAACGCGCTCGCGAGCACCTCCAGGATCTTCGACGCGACCGACGACGCGTCCGCCGAGGACTCGATCCCCGGGATCACGATCACGAACTCGTCGCCCCCCACGCGCGCGACCGTGTCGCCCTCGCGCACGCACACGAGGATGCGGCTCGCGACCGACTGCAGCAGCCGGTCGCCCAGCTGGTGGCCCAGCGAGTCGTTGATCGTCTTGAAGCGGTCGAGGTCGAGGAAGAGGACCGCGAGCTCCGTCGAGTTCCGGTGCGCCTGGGCGATCGCCTGCTGGATGCGGTCGCGCAGGAGCACGCGGTTCGGGAGCCCGGTGAGCGCATCGTGGTGCGCCATGTGCGCGATCCGCTGCTCGGCGAGCTTCCGGTCCGTGATGTCCATGGCGACGCCGATCACGCGCTTGGCCCGCCCCTTCTCGTCGCGGTGGATCTGGCCGCGGTTCGTGAGCCAGTGGGTCGAGCCGTCCGACGGCCACACCACGCGGTAGTCCACCTGGAAGTCGACGCCGCGGCGCACGGCGTGGCGCATGGTCGCATCGAGGAGGTCGCGGTCTTCCGGGTGGAGGCGCTGCTGGAAGACGAGGTAATGCGACATCGGATCGGTCGCCCTTCCGCCGAAGAGCACGCTCAATCCCTCCGAGTGCACGAACCGGTCGCTGTCGCACTCCCAGTACCAGGTACCCATCTGCGCCGCGTCCATCGCGAGGCGCAGCTGCTCCTCGCTCTCGCGCAGCGCCTGCTCGGCGAGCTTCCGGCGCGAGATGTCGGCGAGGGTCACCATCGTCCCGATCGCGACGTTGCCCTCGCCGTAGATGGGTGCGATCGAGAGCGACACGTCGCATTCCGAGCCGTCGCGGCGCAGGCGGCGCGTCTCCTCCATCCAGATCGTCTCGCCCGACTGCGCCCGCTGCCGCAGGTCCTTCGCCTGCGGGCGCAGCCTCAGCGGCACGATCGAGGTGTTGGTCTCGAGGACCTCTTCCTCCTTCCAGCCGAACATGCGCTCCGCGGCCGGGTTCCACATGCGGATGACGCCCTCCGTGTCCCGGGCGATGATCGCGAGCGGCGAGGCGTGGATCACGGCGCGCAGCCGCTCGTGGCTCTCGCGGGTCTGCGCCTCGAGCTCCTTCCGCTCCGTGATGTCCACGAGAACGCCGACGAGGCCCGCGACCTCGCCGGACGGGCTGTAGAACGTCGCCTTGTTCACGAGCACGTCGTGGCGCGTGCCGTCGCGCGCGTAGAGGAGGCTCGTCTCGTAGCTTTGCGTGCCGCTCTGCTCGAGGAGCGCCTGGTCCGCCCGCATCGAGAGGTCCGCGAATTCCTGCGCGGCGATGTCGTCCACGGTCTTCCCGATCAAGAGCTCGCGCGAGACGCCGATGTAGTCCTCGAACGCCCGATTGCAGCCCAGGTAGCGTCCGTCCCCGTCCTTGAAGAAGACCGGGTTCGGCATCGCCTCGATCAGCTGCTGGGTGAACGAGAGCTGGCGGCGCAGCTCCGTGGTCGCCCGGTCCGCCACGCGCAGCCCCGCGCTCCGGGCGCGCGCGACGGTCGTGAGCGCGGTGTAGATGAGGAGCGTCATGCCGAGGCCGGCGCCCAGGACCAGCAGCGGGAAGCGGTTGAGCCAGGGATGGAGCTCCGGCGGCGACTCGAACTCGAGCTGCCACGAGCGTCCCGCCACGGCCACGGTCTCGCGCATGTCGTGGCGCCACTCCGCCACCGGGAACGGCCCGGAGGCCTCCCGCGGTTCCGGGCTCCGGTAGAACACCGTGTCCTGCACGCCGGATTCCGTCGAGCCGACGTTCCCCTGGTCGCGGATCTGCAGCCGAAGGCCGCCTACCAACGGCTCGGCCAGCACGTCCGCGAGCATGTCGTCCACGCGAAGCGCAACGTCCACGAAGCCGCGCAGCGTCCGCCGCCGCGGATCCGCGACCGGCGCCGCTTCCGCCGCATACACCGGAAGGTAGATCACGATCCCGTAGCTCGCGACGATGTCCTGGCCCAGGCGGTAGCGCCCCGTGGCCGCGGGCTCGTCGCTCGAGCGCGCGCGCTCCGCGGCCGCTGCGGCACCGATGCGCGTGCGCATGTCCAGCCCGAACACCGACTCGTTGCCCTCGCGCGGTTCGACGAAGTCGACGACCCAGTACTCGTCGCGCCGTCCCGAGGGCCGGATGTCGAAGGCCGGATAACCCGTGGGGGAGAGCGACCGGTCCGCTCGCACGCGCTGGACGTACTCGTCGCGTTCCTCGTCCGGCACCCGTCGGATCAGCTCGACCGCGTGCACGCCCGGGAAGCGGCGCCCGAGCTCCAGCGCGGAGACGTAGCGCGCGTATTCCGCGCGGCTCAAGGTCGGGTCGTGGTATGCCAGCGCCGCGACGCCGTAGAGGAGGTCCGTGTAGCGCTGGATGCGCCGCTCGAGGAGGCTTCCCGCGAGCGCGGCTTGCGCGGCGAAGCGCGCGCGCGACTCGCGCTCGACCAGGCGGCCGGAGGCGAGCCAGGCGGCGAGGCTCGCGGCGAGGCCGCAAGCTAGGGCGATGACGGCGAGGGTACGGGGCCGCAGGTGGCTCTTCATGGGAGGGGGGCGCCGGCGGATTCGACTCCACTATAGACGAATTGGCAGGCTAAAATGGCCCCTTTTGCCTGCCGGTTTCCCCCTGTGTCCCTGATCGTCCAGAAGTATGGCGGCACCTCCATGGGCAGCCCGGAGCGCATTCGCGAGGTCGCGCGGCGCGTCCAGCGGTTCGTGAAGGAAGGCCACCAGATCGTCGTCGTCCCCTCCGCCATGGCGGGCGAGACCAACCGCCTGCTCGGGCTCGCGAAAGAGCTGAATCCGGAGGCGGACCCGCGCGAGCTGGACGTGATCGCCTCGACGGGTGAACAAGTCTCGATCGGCCTTTTATCCATCGCGCTCCACAAGCTGGGACTGAAGGCCCGCAGCTACACCGGGTTCCAGGTGCCGATACGCACGGACGAGGCCTATTCGAAGGCGCGCATCCTCGCGATCGAGGAGCAGAACATCCGGCGCGACCTCGCCGCGGGAAACGTCGTGGTGGTCGCGGGTTTCCAGGGCATCGACAGCGGCGGGAACATCACGACGCTCGGCCGCGGGGGATCGGACACGACGGGTGTCGCGCTCGCGGCGGCGCTGAAGGCGGACGAGTGCCAGATCTATACCGACGTGGACGGCGTCTACACGACGGATCCGCGCATCGTGCCGGAGGCGCGGCGCCTCGATACGGTCACCTTCGAGGAGATGCTCGAGCTCGCCTCGCTGGGCTCGAAGGTGCTGCAGATCCGCTCCGTCGAGTTCGCGGGCAAGTACAAGGTGAAGCTCCGGGTGCTGTCCTCGTTCACCGACGTGAACTCGACCGACATGGGCACCCTCATCACGTTCGAGGAAGAAGAGAACATGGAACAGGCCATCATTTCCGGCATCGCGTTCAACCGCGACGAAGCCAAGATCACGGTGCTGGGCGTCCCTGACCGTCCCGGCATCGCGTTCGCGATCCTGGGCCCCGTGGCGGACGCCAACATCGACGTCGACATGATCATCCAGAACGCGTCGACCGAAGGCATGACCGACTTCTCGTTCACCGTGCACCGGAACGAGTACAAGCGCGCGATGCAGATCCTCGAGAAGGTGAAGGCGGAGATCCAGGCGCGGGGCATCGTGGGCGACGACCGGATCGCGAAGGTCTCGCTCGTGGGGATCGGCATGCGCACCCACGCGGGCATCGCCTCGCGCATGTTCGGGACGCTCGCGCGGGAGGGCATCAACATCCAGATGATCTCGACCTCGGAGATCAAGACCTCCGTCGTCGTGGACGAGAAGTACATGGAGCTCGCGGTGCGGGTGCTGCACAAGGAGTTCCAGCTCGACAAGGCGCCGGACGAGGAGAAGATGCGGCCGTGACAGCGGTCCCGGCCTCGTCCGTCGCGGCGCTGGCCTGGCAGGGCGTGAGCGATCGTTTCTGGCTGGCCGATCAATTGGCGGCTCCCGCGCTGGCGCTCCTCCTTCTAGCGTCGGGATTCGGCAGCCGCTTGTGCGCGGCCATCTCGCGGCTTGCGGGTCATCGAAGGTATGTGGTCATCGCCGCCTTCGCCGCGACCTTCGTGATCCTCCTTCAGCTCTTGCGCGCGCCGCTCGGTTGGTTCTGGGTCCGGGCCCTCGATCGCGCGACGGGGTCGCCCGCCACGTCCCTCGGCGCGTGGATGCCCGGGGAGCTCATGGAATCACTGTTGCTCATTGCCGGCTGCGTCGCCGCTGCCCTGGCGCTCTATGCGCTCATGGCACGCGGCCCACGCTCCTGGTGGCTCCTCGCCGCGATTCCGGCGTGCGGCCTCGTGCTGCTGGTTCTCGCCGCGCAGCCCTGGACTCGCGCGTACGCGCCGCTCGGGACGTCCGCGATCGACCGGGAGATCGGCGCGATCGCGTCGCGGGCGGGCGTGCCCGCCGGGCGCATCGGCATCCAGCATTCGGACGAACGGACCGGTTGCGGCGCGGCGACCGTCATCGGCCTGGGACCGACGCGGGTGATGCTGCTCGACGACACGCTGGTCGAGCAATATCCGCCGGCGGAGATCGTCGAGAGCGTCGCCCATGAGTCCAGCCACTTCATCCATGACGACAACGTGAAGGCATTCGCCATGATCTCGGCGTGGCTCTTTTTCGCGCTGGGCCTCGTGCGGTGGGTGGGCGGCCAGGCGGTTTCGCGGTGGCATGGGCGCTTCGGATTCGACGACCTCGCGAACCCGGCTTCCCTTCCGCTCGTCGTCTCGATCCTCGTGGTGGCGTATCTCGTGGCGTTGCCCTTCGGCCGGGCGTACCAGCGGACGATGGTCGAGCGCCGCGCCGATCGCTTCGCCCTCGATCTCACGCACGACAACGCGAGCGAGGCGATGCTGTACGTGAAGGACATGAAGTGCTATCCGCTCCTCGTGTCGAGCCCTTCGCCATTCTACCGGGCGTTCCGGGCGACCCATCCGAGCATCGAGGAACGCATCCGATTCGCGGACGCGTACCATCCCTGGAAATCCCAGTCCAAGCCGAGATGAACATCCTCCACAGGCTCGCCATCGCCGTCACCGCCTCCATGGTCCTCGCCTCCCACGCCGCCGCCCCCGACTCCGAGGATCCCTATCTTTGGCTGGAGGATGTCGATGGCGCCAAGGCGCTCGCATGGGTCGAGGCGCGGAATGCCGAGAGCCGCCCGCTCCTGGAATCGAAGCCGGAGTTCAAGTCGATCCACGACCGGCTCCTCCAGATCTACAACTCGCACGACCGGATTCCCTACGCGGGGAAGCGCGGGAAGTGGCTCTACAACTTCTGGCAGGACGAGAAGTCGCCCCGGGGCGTCTGGCGGCGGACGACGCTCGAGGAATACCGGAAGCCGGCGCCGGCCTGGGAGGTGGTGCTGGACCTGGATCGTCTCTCGGCGGACGAGCACGAGAAATGGGTCTGGAAGGGTGCGACGTGCCTCTATCCCGACTACCGCCGCTGCCTCGTCATGCTGTCCCGCGGCGGCGCGGATGCGATCGAGGTGCGCGAGTTCGATACCGTCGCGAAGTCCTGGGTGAAGGGCGGCTTCTTCTCGCCGCAATCGAAGCAGGACGTCGCATGGCGCGACGCGGACACGATCTACCTCGGCCGCGATTTCGGGCCGGGCACGATGACCACGTCGGGCTATCCGCGCATCGTGAAGGAGTGGAAGCGCGGAACGCCGCTCTCCGCCGCGAAGACGGTCTTCGAAGGCGAGGCGACCGATGTCAGCTCCCACGCGATCGTGATCCACGAGCCGGGCCGCACGTACGAGCGCATCCGCCGCGGCATCACGTTCTACGAGGGCGAGGAGTACCTGCGCGAGGGCGACCACTGGATCCGCCTGCAGGTCCCGCTCGATGCGGAGGTGGCCACGGCGCGCGGCTGGCTCCTCGTGACGCTTCGCACCGACTGGAAGCCCGCGGACGTCACGTACAAGGCCGGCGCGCTCATCGCGGCGCCGCTCGATGCGTTCCTCTCCGGCGATCGCGCGTTCGACGTCCTCTTCGAGCCTTCGGAGCGCGTGGCGCTGCAGGCCTTCACCGCGACCCGCAACGCCTTCCTGCTGGACCTGTTGGATAACGTCAAGAGCCGGGTGGTGCGCCTTGCTCCCTCTCCCTCGGGCTCCCGTAAAGGTGAGGGAGTGGGAGAGGGTCATTGGGCCCGCCAAGAAATCCCCGTCCCGCCCGCGTCCACCGTGGGCGTCTCACCCTTCGATGCGGATACGAGCGACGACTACTGGCTCACGGTCACGAGCTTCGTCGAGCCCACGACGCTCTACCTCGCGCATGCGGACGGCGCGCCTCGCGAGAAGATGAAGTCGCTCCCGGCGTTCTTCGAGGCGAAGGGCCTGGCGGTCACGCAGTACGAGGCGACGTCGAAGGATGGCACGAAGGTGCCGTACTTCCTCGTGATGCGCGAAGGTGCCAAGCGCGACGGCACGGCACCCACGATCCTCTACGGCTACGGCGGCTTCGAGATCTCGATGACGCCGGCATACAGCGGCACGCTGGGCTCGGGCTGGCTCGAGCGCGGCGGCGCCTACATCCTCGCGAACCTGCGGGGAGGCGGCGAGTTCGGCCCCGCCTGGCACCACGCGGCACAGCGCGAGGGACACCAGCGCTCGTTCGACGATTTCATCGCGGTCGCGGAGGACGCGATCGCGCGCGGCATCACGTCGCCCCGGCACCTCGGCATCATGGGCGGGAGCAACGGCGGCCTCCTCGTGGGTGCCACCTTCATCCAGCGCCCGGAGCTCTTCCGCGCGGTGGTCTGCCAGGTGCCGCTCCTGGACATGAAGCGCTACAGCCATCTGCTCGCGGGCGCATCCTGGATGGGCGAGTACGGCGACCCGGACGTTCCGGGCGACTGGGCGTTCATCTCGAAGTACTCGCCGTACCAGAACGTGAAGGCCGGCGTGAAATATCCGCGCGTCCTCTTCACGACGACCACGCGCGACGATCGCGTGCACCCGGGCCACGCGCGGAAGATGGTCGCGAAGATGAAGGCGGAGGGCCACGATGTTCTCTATTTCGAGAACACCGAGGGCGGGCACGGCGCGGGTTCTACGCCTGCGCAGCAGGCCTACATGTGGGCCATCACGTACACGTTCCTGCTGGACGAGCTGAAATGATCGTCGTTCCCGCTCGCCTCCCCGTCGTTCCCGCTCGCCTCCCCATCGTTCCCGCTCGCCTCCCCGTCGTTCCCGCGTAGGCGGGAACCCATCCTGGATTCCCGCCTACGCGGGAATGACGTAAACCTTAATTTCCAGCCGCGTTCCCGCCGCGCCGCGGGTCCGCCGCGCCGATCCAGCCGCCGCCCGCGCGCTCGATGTAGCCCGCGCCGGAGAGAAGCGGCCCGATCACCACCTCGTGTCCCCGTGCGCGCAGGCCGTCCGCGAGCTGCGCCGCCGGCGTGCCCTTCTCGACCACGACCTTGCCCACGGTCGCGGTCGAAACGTGTCCTTGCCGAACGGCCTCCGCGGGCGTCATGCCGTGGACGAGAAGGTCGATCCACCCCTGCACGAGGTAATCGGGAATCGGCCCCCCGCCCGCCGATCCACCGGCCGCGACGACGTTGCCGTCCTTGTCCAGCACGATCGCGGGCGCCATCGACGTGAAGGGACGCTTTCCCGGTTCCATCGCGTTCGCGCGGGATTGGCCGGGCTTGGGCGCGGCGGAGAAGTTCGTGAGCGCGTCGTTCAGCACGTAGCCGTCCACCATCAGGCGCGCGCCGAACCCCAGATTGATCGTGGTCGTCATCGCGACGACGTTGCCCGTGGCGTCCGCGACGGTGAGCTGGCTCGTGCCGCCCATGCTGAGCTCCGGGTTCGGGTTGCGCATCGCGGCGGTTCCCGGCGGCCTGCCCGCGCGCGGCGACGGATTCGCGTGTCCCGCGTCGATCGACGCCGCGCGTTCCCGGGCATAGGCGGGGGAGACGAGGCCCGCGGTCGGCACCTTCCCGAACGCCGGATCGCCGACCCATGCCGCACGGTCCGCGCGCGCAAGCTTGCCCGTCTCGACGTACAGATGGACGAAAGAGGCATCGCCCAGATCGTAGCGGCCGTCCGAGCGCGCCTGGAGCATCTGCAGCGCCTGCAACAGGAAGACGCCGCCGTACGAAGGCGGCGGCACCGTGCACACGCGATAGGCGAGGAACGGCGCGCAGATCGGGTCGCGCTCGACCGGCCGGTAATCGCGCAAGTCCTGCGGCGTCATGAGCGTGGGAAGGTCGCCGCGATGGGCCGCCTCGACGATGCGCTCCGCGCCGCCGTCGCCCAGCCACCCGTCGATGCCGCGCGCGGCGATCCGACGCAGCGTCTGCGCGTACTCGGGATTCCTCACGATCGTCCCGATCGCGAGCGGCTCGCCCGACGCGTCGAAGAACATGCGGAGGTCCGGATACTTCCCGGGCGTGATGTCGTCCAGCACGATGATGCGGTGGAGATACTCCGGGATCGGGAATCCACGTTCGGCCAAGGCAATCGCGGGCTCGAAGAGCGCGGACCAGGGGAGCTTTCCATGGCGCCGGTGGATCTCGGCGAGCACCGGGAGCGTCCCGGGCACCGCCACGGAGCGGCCGCCGTGGCGCACGGCTTCAGCGGAAAGGAGGGTGCCGTCCACGTCCGTCCGCAGGCTCGCCGTGGTATGCGCGGGCGCCGCGGCCAGCCCGTCGAAGGTCTCGAGGCGGTTGGTCGCGGCGTCGCGGTAAATGATGAGGGTCCCACCGCCGATCCCGGACATCTGCGGCTCGGCGAGGCCCAGCACCATCTGTGCGGCCACGATCGCGTCGACCGCGTTTCCGCCGCGATCCAGCATGTCCAGCGCGGCTCGCGTGGCCATGGGGTTGGCGGTCTGGGCGATGCGGGGCGTAGCACCCACGCCGGCGTCGAGCGGCGGCCCATGCCGCGGAACGGAGGTGCACGCCGCCGACAGCGCGAGGAGGGCGATCGCAAGGAGACGGAACTTCATGCGTGGAAAC
This sequence comes from Usitatibacter sp., assembly GCA_036266535.1. Lineage (GTDB taxonomy): Bacteria > Pseudomonadota > Gammaproteobacteria > Burkholderiales > Usitatibacteraceae > Usitatibacter. The sequence continues at coordinate 9,223 of DATAMY010000090.1, read as the reverse complement.
CTCGTCGTAGCGAAGCCGCCATCATCGCATCGATGGGTCGGCTATAATTCCGCTTCGCCGGAGAGATGCCCGAGAGGCCGAAGGGGGCGCCCTGCTAAGGCGTTATATGGGCTTAAACCCGTATCGAGGGTTCGAATCCCTCTCTCTCCGCCAATTCACTAGCCTCCCAGCTTCCTCAGCGCGTGAAGAACTTGAACGCGAAGTAGAGGAAGACGAGGAGCCAGAACCACCCGCTGGCGCCCTTGACCTTGAGCTTGGGGATCGCCGCTTGCGCCGGCTTCTGCTTCATCGAGATCGGCTCGGCGGCCTTCGCCGGCGTTCGAGTCGGGCCCGGCACGACCGGCGCAGCGTCGTTCTCGCTCATCGCAGACGGCCCGTGGCGGGCGCGGTCGCGCGCTTCCCATTCGCGCGTTTCCTTGAGGAGCTTGTCGAACTCGGTCTCGTCCTGGGACATGACCCCGATGCTACAGCATGGCCGCGAACGTCCGCCGGCCCTCGGGCGTCACGTTGAGCGCGCGCGTCTGCGGCACCCGGGCGAGCCAGCGTTTTTCCATGAAGCGGTCGAGGAGGGATGTCGCGAGCTTGCCGGCCATGTGGTCGCGCCGCTCGGACCAGTCGAGGCAGGCATAGGCGTAGCGTTCGCCGCGCGCCGCTTCCTTGGGATCGATGCCGAGCTGCGCGAGCCAGGCGCCGCCCGCGGGCGTGATCTCGTAGCCGCGCTCGACCGCGACGATCCGGCGGCGATCGAGCATCGAGCGCAGTAGCCGCACGCCCAGCTCGCCCGCGAGGTGCCGATAGCAGGTGCGCGCGTGCTTCAAGGACTGGAACGGCTCCTTCCGCCATTTGTCGCTCGCGGCCGTGCGCTCGGCGACGAGCGAGAGCGCCTCCAGCGCGCGTGCGACGTCGCCATCGGCCACGCGGAAATAGCGGTGGCGCCCGCGCGCCTCGACGGCGATGAGCCCTTCGTGCACGAGCTTTCCGAGGTGCTCGCTCGCGGTCGACGGGTTCACGCCGGCGGCCTGGGCGATCTCGCCGGACGGGAGGTGCTCGCCGGTCATGAGGACGCCCAGCATCCGGGCGCGCGTGGGATCTCCGATGGAGGCCGCGATGCGGGCGAACCGCGGCTCGATGCGAGGTGTCTTCGCCATTCGACCATCCTATACCCGGGGATCGGCGCGATGCTGCGGCGCGCGCCGAAGCGTCCGGCCACGCCCGGGACCAAATGCTCTAGACCTTCGTCGCATGCCAGGCCCTTGACGCGGCCTTCGCCCAGCCCCTAACCTGCATTCACGACAATAAGGGGGAATCCAAATGAAAACGTCTTTCACGAGGCGTTGGCGCACGGGGCTCGGCCTGTGCCTGCTGCTGGGCAGCATGGCGGCGGGCGCGGAAACGGGGTTCATCGTCAAGAACACCCAAGCGGCATCGGGCAAGTCCTACGGCTGGCCCGCGAACTACACGTTCACCCAGCAGTTCACGGCGGCCGAGGGCGGCACCCCCACCGAGCTCGCCATCAACATGGGGAACAACCAGAACCCATACAGCATGCGCGTGACGATGGACGTCGGCGGGCAGCGCGTGTACGACAACAACTTCACGGGCCTCAAGCAGCGCTCTTCGGATTGGGCGACGAGCTTCCCGATTTCGGGCGTGACCCGTCCCATCGCGAAGGGTGACGTCGTCAAGATCTCGCTCACGCCCAACACGCTGGTCGGCATGGAGCCGGTCTTCGTCGACAATGCCGCATGGCCTCGCGCGGACCTCAAAGGCTACGGGAAGGTGGCGCTGCGCTTCTATCTCAAGACGACGCAGGCCCGCGTGACGATCGCAGCCCCGACGCTGGGCGCCGTGGCGTGGGCGGAGGGAATGAGCTGCGGCACGGCCTGTGCCTTCGACGCGAACCTCGGCACGACCGTGACGCTCCACGCGAAACCCGCTTCCGGCAACCGCCTGGTCTCGTGGGGCGGTCCGTGCACGGGCAACACGGAAAATTGCGCCGTCAAGGTCGCGGCCGGCCTCGCGCCCGTCACGGCGACCTTCGAGCGCATTCCCGTCATCGCGGCGTGGGATCGCGACGCCGTCCCGCTCACGGACGGAATGGTCGTGATGGTGAAGGACAACTACACCGGCAAGTTCCTGAGCACGAATACCGCCGCGTCCTATGGCATCGGCTTGACCAACGCGCCGCTCACCCTCGACAAGCTCACGGACGCCGAGAAATGGAAAGTCTCGGCCTCGCAGCGCATCGACTGGGCGATCTTCGGCAAGGCGACATACCAGGGATACATGCTGCGGCTCACGAACCTCGCCAACAACAAGGTGATCTATTCGGGAGACAGCCGCAGCGTGGGCGGCGGCACGATGGCGGGCAAGCCCTGGACGCAGATGACGGGAAGCGAGCAGGGGCAGCAGAGCCAGTACATCTTCCGCGTGCGCCGCTACGACTCGGGGACGAGCTCCACGCTCACCGTGGGCGGCGACAACAGCCAGGCATGGCTCGACGCCGCCTGGTCGTACAGCGGCAGCCCGTACAACCACTTCTGCCAGAACGGGACGCCGCAAGCGGCCGGCGCCGGCGCCGCGATGATCTACTGCATCTACTACGATCCGAAGCGCCAGTACTATCCGGAAGCGATCTCCACCATCTACTACCAGAAGTGATCCGGGCCGGGCGCGGGGCGCGTCAGGCCCCGCGCTTCCTCGCCGTCACCTCGATCTCGATCTTCATGCGCGGATCGGCGAGGCCCGCCGAGATCATCGTCGCCGCCGGCCGCACGTCGCCGAAGTACTTGCGCAGCACCGGCCAGCAGGGCTCGAAATCCGCGGCATTCGGGAGCATGTACGTCACCCGCACCGCGTCCTGGAGGCTCGACCCGGCCTCGCGGAGCGCCGCATCGATGTTCTTCAGGCACTGCTCGGCCTGCGCGACCACGTCCTCCGCGATCGTCATCTTCGCGTAGTCGAATCCCGTCGTGCCCGAGACGAAGATCCAGTCGCCGTCCACCACCGCGCGTGAATAGCCGATCTGGGACTCGAAGGTCGAGCCGGAGCTGATGAGTTTCCTCGCCATCGCACCTCCTTGTAACGGGCGTCCATGGTAATCGAATCGGTGGACCCGAAGACCCTCAAGGCCTGGCTCCACGATGGCCGCGAGATCGCGCTCCTCGATATCCGCGAGCACGGCCGGTACGGCGAGTCGCATCTTTTCTTCGGCGTGCCGCTTCCGTTCAGCCGCCTGGAAGCGGATCTCGCGCGGCTCGTTCCCCGCCGTGGCACGCGCATCGTGGTATACGACGATGGAGTCCTCGGCGTCGCGGAGCACGCCGCGTCTCGGCTGGGCGAGCTCGGATACACCGAGGTGCGCGTGCTGGAAGGCGGGACGGCGGCTTGGGCGCGGGCGGGCTACACGCTCTTCGCGGGCGTGAACGTGCCGAGCAAGGCGTTCGGCGAGCTGGTCGAGCACGAGCGCCACACGCCGCGCGTCAGCGCCGCGGAGCTGGCCGCGCTGCAGCGGGACAGTGAAGACGTGGTCGTGATCGACGGCCGCCCGCTTTCGGAATTCCGCAAGATGAGCATCCCCGGCGCGACGTGCTGTCCCAACGGCGAGCTCGCCTACCGCATCCACGCGATCGTTCCCGATCCCGAGACGCGCATCGTCGTGAATTGCGCCGGCCGCACGCGCAGCATCGTCGGCGCGCAGACGCTGATCGATCTCGGCATTCCCAATCCGGTCTTCGCGTTGGAGAACGGGACGCAGGGCTGGTATCTCTCCGATTTCCCGCTCGAGCACGGCGCGCTGCGGGCCTATCCCGCGGTGGCCGACGATGCCCGTCTCGAAACGGCACGTGCGCGTGCGCGCGCGCTCGCCGAGCGCTACGGCGTGCGCTTCGCGGCCGACGCAGACATCGAGCGCGATCTCGCCGATCCCTCGCGCACGGTGTACCTCCTCGACGTCCGCACGCCCGAGGAATACGCCGCCGGATCGCTTCCCGGCGCGGTGCATGCGCCCGGCGGCCAGCTGCTGCAGGCGACCGACCAATGGATCGCGGTCCGCAACGCGCGGATCGTGGTCGTCGATGGCGATGGCGTCCGCGCGCCGGTGATCGCGAGCTGGCTCGCGCGCATGGGGCACGACGCGTGCGTGCTGGAACGCGGGACATCGTCCGGGATTCGCGCGGCACGCGAGGCCATCGCGCTCCCGGACGTGCCGCCGATCGGCGTCGATGCGCTGGTGGGCGCGATCGGCACGGGCGAGATCGCCGTCGTCGACGTACGTTCGAGCATGGCGTATCGAAAGGGCCACGTTCCCGGGAGCACCTGGTCGATCCGGCCGCGCTTCGGCGAGCTCGTTCGAGCGATCGCGGGAAAGCGAGTCGTGCTCGTTTCGGACGAGCCGGTCCTCGCGCGGATCGCCGCGTTCGACCTCGCGCGGGCAGGGATCGAGTCCATCGCGGCGCTCGCGGGCGGCTTCGCCGCATGGCGCGATGCGGGGCCGCCCGTGGATGCCACGCCGCGCATCCCGCCGGACGATCGATGCATCGACTATCTCTTCTTCGTCCACGACCGGCACGAGGGCAACAAGGAGGCCGCGCGGCGCTACCTTGCGTGGGAGACGCAGCTTCTCTCGCAGCTCGATCCGCAGGAGCGCGCCTCTTATCGCCTCTGAGCGTTTGCTACCATGATTCTTTCCGCTCGCGGTGGACGCAACATGAGATTCCTCGTCGCCCTCATCCTCTTCTTCGCCGTGCCGGCTTTCGCGCAGGAATGGCCCGCCGGTCCCGTCCACATCATCGTGCCGTTCGGCCCCGGATCGACGCCGGACCTCGTGGCGCGCGTGGTCGCCGACAAGCTCTCGCCGCGCATCGGGAAGCCCGTGATCGTGGAGAACAAGGCGGGCGCCGGCGGAAACATCGGAACCGAAGCGGTAGCGAAGGCCGCGCCGGACGGCCAGACGATCGGTCTCAGCATCGCGGGCCCGCTCGGCGTGAACGCGTTCCTCTTCCGCCACCTGGGCTACGACCCGCAGAAGGACCTCGTCCCCATCACGATCGCCGCGACGCAGGCGAGCGTCCTGGTGGTGTCGCCGCAGCTGGGCGTGGACAGCACGGGCGAGCTCCTCGCGCTCCTGCGGAAGAACCCGGGCAAATACAACTTCGCCTCGATGGGCGGCGGCACGATCTCGCGCCTCGCGATGGAAGCGCTCGCCGCGCGGAGCGGTACGCAGATCGTGCACGTCCCCTATTCCGGATCCGCGCCCGCGATGCTGGCGCTCCTCTCCGGCGACGCGCAGCTCGCTTGCCTTCCCGCCGCCGCCGTCATGCCGCAGGTGAAGGCCGGGAAGTTGAAGGCGCTCGCGGTGGCGACGGAGAAGCGCTCGGCGCTCTTCCCGGACCTTCCCACGCTGAAGGAGGCGGGGCTCGAGGACGTCTATGGCGACGCGTGGATGGGTTTCGTCGTTCCCGCGCGCACGCCGGAGCCGATCGTGCGGCGGATCGAGCGCGAGCTCATCGCCGTCCTGAAGGAGGCGGACGTGCGCGAGAAGCTGCGCGCCCAGGCGATGGAGGTGGTCGCGGGCACTCCGGAGGAGTTCCGCGCGACGCTCGCCGCCGACCTCGCGCGGTGGAAACCCATCATCGAGAAGAACCACATCTCGCTGGATTGATTCCGTGGCGAGCGTGATCGAGCCGTCGCGCGCCGTCCCGGTCGTCGCGGAGCGCGACGTCGTCGTGCTGGGCGGCGGTCCCGCGGGCATCGCCGCCGCGGCCTCGGCCGCCGCGCACGGCGCGAGCGTGATGCTCGTCGAGCGCTACGGCTTCCTGGGCGGCATGGGGACCGCGGCCGGCGTCACCAACTTCTGCGGGCTGCATGCGAACGTGCGGGGCGAGATCCGCCAGGTCGTGCACGGCGTGGCGGACGAGCTTCTCGATCGCATGCGCGCGCTGGATGGCCTTTCGGAGCCGCACCTCATCTTCGGGCGCATCCACGCGCAGGCCTACGACATGTCCGCGTTCAAGTGCGCGGCCGATGCGCTCCTCGGCTCGCGCGGCGTGGAGATGCTGTTCCATGCGCTGGGCGTGGAGGTGCTGCGGCGCGAGTCCGGCGACATCGACGCGCTCATCGTGGAGACCAAATCGGGCCGCGGCGCCATCCGTGGCCGTGCCTTCCTCGATTGCTCCGGCGACGCGGACCTCGCGCATCGCGCGGGCGTGGCCCTCGAGAAGGGCGACGACAAGGGGCGGCTCCTTTATCCCACGCTGATGTTCCGCGTGGGAAACGTCGACGCGGCGAAGGCGGGCGAGGCGTGGAAATCCATTCCGGCGCTCATGGACGCCGCCGAAGCTTCGGGCGAGTTTCACTTTCCGCGCCGCGGGGCGATCGTCCGGCCGCAGAAGCACGCGTACGAGTGGCGCGTGAACGTGACGCAGCTGCGCGATGCCGAGGGTCGCGCCGTCGACGGAACGGACGCGAAGTCGCTCTCGGAGGCGGAGCTCGAGGGCCGGCGGCAGATCGTGGAGTACCTCCGGTTCCTTCGCGCGAAGGTGCCCGGATTCGAGAACGCGTACGCGCTCGACATCGCGCCGCAAGTGGGCATCCGCGAGACGCGCCGCCTCGTGGGCGAATACATGCTCACGGCGGAGGACGTGCTGCGGTGCGCCGATTTCGACGACTCCATCGGCGTGAACGGCTGGCCGATCGAGAACCACGTGGCGGGCGACGTGAAATGGGAATGGCCGGAGCCCGGCTCGCGCGGCTACAACCAGCTGCCGTTCAGGATGCTCGTCCCCAGACGTTCGGTCGCGGGCAGCGCGCCGAACCTGCTGGTCGCCGGACGCTGCGCCTCGATGACCCACGGAGGCCAGTCCGCCGCGCGCGTGAGCGGCGCGTGCTTCGTGATGGGCCAGGCGGCGGGCACCGCGGCGGCGCTCGCGCTTCGTGCCGGGACGGCGATTCGCGATTGCCAAGCTTCGTCGCTCCAGGCTGCGCTCGTCGCGGACGGGACGTTCCTCGGATAGCCGGCGCGGCAATTGGGACGCATCGCCTCGTCGCTCGCAATCGCGCTGGTGATGGCGATCTGCATCGTGCTGATGCCACGCGGGAAGGATCGGGGCGACGACTCGCTGGCCGCCTGACGCGTCCTGGCCCTGAAACGCGACCTGCACAGGCTCGCGACAGCAAGATTCGCTAGATTGCGGCCGGTTGCCGGCAGGCGCCGGCAGGAAGCCGCCTATCTCCAAGCGATCGCACCTGTTCGCCGCCGAATTCCTCGTCCTTCGCGACGCGACGACGCTTGCATTGCCCGTCCCGTTCGCCAAGCAGGGAGCGGAATCACCCCGGGGCGGCTGGCTCGTCTTCGACGTTCCCAGCGCGTTGGCCGAGCGCGTCCCGCACGGTCCGGTAAGTCTTACATACTCGGCCCAATCGGGAGGCGCCCCAACCCAGGGCGGCAGCATGGTTTGTTTCATGCGGCGACGGCTGCGAAACGCGCGCGTGCGCCTCTTCTTCCGGCAGGCGAAGGACCTTGCGGCGGAGTGACCTGCCGATGCTGCGGTGCCACATTTCGCTCCAGACAAGAGGAATATCGCGCCGCGATATAGTTCAGGTTCTCGACAGGATGCGGGAATAGCCTGCGCTGTCGTGAATATTGACTGCCGTCAATGCCGATAAAACAGCCGGCGGGCCAAATCCGCCAACAACATTCGGAGTCATCCGACTATTCCCCCGGAGGAAATGAGGCATGAAGAAGATGCTTTCCAGAGCCATCGCGCATGCCGTAGCCGTGGCGCTCGCATGCGGAGCGTTCGTCGGTACGGCGTCCGCGCAGACCGACAACGAGGCGCTCAAGCGACAGATCGATTCGCTCCAGCGCCAGATCGACGAGCTCAAGAGCGCCCTCCAGCGCGCTCCGGCCCCGGCTCCTGCCCCGGCGGCTCCGGCGGCGAGGCCCGGCAGCGATCTCACCTACCAGGTCGGCGGCGGCCAAGTCACGCTCTATGGCCACGTCGACGTGTCGGTCGATGACCAGATCAACGGCTTGTCCGGCTTCATCAACAACGGCCAGCCCGTCACCGGCAGGAATGGGTGGGTGCCCGACATCTCGAGCAACCTGTCCTACTTCGGCATACGGGGCCAGCGCCCGGTCACCCCGGACCTCACCGCGCTCTTCCAGTTCGAGACGGAGGTCGCCTTCGCCGCCACGCCCGGGGCGTCGGACCAGGCCCCGGATGGCACCGCGCAGAAGTTCAGCCTCGGCTCGCGCAACAGCTTCATCGGGCTGCGCAGCAAGGGAATGGGCACCGTGTATCTCGGCAAGACGGACACGCCCTACAAGACGTCCACAGGCAGGCTCGATCCGTTCGCGAGCACGCCCGGCGATTACAACGCGATCATCGGCAACAGCGGCGGCGACAACCGGGCGGAATTCGACGCTCGCCTGTCCCACTCGGTGTGGTACCAGTCGCCACGCATGGGCGCCTTCAGCTTCGGAGTCCTCTTCTCGCCGGGACAGAACCGCAGCACCGACACGGGCCTCTATGCGGAAGGCGAGCCCGACTGCACGGGGGGAAACTCCACCGCGGGGCTCAACGGCAACAATGGGCAGCCCCTTCCGTGCGAGGACGGCTCGTTCGGAAACGCGTATAGCACTGCGCTTACCTACCAGAGCGGCCCGCTCTACGCCATCGCCGGCTACGAGCTGCATAAGAGCGTGAACCGGAAGGGCGACGAGACCGTCCCCGGAACGATCGGCGTGCGCGACGAGATGGCGTACAAGGTGGGCGTGCAGTACACATTGCCCACCCACACGACGCTCGACTTCCTGATCGAGCGCCTCAAGCGCGACGCGATCACGCCGGCCCTCGATGAACGGACCCGCACGTCCACTTGGCTCGCGCTCACGCAGCACGTGACGCCGATGGACGACATCAATCTCGGCTGGGCACATGCGGGACGCACGCCGGGGCAGCCGGACCAGGGCATCCAGGATCGGAACGGCATCGCGGCCACGCCCGGGTCCTCGGACAACTCCGCGAATCTCTTCTCGATCGGGTACAAGCACTACTTCGACAAGGCCACGACCTGGTACGCCACGTACTCCCGCCTGAAGAACGACCAGTGGGCGCACTACTCGCTGGGCGCGGGCGGCCACGGGCTGTCCACGCGCAACTTCGTGGGCGACAAGTTCATCGGTGGATGCCTGGACGGCGGCAACTGCGGGCCGCCGTTC